>JAJYOT010000080.1 GCA_021796015.1 bacterium
TCTTTATTCCGCTCTTCTCAAAACCAAGGCTTGGGAAGAGATTCTTGAAAAAGGAACCGAAATCGGGGTCCAGGCGTTTAGTCCGGTTTTAACCGCTTATACGGCGGTCTCATTAAAGAAAGAAGATTATCCCCGGAAACTCGCTCGTTGGGAAAAAGTTATTGCAAGCGCGGCCAAACAATCGGAGAGGACCTCCATCCCCGCTATTTCTTCCCCAAAGACGCTTCAAGAAATTTTAAAAGAAAGCCCCCGCGCAAACGCGTCTTTATTTGCCTGGGAGAAAACCCGGGAAAACAAAAACGGCTCCTCCTCTATTTCTCAGATTTTCAAAACCATGAATCCGAACGAAATTTTTCCGGTCAACCTTTGGATTGGCCCCGAAGGAGGATTTTCAGAGAACGAGGCTCAAATTCTTATTCAAAACAACGTTCTTCCCATCAATCTCGGAGAAAATATTTTAAGAGCCGATACGGCGGCGCTTGTTGCCTGCGCGCTGATCCAATACGAATACCAAAACGCCTTATTAAAGAGTTCTCTCAGTCAAGGAAACGACATTTCTTAAAAGAAGCGCGGTCGTCACAGGCCCCACTCCTCCCGGAACCGGGGTTATCCACGAGGCCTTTTGAGCCGCCCCTTTAAAATCAACGTCTCCCGTTAATTTCCCTTGAAAGTGGCTAGTCCCGGCATCAATGACCACGGCTCCTTTTTTAATCCAAGAACCGGAAATTAAATTCGGATGCCCAACGGCGGAAACCACAAGATCGGCATTTTGAATTTCTTGTTTGAGATTTCTGGTTTTTGAATGAGCTACGGTCACTGTCGCATTCATCATGGTCAAAAGGTGAGCGGTAGGTTTTCCCACGATATTAGACCGGCCGATGACCAAAGCTCTTTTACCTTCCAATGGAGAGCCCAATTTTCTGGCGATCTCAGCGCAGGCCAGAGCGGTTGAGGGAATAATCAAAGATTCTCTTTCGATTTCCTCAAAACTCCGCGCCTTAAAAAGTCGCCCAAAATGAAATACATTTAAGCCTTCCGCATCTTTAGTGGAACCCACAAGAGTTTCTAATTTGTCAGAATCTACTTTTTTTGGGAAAGGCTTGACCAAAATCAGTGCATGAATATTTTTGTCCTTTAATAGCCGTTTAATAGTTTCAACATAGTCCTTTTCTCCGCTTAACGGGTTCATTGGAAAAATACCGCAAGAAACCCCCGTTTTCATTGAAGCCCTGATTTTAGCGCGCACATAAGATTCTGCGGCAGGAATTTCTTTCCCATAAACGACCGCAAGACCGGGAACAATGCCCCTTTTTTTGAGTTTGCGAACGCGATATCTAAGATTTTTATAGATTCCTTCCGCAAAAACGCTCCCGTCAAAAATTCTTGCCGGCATAGACCTCCAGCTTAAAAATCATTTTTGCCATTCGTCTTAAAACCGGTATTTCAATCTTGTGTTTTTCCGCCCTCAGAAGAATCGGGCTTAGAATTTGCCTCATCTCGGTTTTCTTTCCTTTTTCAATATCTTGAAGGGTGGAATTTTTCTGCCTTGAATCCGGTCGGCAAACCTTAGAGAAAAGCCTTTCCAGTTCTTTTCTTGAAACCTTGATTCCGCAAGATTGGGCGACAGAAAGAGTCTCTTCCATGATTTTATAAGCGATCGCCTTAAGCTCAGGCGTAGACCCGATCTCTCCATTCATCGCTTTCGCTAAAGCGCCTAGAGAATTTATGGCCGCGTTAAGACAGAGTTTCGTCCATAACATCTTTTCTTCATCGCTTGTGATAGAAACGTCCCAACCGTCTTCTGAAAGCAATGAAAAAACTTTTTTAATCGCCGTTTTGTTTTCTTGATTTTGAGCCAATATCAGAGCGTTTCCGCCGCGATGAATCACCTTCCCAAAATCGGTTTTCTCTACCGCCGCGTAACACGTTCCAATGACGACATTTTGGGAATTAAAAATTTTTCGGGCGATCGCCGGGTGATTGAGGCCGTTCTGAAAAAAGACAACCGGGGCGCTGGGAGAAATAAGTCTTCGAGCGGACTGGGAAGCCAAACGAATATCCCCATTTTTAACGCAAAAAAAAGCGGCGGAAACAGGCAGAGGAGATTTTCTGATTCGAGCGGAGAAAAGGTTGCGTTTAATTTTTAGCTGACGGCCGGAAACCTCCTGAAACGATATCCCTTGGCTAATGAGTTTCTGATCGGACTTAAGGCTGCGCCCGAGAAGATAAACCTCTTTCCCTCGTCTTGCCGCATAAACGGAAAGGCATGACCCCACTGCGCCGGGACCAAGGATTAGAACCGATCTCATCCGAACACCTTACAAAAAAAGAGGCCTCGGCAAAAACGCCGAGGCCTCTTCTACCACAAAAACAGCCTTCGCCTTAGGCGTTGACCATTTTCGCGCGGGAGACGTCTCCCTTTTTGTCCAAGAAATAAAGGTATCCGCTTTCTTTCTTGATGCCGACTTTCTGAACTTTCTCGGCTTTCCCGCCTTTTTTGCCGCCGCGGGCCATTTTCGCGCGGGAAATATCCCCTTGTTTGTCGATGTAGTAGAGGTATCCCTCGGCGCGTTGAATTCCGACTTTCTGCAGTTTTTCAGCCATTTTAATTCTCCTTACGACGGGCTTTGATTTTTACCGACGATGTCCCGTCCTAAGTTCAATCTACAATATATCGAATCCTCAAGCAAGAATTTTTTCCGGAAACTTCGGATTTTAAAATATCACGTAAAACCCGAAAGGAGTCACGAAATGGCGGAACGCATTTTGGAGATGATTTCTTCAAATTCAAACGGCTTTGAAAAAATATCGTTGGCTCCCAAAAGCTTAACGTCTTGGCGCGCGTCTTCCGACCCGTATCCGGTGATCGCAAATACGGGAGCTTGGGTCCTGTCTCTTAAAAAATTGATGACGCTGTAACCACTGACTCCCGGCAAGACCAAATCTACCAGTATAACGTCAAAATTCTCCATTTCCACCCAAAAAGCAGCCTCATCTGAATTATAGGCGTTCCAGATTTCAAACCCTTTATTTCTTAATTCTCTAGACAAAACTCCGGCCGCAGCCGAATCATCATCTACAATAAGAACCTTGGGACGCCGTTCCTTAACGGTCATAAAATCTCCTGGTGACAGGAGAAAGATAATAGAGAAAGAAAAAGATACTCTTAAAAGAGGCTTAAGTTGGGCTTAATTTCTAGGAACGCGCCGGACGATCCAAAATCTCTCGAAGCTTGGAGGCTAGAATTTCGTAAGTAAAGGGTTTCTCTAAAAAAGGAATATCCGCCGCCAAAATTCCGGTATCGCTAAGCTGTTCTCCCGTATACCCCGACATAAAGAGAACTTTAAGGTTAGGGGAATATTTGCGGATTTCTTTTGCAAGATCCTTGCCGCTCATTTTGGGCATGATAATGTCGGTTAGAAGCAAATCGATAGGAGGAATGGGATTTTCGGCGAATATTTTAATAGCCTCATCCGGATAGGCTGCGGAAAATACTTGATAACCGAGGCGCTTAAGAGAAGCTTCGACAAAACGACGAACCATGGGATCATCCTCAACCAAAAGAATTCTCTCACTCCCCCCAACAGCAAATTTAGTAGGAGTTTCGGCGATAACTTTATCTTCCTGTTCATAAATTCTGGGAAGATAAATTCTAAAAATCGTCCCTTGTCCTTCTTCGCTATAGCACGAAAGGTACCCTTTATGTTGTTTGATGATGCCATAGCAGGTCGCAAGCCCAAGCCCCGTGCCTTTTCCCACGCCCTTGGTCGTAAAAAAAGGCTCAAAGATATGGGCTTTAACCTCCGCAGTCATGCCAACTCCGGTATCGCTAACAGAAATCACAACATAATCCCCCGCCTCCACTTCAAGATGGGTTTGCGCATAGGATTGGTCCAATTTGACGTTATGGGCATGAATTGTCAATTTCCCGCCGTTTGGCATCGCGTCCCGCGCATTAACCGCAAGATTAAGAAGCACCTGTTCTATTTGATGGGGATCAACATAAACTAAACCCAAAGCCGGGGAGGCGACAACGGCAATCTCTATATTTTCCATCAAAACCGGACGGAGCATTTTTTGGAAGCTCATCAAAGTATCTGATAAATTAATGACCCGGGGTTGAATCAGTTGTTTGCGCGAAAAGGCCAAAAGTTGCTTCACCAAGGAAGTCGCCCTTTGTCCCGCTTTAATAATTTCTTGGACATCGGAATAAATCGCTGAATCCTTATCCGCGGATTTATAAATGAAATCGGCATAACCTTGAATCGTCACCAAGAGGTTATTGAAATCATGGGCGATGCCGCCGGCTAACTGCCCCAAAGGCTCCATTTTCTGGACTTGGGCCAATTGATCTCGAAGTATTTTTTCTTCCGTCACGTCTTGCCCAATGGCAACGAAATGAGTAATCTCTCCTTTTTTATTTTTGATCGGATTAATGGTTTGGCTTTCATGGAAAAGGCTTCCATCTTTCTTCTTATTAGTGAAAATCATCCTAAAAACATTGCCCGCCAAGATCGTTTTCCACAGATGTTCATAAAGCTTCGGCTCATGTTTTTCGGACTTAATAATTCTCGGGGTTTTACCAATAACTTCTTCGGCCGAATAACCTGTAGCTTCCTCAAAAGCACGATTGACCTGTAAAATATTCCCTTGAATATCGGTAATAACAACACTATCGGCGGTCTGTTCAAAGAGAGCGTTTAATTGTTGATTCCTCTCTTCTTCTTGTCTTTTGGAAGTCATATCCTTTAACGTAACCAAGATAAAAGATTCTCCTTTAAGAGACAAAGGGGCTAAAGAAACTCCAATATAAATTTCTTTCCC
>JAJYOT010000081.1 GCA_021796015.1 bacterium
CATTTTAATGGGCAAATGCCAATAAGAAACCAAAACGGTGACAACCGTTAAAAAAAGAAGCGCGCCAAAAACCGTCATATAGGCCCGGACATTCGGGCCATGGGAAGAGTGCTCGTTTGACGCGACTGCGTTTGCGCTCATATTGCCTCCAACTACAGCAGGTATAAGGCCGGAAACAAGAATATCCAAACGATATCGACAAAATGCCAATAAAGTCCGGCGCCTTCAACGCGGCCTAAGAAAAGCGGGTGATCAAAGTCGGTTCTTGAAAGATAAAGCAAGGTCGAGTTGACAATAATTCCGCCGATGACATGAAGACCGTGAAGGCCGGTCAAGGTAAAATAGACGGCATGAAAAATGGAAGTAGACGGAAACTCATTGTGGCGGAAATGAGCGCTGTATTCAATTCCCTTGTTGATTAAAAAGACAAAGGCCAGAAAAATAGTCAGAGACATATAGGTTTGAAAACCCTTGAGATTTTTTTCATGCGCTTTGGCATAAGCCATGACCATCGTAACGCTGGAGGTGATCAAAACAAAGGTATTGATCATGCCAAGGGGCACGTTTAAAACATCCCAGCCGCGAGGCCAGGTGGCCGCGCCGAGCCTTAAAACGATATAGGTCGTAAACAAAGTCGAGAAAAGCATGATCTCGGAGGCTAAAAAAAGCCAGATCCCGAGTTTGGCGTTAGTGACTCCGGTGGATTCTCCAGGCTGATGGACCAGGTTGTGATCAGAAACGGCAGTGGCGGAACTCATGTTAAGCTAAAACCTCCTCGTTTTGAGGCACCCAATCCGTTTTGTGCCCGGCCGGAGAATACTCATAGGGACCGTGATAAACGCGAATAGGTTTTGTGAAATTGCCATGCGGCGGCGGGGAAGGACAAGCCCAATCCAAGGTCGTCGCCTGCCAGGGATTGTCACCTGTCTTTTCGCCATGCCAGATGCTGTGGAAAAAATTATAGATAAACGGCAATTGCGCCAAGAAAAGAAGTCCCGCAAAAGCAGAGCTGACGACATGAAGAGGTTGGGTCGGAACGCTGTGCAAAGCCGCCATCGGATCATAATAGCGGCGATCTTGGCCGGCGAGTCCCTGAATAAACATCGGGAAAAACACGCCGTTCATGCAAATAAGGCTCAGCCAAAAATGCCAGTGTCCCAAGGTGTCATTCATTTTTCGCCCGAACCATTTGGGAAACCAATAATAAACCCCTCCCATCAACGCCAAAAGCGATCCCGGAACCACTATATAATGAAAATGGCCGATGATGTAATAAGTGTCATGCAAATAAATATCGGTCACGGTCAGGCCCAAAGGCAGACCCGTCAATCCTCCGATTCCAAACATCGGCAAAAACGCTAAGGCAAAAAGCATCGGGGTCGTAAAACGAATAGAGCCTCCACGCAAGCTGAAAACGAAACTCGTCAAAATGGCGACCGACGGCACCGAAATAATCATCGTCGTCACCAAGAAAAAGTCGCTTAAAACCGCGCTCATGCCGCTGATAAACATATGGTGCGCCCAGACGACAAAGGCCAGAATCCCGATTGCAATCATGGATCCCACGATCACGTTATAGCCATGAATGGGCTTTCGGGTATTGTTGGCGATGATTTCCGAAACAATTCCCATCGCCGGAAGCAAAAGAACATAGACCTCGGGATGGGCCAAAAACCAGAAAAGGTGCTGCCATAAAAGCGGTTGCCCGCCACCCGAGGCGATATGCCGCATCCCTAAAATGACCAGGCCTTGCGGAAGATAAAAACTCGTGTGGGCGATGCGGTCCATCAACTGTAAAACTGAAGCGGCTTCGAGAGGTGGGAAGGCGAGTAAAAGAAGGAAAGCCGTCACGATCTGGGCCCAGACAAAAATTGGAAGGCGAGAGAGTTTCATCCCTTGAGCGCGTAAGTTAAAGGAAGTGACCAAGAAATTAATTGCTCCCAGAAGAGAAGAAGTAATCAGCATGACCATCGCGAAAAGCCAAACGGTCTGCCCAGGATTAATGATGGCCAAGGGTGGATAAGAGGTCCATCCCGATTGAGCCGCCCCTCCCGGAAGAATGAAAGAAGAAAGCATCAAAAGTCCGCCCAAAAGAAAAAACCAGTAGCTCGCAAGATTAAGACGAGGAAACGCCATGTCTTCCGCGCCAATCTGAAGCGGAAGAACGTAATTGCCGAATCCGCCGACGCCCAAGGGAACGATTCCCAAGAAAACCATGATGGTTCCATGCATCGCGCCCAAGGCATTGTAAAAGTCCGGCGTCATGACGCCGTTGGGAGCCAAGTTGGGAGAAAGAATCCGGCCCAAAAAGGGAATCGGACTGCCTGGGAAAGCCAACTGCCAGCGCATAAGGAGCATCAGCATGAAACCGCACAATAAAAACACAAGAGCGGTAATGGTATAAAGGAGGCCGATGACCTTGTGATCGGTGGAAAAAAAATAACGATAAAAGGGTTTGGATGATGAATGAGAATCTTGACTCATTTAAAAGGCCTCGCTTGCGGGAACGCTGGCGATCTGGGGCTCGCGACTCTTAAGCCAGGCGTCATAATCGGCCTGACTTTGGACAATGACTTTTCCGCGCATAAAACTGTGCGCCATGCCGCAAAGTTGAGCGCAAGAAATCTCGAAAGCCCCGATTTTTGTCGGCGTCACCCAGACTGGAATTTTCATTCCCGGCACCGCGTCTTGTTTGAGTCTAAATTCCGGAATAAAAAGGCTATGGATGACGTCCATCGAGGTCAGTTCAATAATCGTGGGTTTGTTGACGGGCAAATGCAATTCATTGGCGATGACGATATCATCCTTAGCCGCCGGATCGTTATAATCAAGCCCGATGGGATTGGAGAAATGAACATACTTAGGATCGGTCTTTCCAAATTTGCCGTCAGGACCTGGGTAGTGGATATTCCAGGACCATTGTTGAGCCTCAATGGCCACCATGTTTGCTTTTCCAGAAGGAGGAGTGTCGATTTTAATCTTACTCCAAACTGGAATCGCGTAAACCGCGATCAAAACGATCTCAAAAACCATGACGATGATGTCAGGAATGAGACTCTTAACCACTCCGTGCGATTCATCGCGCTGGGCCGAGACTCCAGTTTTTTTTCGGTATTTAATCAGAAGATAGGTAAAGAAAACGCCCCAGATGATAAAAATTAGGATCATGACGGCGTGAATGAGATAGATTCCGAAATCGATACTTCCGGCGTAACTTGACGCGCCAAGAGGCAGGCCCCAACCGTATTGCTTCATCGCTTTTATTGAAACAAATTTAAACTCCCAACGCAAATTTTATGACGGAAGTTCAAGAGGGTTGGGTCATATTACAGGGGATTACGGTTCTAAGGATTGGAGTTGGTTTTTTGGATTTTGACTTTTCATCCGCGCAAGCCGGGGTTTTTCCCAAAGTCCGGCCTCTCCTCCGGCTTCTTGGCAGACAGAGGACAGCTCATCCAGATGATTTTTTAGGCAAGCGGAGACCCCTTTTTCAGTTGTCTCTTGATAACAGAGGCTTAAAATCTGTGGCTTACAGGAATTCCACACAAGGGTCCGATAAGCGTAATGTCGAATTTGAGACATTTGTTTACGACAAGAAAAAGAGAGTCTATTCTGGTAATTTAAAAGGCATTGCGATGCGGGGCCATAGGAATTCATCTGGCCTTGGCAAAACCGGGTCAAATCCCGAGCGCACGCGTTAAGAAGGCGCGCAGCCTTTTGGTGGGCGACGGACACTTTTTTTCGACAATCCGCCGAGAGTCGGCTCTTATGTTTCTCAAGACAACGCAATCTTTCCGGCATCGTTTGAGCATCCCGGCAAAATTGATAAATTTCCTGCCCGCACCAATGGTGGTCAGTTTGAACGGGTTGAGAGGAAGCGGCAGAAATTGAAAGCTGATTAAAACTCAAAGCGAGAAAAAACATCATCATTAATCTCATCATCAAATCCTCCTAATAAAGGATAAAGGCCACTACATGCAAATAAAGCTACAAATAGCGTTATTAGCCGTTCCAGTCCATTGATAATTTCCCGGCGATCCGCTATATGAAACCTGGCAACCTTGTCCAGCTCCCCCACTTTTAGATGGAGCAGTATCAGCTACCAAAGATATAATGCAGAGTTGATAAGGCCCACCTAGAGGGTAACTATTCTTTCCGCAATTCCCTCCACCTGTACAGCCATCTGGGCCAAAGCTAGTTAGTGCCGATGATGATGCTTGCCATTGCCCATCCCCCACATTATCGGTTGCCGTCCAGACCGATCCGGGTTGGACGCCGTTGGGAGGAGTATTAATCCGCAATGGAGTCGGATAATAGGTACTGCACCCATAAGAACCAACACAGTGCGTGATTCCAGATCCTGCCTCTATGTCCAGCATGGCTTGCGGCGTCGTGGTATTAATCCCGACGTTCCCATTCATCACCGCCAGTTTTGTTCCTGGAGAAACGCCAGAATTACTGCCCAACTCGACAAAACTGGTCGCCCCGCTTGACTGAGGATCCCGCGCAAGCCAGGTATTTCCAATGGTCACCATATTGTTATAAGCCCCGGCGGGGGCGGGATAATAGGTGGTCAGTGTCACTGATTCTGTCGCGATGGGAGAAACTAATAAGGCCAAAAACGCGGCGGATAGAAGAAAAGCCGTTTGCCCGCGCGTGAGCTGAAGCCGAAGGTGGAACTCGTGGAGATGAATCTCTTTTCTTGAGTTCTCCGTCATAGGTCTTACAAGTTTATCCCCTCTACCATCCTTTGTCAAGGGGAAAATCCCCAAACAATCCAATGACA
>JAJYOT010000082.1 GCA_021796015.1 bacterium
AATTCCAAACCAATCCCTGTGGATTTGCGCCAACGGAGCTTCGTGGTCTACGAATTGTCCCACGAACTATCCACTCATCGATATTAACGGCGACGGGGTTCCGGACAACTTCGCTTGGGGCGCGAGCACCATTCCCAATCAAGTATCCTTGACCTGCGATGGGATTCCGACTACGGATTTGACCGGAACCGGGGTGTTGGACTTTGACCTTAATAAAGACGGAATCGTGGACATGATGTTTCCGAACGGTTTTGGTGGAATACAAATTCTCTTGGGAAATAATATCGCCCAACAGGGAAATAGCGCGGCGGCCGTCCCCGTTCCCGATCAAGGATTCGTGCCGTCGGCTTGGACGGGGCGTACCAATCAACTCCCGGTCGCTCTTCCCAATATCCCGATTCCAGGAAGTTATCAGGTTGCCGTAGGTCCTTATTACAATAATCCGACGGGGTACAGCGTCGTTTGGTCTTCTTTAACGGTCACTAACGTTTCAACGTCAGTGGTCAATGGAACTTTGACTTCCGGTCTCGTTGCGAATTTAACTCTGTCATCTCCTCATATCACGCACTTAACGAGCGCGCTCACGCCGAATACGACCAGCTTCACTGTTGATGATGCGTCTTCTCTCCAGCTCCCTGGTCTTCTTTATGTCGGAAGCGAAATATTAAGAGGAGAAAATGCCGGCAGTAATAGAATTAACGTCATCAGCCAAGCGGGAGATCCTTCCCCGGGTACGGGCCGTGGGCTTGAGGGGAGCTCGCCTATTCTCCATTTGTCCGGAGAGCCGGTCTCAGATGGCGCCGCGATTCTTTTTGCCAGATACATCACTTCATCGGGCGTGATATCCCAACCTCGGCCTGTTCAGGTCTTTAGACCGGATCCTTCCATCCCGGTCGCGCCGACTAATGTCCAGGTTTCCGAAACCAGCCAAACCAGTTATCCGATTAACTGGACTCCCTCGACCGATCCTAGTTCCGGAGTCTTGGGATATGAAATTCAGGAGCGCGGCGGCGCCCCTAATGATTTAGCGGCCAATGTGATTTGGCGAACGATTAATTTTATTTCAGCTCGGGTTCCAACTTATTTTGTCGGAGATCCTGAATATCCGGGCGAAACTCCGCGTCCCGTGGGAGATTTCTTTACTTATCAAATTCGCTCTTTCTCGGGCTCGGGAGTCTTTTCTCCCTTCTCGGCTTTGTCAACCAGCGTTCAAACCAGCGCTATTACCACCCCCATTGCCGGAGTGAGCAACTATCCGAATCCTTTTGATACAAGAAAGGGAGAACAGACCTGCATCTCCTATATCCTGGGCGCTAATTCCGACGTGACAATCACGCTTTATGATTTGTTGGGATATGTGGTGAGAACTCTCAGTTATTCCTCGGGGCAACAGGGCGGAGCGGCGGGGCAGAACTGCGCGATGTGGGACGGGAAAGCTTCTTCCGGACGATATGTCGCTATGGGAGGATACATCGCCCGAATCCAAGTTAAAGGACCCCTGGGCTCGTCAACGCAGATTCAGAAAATTGGCGTTATCCATTAGTTGAGTTTTTGTAAAATAAGGCGTGCCCTTTCCTCAAACTCGCTTGCGCCGTTTGCGCCAAACGCCGTCCTTGCGGCGTTTAATTCGAGAAACGGAACTCAATGTCGGGGATCTTGTCATGCCTTTTTTCGTCGGCCCCGGGAAAAATGTCGAGGTTGAAATCTCATCCTTGCCCGGCCAATACCGCTATTCGGTGGACACTCTTCTTAAGGCCGTTGAGGGAGCCGTCAAAGCCGGCGTGGGGGCGGTGATTTTGTTCGGCATCCCCGAGAAAAAAGACCCTCTTGGAAAGGGGGCCTATGCCAAAAACGGCGTCGTTCAAACGGCGGCTCAAGCCCTTAAAGACCGGTATCCTAATTTATGCTTGATGGCGGACCTTTGCCTTTGCGAATACACTGATCACGGGCATTGCGGGGTTTTGAAAGACGGTCGTATCCTCAATGATGAGACCTTGGAGTTTTACGCTCAAACCGCCGTGTCCCAGGCCGGGGCCGGTTTTGATGTGATTGCGCCTTCCGGCATGATGGATGGCCAAGTTTCGGCCATCCGAAAAGCCTTGGACTCATCCAATTTCGAGATGACGCCCATTTTAGCTTATGCCGCGAAAACCGCCAGCGCCTTCTATGGTCCGTTTCGGGAGGCCGCGGGTTCTTCTCCAAAATCAGGAGATCGCTTAAGCCACCAAATGGATTTTTCTAATTCAAGGGAAATGATGCGGGAAATTCTCTCCGACATCGAGGAAGGGGCCGATATCGTGATGGTCAAGCCCGCTCTTCCGAATCTGGATATTCTTAAAGAAGCGCGCTTGAGGTTTGACTTGCCGCTTGCGGCCTATCAAGTTTCCGGCGAATACGCGATGATTAAGGCCGCCTCCAAAAACGGTTGGATGGATGAGAAAAAGACGGCCCTGGAATCTCTGACCTCGATTAAACGCGCGGGCGCGGATTTTATTTTGACCTATTTCGCCATTGAGGCGGCCCGATGGATTCAAGAAAAGTAAAACGTTCAGAATCGCTGTTTAAACGGGCTCAAAAAGTTTTGGTCGGCGGCGTCAATTCTCCGGTTCGGGCCTTTAAATCCGTTGGCGGTATTCCCCGCTTTGTCATCCGGGGGCGCGGAAGCAAAATCTGGGACGTGGACGGAAACCGCTGCATTGACTATTGTCTTTCTTGGGGCCCCTTGATTTTGGGTCATGCCCGGCCTGAAATCGTCCGTGCCGCTCAAAAAGCCGCGGCCTTGGGAACGAGTTTTGGAATTCCAACCGAAAAAGAAATCGAGTTAGCCGAACTCATAAGAGAAGCTTTCCCTAATGTTCAGAAACTTCGCCTGACCAACTCCGGCACGGAAGCGGTGATGACGGCCTTGCGTCTAGCGAGAGCCGTCACTCGGCGCGATATGATCGTTAAATTCTCCGGGGCTTATCATGGACACTCTGATAGCCTTTTGGTTCAAGCCGGAAGCGGGCTCACTACCTTGGGACGTCCGGACTCGGCCGGAGTTCCCAAGGTTTTTGCCGAGACGACCTTAAGCATCCCTTATAACGACGTTCTGGTCGCGCAGAAGACTTTCCAAAAGTGGGGAAATAAAATCGCGGCGGTGATTGTAGAACCGGTGGCGGGAAACATGGGTGTAGTTTGCCCGGAAAAATATTTTTTAGAGAGTTTGCGAAAATTGACCAAACAATACGGCGGACTTCTTATTTTTGACGAGGTCATCACCGGTTTTCGCTTTGGTTTTTGCGGAGCGCAAAAAATTTTTGGAATTACGCCGGATTTAACGTGCCTTGGGAAAATCGCGGGAGGCGGCTTTCCGCTTGCGGCTTTAGGCGGGCGCCGGGAAATCATGGATTATCTTGCGCCCGAAGGTCCTGTCTATCAAGGCGGAACTCTTTCCGGAAACCCGGTCGCGGTTTCCGCCGCCATTGCCGTCCTTAAACTTCTTAAGAAAGAAAATCCATATCCGGCCTTGCGCCAAAACGCCCGGAAATTGGCGGACGGTTTGAGAGAAGAATTTTCCCGTGCGAAGGTTTCCGCTTGCGTCAATTTTTTTGAATCCATGGGAACTGTGTTTTTTGCCAATGGACCCGTTCGGGATTATGACTCGGCCAAAAAATGCGATACCAAAAAATACGCGCGGTTTTTTCACTCGCTTTTGGACGCAGGGGTTTATTTTCCGCCGGCGCAATTTGAAGCGTGTTTTCTCTCCTCGGCGCATACGAGGGAAGATATTTCTAAAACCTTGAAGGCCGCCTCGAAAGCGCTAGAAGCCCTTTCTTAGTCAATAGACCTATTCTCGTCGATCATTTTGGCATTTTAAAATTTGATGTTCTATAATGAGTCAAAGATTGAATGTATGAATTTCTTAACTCGCTTTTACTCTTCTTCCCTGGGCCGTAAATTTTTTGTCGCGGGCGCGGGACTCTCTTTGTGCGGTTTTCTCATTTTACATTTGTCGGGCAATCTGCTGATCTTTAAGGGCCCCGGAGTTTTTAACCATTTTGCTCAAACCTTGGACTCAAACCCCTTTATTTTACCCGCCGAGCTTATTTTGGCCGGATTTTTCCTTCTCCATATCGTCATCGCCTTGATTGTCCGCTATCATAATTACCAAGCGCGCCCGATAGGATACGCCCGCTATTCCGTCAAGGGCGGACGAACTTGGGGCTCGAGAACGATGACCGCGACCGCCTTGATTGTCCTGGCCTTTTTAATCATTCACTTGAAGGATTTTCGCTTTGGAGATAGGAGCCAAGGGGTCTATCAGCTGGTTGTTTCCTGTCTTAAAAATCCTTATTATGCGGTTTTCTACATCCTCGCGATGCTTTCCTTGTCTCTTCACTTAAGCCACGGCATTCAAAGCGCGTTCCAGACTTTCGGTCTCAATCATCCCAAATACACGCCGGCGATTAAGGCGTTGGGATACCTCTTTGCCGTCGTTATCGGCTTGGGTTTTGCCTCAATTCCTTTATGGATTATGATGGGGTGGATTAAATGAGTTTGGATTCCAAAATTCCCGCGGGGCCCATTCAGGAGAAATGGGATCGCCATCGCTTTGACTTAAAACTCGTCAACCCCGCCAATAAAAGAAAATTCGAGATTCTGATCGTGGGAACGGGGCTGGCCGGCTCTTCCGCCGCGGCGTCGTTGGCGGAATTGGGATACCGGGTCAAGGTTTTTTGTCTT
>JAJYOT010000036.1 GCA_021796015.1 bacterium
CGTTTCTTTTTGGTTCCTTTCGTTTCTTTCCGTTCCCGCTTGGAGCTTAAGCGCCGGCGCGGGAACGGGCGGCGCGGCTTTTTTGGATATTTCCCAAGGGTCTGCGCGCGCGATGGCCTTGGGGCAATCCTTTGTCGCCTTGGCTTCAGGGGTTGATGCCATCACTTGGAACCCGGCGGGGCTTGCCATGACCGATGAACGCGAATTTTCTTATTCGTACCTCAAATATATTCAAGGTGTTCAAGCCCCCGTTTATATGGCGTATGCCCAACCTATTGGACAGACCGTGATCGGTTTCAGCGGATCTTATATGTCGGACAATAATTTTGACGTGCGGGATCAAAACGGAGTGCCTCTTTCTAACTTTAACGTTCAGGTCAATAACGGATATGGGGCCGTATCAGTGGCGCGCTCTTTTTGGTATGAACGCATTTTTTTGGGAGGAACCTTGCGCGTGGTCCATCAAGATTATAACGGGGCTATCTCGGACAGTTTGGTTGGAGACGCCGGAATTATCGTCAAACCCAATGATTGGCTAAATCTTGGCGCTTCCTATCAAAATTTTGGAGCCAGCCAATATGTTGTAGGATCAACGATGCGGGCGGGTTTTGCGATAGTCCCGAATGATTTTTTTAAATTGAGTTTTGAAGTCCATCAATTCGCGGGAGACATCCCGCGGCCCGGGGTCGGCGCCGAATTTACTGTTCCCGAGGAATATTTGGAAGTCGGGCAGCTGGCCTTTCGGGCCGGATATTTTGAAGCCGATAACTATACGGCGATCACCACCCCGAGTTCTCCGGCGATTAATCTCAATGCAGTGAGCGGCATTAGTTTGGGGCTTGGATTTTATACTTCCGCCGCTTTTGGTTACGGTTTGGGCGTGGATTATGCTTTTGTTCCCATGGGCGCCTTGGGAACCGTCAATCAATTTACTCTGACCACTAAATTTTAGATGAGGGAATTTTTAAAATGTTAAATTCTGTAATCAATAGCGACTTGACAGGCTGGGCCTTGGCTGTTACACTGAGAATATGAACAAACGCAAAGTAAAAGGACAGACAACGGTGGAATATCTTTTAACCACCTTGGTTTTAGTCACGGCTTTTGCCGGGTTTTACGGGTTCATGCAACAGCAGTTGAAGCTGCTTTTTACGAATGCGGCGAACATGATTTTGTCGGCGTGGATATAATGTACGTAAATACAGGAGAGAGAAATGAAAAAAATGAATCAGTGGCTTAAGTCGGAACGGGGTCAAAATACAGTTGAGTATTTGCTGATGTTAACGGTGGTCGTAGGGGTTGTTTTGGCGGCGGGATTCGCGCTTAAAAAATATATGCCGACTCTATTTCAAAGCATTCAAGGCATGATTTCCGGCGCGGCTTCCAATATGGGGCAATAGTTTCAAGGAGAGTTTAAAATAGGGCGGCATCATGAAGACAACTTCGCTTGAAAATATCGGGACGTTTGGGTTGCGTAAAACCCCGAGGGTTCAAACCCCTCGCCCGGTATTTTTTGAGTCCGGACAAGTCATGGTTGAAACGCTCCTTATTTTGCCGGTTTTCTTGACGATTGTCTTTACCATCATGGAGATGGGCTACGTCGCTTTTTGGGTGATTGTTCTTAATCACGCGACCTTTGAGTGCGCGAGAGTCGGAGCGATGACGGCGGCGGGACAAACAGGAAGCGTCGGAAACCCAAGCGGCGCCATGCAGGCTCTTCTCAGTCAGCATATCCATGGCGCAACTTTAACCTCTACTTTAATTCCGACTTTGGCCGACCCTCAAGCGGGAGGACTTCAAAACGAGGATTTAAGGGTGACTGCGACCTATAATGTTCCCTTGGTTTTTCCCTTAAGCAGTTTAATTTTGTCGAATGTTTCGGGACAGAATGTGCGGCAGATCCAGGCGGTCGTGGATATGCCGGTTGAAATTCCGCTCCCGTATTCCAGCCAATGATGAGGGTAAATTATTTATGGACAAAAAGAATATCTTGATTCCAGCGGTTTTGGCGATCGCGGCGGCCACGATTTATTTGATGATTTTAACCGCTAAAGAACGCTCCTTAATGAGCGCTTACGAGACGACCCATGTTTTGGTCGCGAGACTTGATATTCCAGAGCGCACGGTGCTTAAAGAAAATATGGTCGAGCCTCTTTCCATGCCGAGAAAATTCATGCAACAAGACGCCTTTGAGATTCGCTCCCCCTCGGATATCAGCATGATTTCTAACTTGGTGACGCGCATTCGCATCCCCCAGGGCGACCAGATTACGCAATCGGCGTTGGTTTCCATGTCGGCGAAAGCGGGGCTTTCGGTCAAAATTCCGCCGGGATATCGCGGCGCGATTTTACCGATTAATCCGGCGATGAAAGACCTCATTAAGCCGGGGGATCACGTGGATGTGCTTGTGACATTCAACGCTAAAATGGCCGATGGACATAAAGAAAAGGTGACGGCGACCATTCTCCAGAATTTAATGGTTTTGGCCGTGGGAGATAATATGGGCCAAGGGCTCAACGCCAAGCAGGCCAAAGCCCTTAACTCTCAACAGAGTCAACTTTCGTCTCTTTCGGACAAGGCCGCGGTCTCGGTCGCTTTAAACCCGGATGAAGCTCAATACCTTGCTCTTTCGATGAAAGAAGGGGAAGTCACCGTCGTTTTAAGAGGTCTGGGAGATTTGGAAATGCATCCGATGGAAATGGCGAGTTTCAGAAAGCTTTTTAAATAAACAGATTTGGGGCTTTGCCCCGTTTTGAACAGTACGACAACATGATAATGCGACAGTGGTGGGGAATATTTCTTATTCTGTTGGCCGCGCGGTCAAACGCGCGAGCCGCAGATCAGGTCCCGCTGATTTCAATATCGGCGGATATCGTTGAGATTTCAGGTTCCGTGAACAGAGCAGAGGGATTTAACTGGGGGCCGTTTCAAACGGGAATTACTTTCGCCGAGAATTCCATTCCCGGACTTATTCATATCGGCGATTTTGCGAGAAAAACGGCTTTACAGACTTCTCTTCAGATGATGGAGACTGATGGAAAAGCGCAGACTTTGTCGAACCCTAAGGTCATCGTTCAATCGGGGCAGCAAGCCAATTTTGTCGTGGGAGGAGAGCAACCTTATCCCGTGGTCAATGTTCAAGGAGTAGGCGTGAGTTTTAAAAAGATAGCGACAATTTTAAACGCGGCGGTTTCGGTTGACCCCAACAAAAAAGACCATATCATGGCGCAGTTTCAACTTGAGGTTTCCAACCCTAACTATTCACAGACCGTTCAAGTCGGGGGAAGCGTGGTTCCGTCCATCACGACTCGGCAAATACAAACCTCGGTTGAGGTGAGAAGCGGAGAGACCCTGGTCATTGGCGGACTTAAAACCAGTTCCAAAAACGTCACTAAAACGCGAGTTCCCTATTTGGGCCGCATTCCGCTTTTGGGGCTTCTTTTTACGCAAACCAGCATCCAAGAGCAGGAATCGACCTTGTTTTTGTTTATTACTCTTGATATCGTGAAATAAAATGGCGAGCCCAGAAACCAAAACCGTGAGTTTGCCGGGAAGAGTGGCGGTTTTTACCGGTCCCAAAGAAGGCGTCGGTAAAAGCGCGATATGCCTTAATCTGGCCTTGGTCTGGGCGGGAACTCAGAACCGCAACGTTTTGATTGTCTCTTTGGATCCTTTGGGGCGAAATGATCTTTCTTTTCAATTGCGCCTTAATTCGCCGACCTTGGCGCAACTTTCTTCCTTGGTTGCGCCGAACCCCTCGGGGCTTGGCAAACTCTTGCGTGGGCGAATTCCCATGAGCCAATGGGGGGTTGGAGTCTTGCCTTTGGGAAACAATCGAAAAGAAATCATGATGATTCAGCCCCACGTCGTTGCCAAGGTCTTAGGGTCTTTGTCCGAGACCTACGATATTTTTATCGATGTGGACCCTTATTTCCCCATGCAGATTTTTTCCTTGGATTTCGCCGATCTCGTCTACTGGGTTTGTTTGCCGCAGAGGAGCCATTGTGAGGCAAGCTACAGTATTTTTTCGGAGCTCAAGTCTCTCCATTTTCCGCTTGAGCGTTTTGAGGTGGTAATCAATCAGGCGAATCTTCCCGGCTCCCTGGCTTCGCAGGAACTTGAAAAGTTCTTTCAAACGCTTCAAAAAAAGGTATTGGCTTATATGCCTTGGGAGGAATTGATTCCTGAGTGCGCCAACACCCAAAAAATTCTAGTCGCGGAAAATATGCAAAATGAGTGGGCCAAAACCCTTAAGGTTTTGCTCGCTCGCTTGGGAAGCGCGATTCCAGCGGCGAAATCATGGGAGTCAAATCTTGGGACCGACGAATTCCAGCAAGGTTCTGAACTTCTGTGGAAATCCGCCCTGAGCGGAGATTCTTCCGATGGGGCCGCGCCTAAGAAAAAGCCTGAACCCGCGCGCTTGCCCGAAGGAGAGATTCCGCCTTTTTGGGATGAACTCAAGGGAAAAATGCACAAACTGGTCGTGACCGCGATGGAAACCGAGAGGATACGGATTTCGGAGGAAACCGAACAAAATGAAGAAAATCGAACTCGCGTTTCGGCCATTATTGAAAGCCTTTTACAGAGGGAACCCGATTTAAAACTTTCTCGTCAGCAACGCGAGGCTTTTACCACCGAGCTCATCGATGAAATCTTAGGGCTAGGGCCGCTTCAGTCTCTTTTAAGAGATCCCGGCATCAACGAAATCATGGTGAACGCATTTAACCGCATCTACATTGAGCGTCAAGGAAAACTGGTGCTTCTTCCGACGCGTTTTAGAGATGATGATCAGGTGGTCCAAGTGATTAAGCGCATTGTCGCGCCGGTCGGACGCAGAATTGATGAATCGGTTCCATTGGTAGACGCCCGCCTTAAAGATGGTTCTCGCGTGAACGCCATTATTGCCCCCTTAGCGGTGTCCGGCCCGACCTTGACCATTCGACGTTTTTCAGCGAAACCTTTTACTTATAAGCAACTAATCGGGTTTGGAGCTTGCACGCCAGAGATGATTGAATTCATTAAAAATTGCGTCATCTTGCGTAAAAATATCATCATCTCGGGTGGAACCGGAACCGGAAAAACTACGTTTTTGAATATGTTGTCTAACTTTATTCCCGAGGATGAGCGTATCATCACGGTTGAGGATACGGCGGAACTGAATCTGATGCAGGAGCACTGGGTGCGGCTGGAATCGCGTCCTCCTAATATCGAAGGCAAGGGAGAAATTTCTATTCGCGATCTCATTAAAAACTGCTTGCGCATGAGACCGGATCGCATCGTGGTCGGCGAGTGCCGCGGCGGGGAAGCCCTGGATATGCTTCAAGCGATGAACACGGGTCACGAAGGCTCGCTTGCGACCTTGCACGCCAATTCTCCTAATGACGCGATTTCACGTTTGTCGGCAATGTGTTTGATGGCGGGAACGGAACTCCCGATGTCGGTGTTGGTGGACATGATTTCAAGCGCGGTCCATGTCATTGTCCAATTAACCCGGTTCTCGGACGGGAAGAGACGCGTCACTTATATCACGGAGGTTACGGGAAAAGAAGGGCTCAAAATCTCGATGCGGGATATTTATAGATATCAACAGGTGTCGGTCAATGAAAAGGGGCAAAGCATCGGTTATTTCTCCGCTTGCGATTATGTTCCCTCGTTCCATGACGAGTTTCATTTTAAAGGGCTCAATGTCCCGAAATCCATTTTTGAGAGCGAGGACTCCAAAGCCAAGAGACAAGGTCTTCCCGCGCCGGATAAGCAGGCGTTGTCTTTGGGCGGCGGAACCGCCAACCCCGCGCAACCGATCAAGCCAAAATGAAAGAACGGAAAGTAAAAGAAAGAACGGAAAGCAAATGAAAGAACGGATGGAGCAAAAAGAAAAAGACTTTCTGTTTTTGCCATGCCTTTCCGTTCCTTCCTTGTCTTTCCTTGTCTTTCCGTTCTTTCTTTTACTTTCCGTTCCCGCCTTCGCCGATTATTTTAATCCCGCCCAGGTTAATTATATTTTCAATCCCCAATCTGGGGCGGAATCAGACGTTCAGAGGTACTATCACTACTTTAAAAAAGATCGCGATCCTGCCTTGATTGTGCCGGCTTGGGTGGATCAAATTATGCCGGCGATGATCGCACATCCGGTTTGGCAGGACCCCGAGCAGGGAATGCTTAACGAAGCGCAAATCTGGCAGGGGCCTCCGGCGGTTCTTTATGAAGTTTTCGAACTGACGCGAAAAACATTATCTGCTAAAGACGGCGGACAATTGCAGAATCCCAAAAGTTTGGCCGGGGATTATGAGACGGAGCGCATTCGTTTTGAGATGGCCTTGGATCGGCTCTACCGCGCGCGACTTGAAAATTCCTTGGCCGGACGCGGGCGGGAAGAGATGGCGATTTTTTCCTTGATTGATAAGGAGATGGAAAGCCTTATTACGGGGCTCACCAACGGCAATCTCACGGAATATCGGCAAGGGGTTATGGCCATTTCAATGTTGTCTAGGCAGGCTTTTGAAAGACTTAATCAGCCTCCGGCAGGTTACGCGCCTCCCAATGTCCCGGGCCCCGCGTCTCCGGCTTTGGCGACTTTTTTAACCCTCATCGGAGTTGCCGTTATGCTTTTTGGCGGCTGGCTTTTAGGCAGCCTAAACAAAACAAAAATTGAGGAAGCGACGGAAAATTATAAAGCCAAGGCGGCGGCGTGGGCCTATGAATATCAGCGTCAATTTCTCAGCATTAAAATTAATTATTTGGTAGGCGCCCCCATTGCGTTGGGATTTTTAGTCGGACTTCTGACTTTTAACATTTTCGGTTTTATTATTTTTTTCGGACTAGGCACCTATGCCGGCCTTGTTCTGCCGGGTTGGCTTTTGCGAAACATTCGTTTCCGCCGCGGGATGAAATGCGAAAAGCAATTGATGGATGCCTTGATTTTAATGTCCAACGGCCTTAAAGCCGGGGTTGATTTAGTCCAATGCTTGGGCATGGTTCAGAAAGATTTGCAGCCGCCTATTTCGGAAGAATTCGGACTTTGTCTTAAAAATTATCAATTGGGAACGAGTCTTGAAAAAGCGCTGGAAGGAATGGAAGAACGGGTTCAAAGCCGGCTTTTGTCTTATTTCATCAAGGCTGTGGTTATTCAAAGAACCGCCGGCGGAAATCTGACCAAGCTTTTCGACCGTATCGTTGATAATATTCGAGAGGAAACTAAGCTGGTCGAAAAAACCGCCGCGATGACCGCGCAGCAGAGAATTCAGGCGATTGTAGTCGGCATCATGCCGTGGATTATGCTGCTCGTCATGTTTGGGTTTCAACCCCAGCAGATGTCGGCTTTCTATTTTAGCCCCATCGGCGTTATCACCCTTCTTTTCTGCACGATTTGGATCGCGATTGGCATGAAGGTCGTCAATAAATTGGGAGATGTCCAAGTATGAGCTTAACCATAACGCATTATGTCCTCTTAATCCTGGGCTTTTTGGGCTCCATGGCGACCTACACCTTGGTTCACCGGGCTTTTACTCCGGCCTCCCCTGATGAAGCCGATGTCGCCAAAATCGCCAAGTCCGAAAAAGCTCTTGAAACCGCTTTTTCTACCCTTAACCCCAAGGGTTCTTTGCTTGACCGTTTGGACTTGTGGCTGATTAAGACGCTGAAAATCAATAAGCCGATTGAAAACTTGCACATGATGATGGGAAAACCCGACAAGCCGACTCCATTGGACATTCTCCATCAGAAAGAACTCTTGGCGGCGGCTTTCGGAGCTTTGTTTGGGCTTCTGACGGGAAATATCCTTTTCGGCCTATTTGGGTTTGTTGTCGGCTTTATTTTACCAGACAGTATGTTTAAGAAACAGGTCGAAGCCCGTCAATTGTCTATCCTGAGAAATTTTCCGACTTTCGTTGATTTGGCGGCTTTGACCATCGAGTCGGGTCTCGATTATTTATCGGCTTTTGAGCGCATAATTAAAAACGCCAAAGTCAAAACTAATCTTGAGATTGAGATTGAAAAAACCTTGACCGAGGTTCAGCTGGGATATTCTCGCCGCGACGCTTTGGAGCGGATGGCTTTAAGAACCGGGCTTCAAGAAATTCGCTCCTTTGTCGGGCTCATCATTCAATCGGACGAATTGGGAACTTCCCTTGTTGAACTCTTGCGCAATTATGCCGCTGATATGCGTTTTCGGCGTCTCAATAAAGCCGAAAAGTTGGCCGCGCAGGCTTCTACAAAAATGCTGATTCCGCTTTTTGTCTTTATCTTTCCGACGGTGTTTATCATGATGTTGTCCCCAATGATTAAGTCGCTTCTCAAAGGAGGTCTAGGATTTTAATGAGGGTCCATGTCGTGACTCTTTGCCTTTTTCTTCCCTTAGCGCTTTATGCGCAGAATGACGATCGGAAAATGAAGGATTTGTTTTTAAATCTCTCGCAAGTGACCTTGGGGCCTGTTAATTCTGTTGAGGAAAAAAAAGCCATTGATACGGTGGATTTGGAACAATCCCAAATTACGCGCTCCATGCTTAAAGATGTCTATCGCAATGCCTATGATTTATATAAAAAAGGAGATTTTGTCGGGGCCAAACGACTGACCTCCCAAATACTGGCCATTGACCCGGACTACCAGGACGCGCAGATTCTCCAGAATGCCGCCATTAATTTAAAAGGTTCTCCCAAGCCGCTTTTTGCCGAGCATAAACTAGCCGTGGATAAATTCGATGAAGGGATGGAGTTTTACCGGGAAGGCCGCTTAGTCGAGGCGGAGAATCGGTTTAAAGAAGTCGTCCAGTTGTCCCCTTATAACATTAAGGCCAAGTTTTGGCTGAAGAAATGTCGGTTTAAACTCGCCCACGAGCATTTTGTACGCGGCCGAATTTTTTATCAGAAGCGCCAATATCAACAAGCCTTGGACCAGTGGTATTCCGCTCTCGTTTTAAACCCTAGGTATCCGCATCTTCAGGAAGCGATTCAAAGAGTCGAGATGCAACAGAAAAATAGGGATATGAATAAGAAGCTTGAGGCAGCCTTGAGTCTTTATGGAGAGGGCCAGACCGATGAGGCGCTTAAGATTTTAGATCAGATCTTATCTTACGAGCCTTCTAATAACAAGGTGCGGAGTTTGATGGGACAAATTCGCTCGGAAGTGGCCAATCAGCATGTTGTTGCGGGGCGCGACCTTTACCGCCAAGGCCATTTTAATCAAGCTATTGCCCAATGGAAGCGCGCAACCGACTATGGATACGACACGGAATCTGCCGATCAGTTGATCGCTCAGGCTAAGGACGCGATTATCAATCGCCGCAAAGAGCTGAAGGCGGAAGAAGAGGCGGCGCGGAAGAAAAAAGAAGAGATGATAGCCCAAGCTAAGAAGAAAGCCGCCGAAAAAAAGAAGCAACAAACAGCCCAGACGAGTTCCGTCTCTTCAAGCACTCAGACCGCTCAAGCTTCTACGGCCCCGCCTCTTCAAACGGCCCAAGTCTCCGAGGAAGATAAAAAGGCTTCTAAGCAACATTACCTGTTAGGTGTTGAGTATTACATGAATCACAATTACGAGCAGGCGAAAAATGAATGGATTTTGGCTAAGAAATATAACCCTGAAAACTCAGACGCTGCGGCCGGTCTTGAAAAGATAGATCAGATTTATAACAAGGGCGGGCTATAGGATAAACAAGGAAGCCTTTTAAAATGAGCATTTCCTCGAAATGGTTTCTTTGGTTTACCGCGATCGGAATTTACGTGATGTTTTTGGGCGGAATTTTTTATTACAACCTTTTCAAATGGACTTTCGATCAAAAACTCAAACAAGAAACTCTCGACATGGTTCACCTCTACGCCCCAACTCTTGTGCGGGGGCTGAGCCATGACCAGAGCGTTATTTCCATTGATGAGTTGGACACCATTACCCGCATCGCGGGCGATCGGCGCGTGGCAGCCTTGGTTTATCTCAATAAATACGGCGAGGTTCGCTGGTTTAAGGACCCTACGAAGATTACGGAGAGTTTTGATGAGTTCTCAAAAGAAGTGACTCTGCCGACCGATGCGATCGCCAAGGCTTGGCAAACAAAATCCCCGGTCATTCTCCCGGTGCCCAATCTTCCTTTGTATGATATCGCGATTCCGCTTGCCTATGAGGGCCGGGCTCTTGGAATTTTAGACCTTCAAGTCAGTCGTGAGACGGCGCTCAATGTCATCAATAGCGCCATGATGAAATATGCGGTGGGCGCGGTCGGCGTTCTTTTACTTTTGGGGGTTCCGCTTTACTTTTTCCTTCATCGTTGGATATTGATTCCTTTGTTTAATTTGCGGGAAGCAGTTGAAACCGTTTCCTTTAAAACTTTCGAGCTTAAATTTCCGGCTCGCTCAGATGAGATTGGGGACGTGGCGGAGGCTTTAAAGCAATTTCTTTTTAAAGTCAAAGGCGAA
Organism: bacterium; assembly: GCA_021796015.1. Next base: position 10,404 of record JAJYOT010000036.1, read on the forward strand.
ATGTCGACGGTTAAGGTGCGGGAATCTCAGCGCGGTATTTCCGAGGCGCGCTGGTGGCAGTCAATTCTTGTCGCGGTCGTTCCGAAATCTTATCACGCGATTGTCGTTGACGAAGACAACAGCGTTCTCTATACCAATTTTCAAATTCCGGTGGTTTCCGGAATTCCAGGGATTGAGGATAAAGGAAATAAATCCGCCTCCAAACCACATTTGTTGGACGTGATTGATACGCAACAACAAGAAGTTCTCAGGCTTATTGGAATCGCTTTGGATCGCCCTAATCAAGTGGTTGAGGCGGATACTATTTTTAAGTCGGAACCTTGTCATGTTAAAGCCATCCATTTGGAGGAGGAAGGGGAGTTGCGTCGGACGCTCGTTATTTTTGAGCCTAAAAATCCGCGGCTTGCGCTCAATAGATGAAAATTTTTAATACCCTTGTTCTTCTGACGTTTCTTTCTGGTCCGGCGCAAGGGGGGGCGGTTTTATCCCTCCAGCCTTTAAGGCAAGGAAAAACTCCCTCCTTTATAAATTTGCAGTGGGATCAAAAAGCCTTGGAACTCGCCTCAAAACGCGCTTTGGATTATTTATCCCAACTTCCCCCCGGCGTGGCGATTAATGCGGGCGGGCGTTCTTGGAAGCCGGAAATTTTAATTGATTCCGATCGAGAGTTTTTAAAAATCAATAAGGAAAGTCAAACGCAAGAAGAGTTTCTCGCGGCGCTTAAAAAAAAATTTAAGTTATTTCAGTCCGTGGGAATCGACGGAAAAGGGCGGGTTGTTTTTTCCGATTACTATGAACCGGTCTTAAAAGCCCATTTTCAAAGAGATTCGGTCTATCGCTATCCGATTTACCGTCTCCCGGCAGACAAAGCGTTGTCTTCTCTCAGCCGTGAGGAAATTGATTTGCACCATGCTTTAGCTGGAAAAGGTCTGGCGTTGGCCTGGTTTAAAGATCCATTTGACGTTTTTGACCTGCAGGTTCAGGGGTCTGGTATCCTTGAATTCCCGGATGGAAGCGAAATCTTGGCGCAGTACGCGGCCACCAACGGACTTCCCTATCGGCCGATAGGCCCGATTCTGATTCGCCGAGGAGTCTTTAAGAAGGGAAAAATATCAAAAGACGCTCTCCGCGCTTATTTAGAACAACACCCTCAACAAGAAGGAGAAATATTGGCCCAAGATCCGCGGTACGTTTTTTTTAAATTAGATCCGTTTGTGCCTGGAGAAGAACCCAAAGGGACGACGCATGAACCCTTGGTCCCCGGAGCTTCCATCGCTGTTGATCCTGCCTACATTCCTCTTGGAGCTTTGGCCTATATCGAGACAACTTCCCCTAAGGCAGATGTTAAGGGCCATTTTTTGGGGCGCTTTAAGCGGCGCAGTTTCGCCTTTTGTTTGGACACGGGTGGCGCCATCAAGGGGCCTGGTCGAGTGGATATGTATGTGGGCCACGGGGCCAAAGCCCAAACGGAATCTTCCAATCAGTGGAATTCCGGAAAACTATTTATTCTCGTCAAAAAGACAGAGGATGTTTGGCATTATTGAAAGGGCGGCTGAATGAGCCACCCCTTTTTTTGAGCGGTTTTGATAAGAACCTTATCTTTTCCAGAGAGTAATATCTTAAGCCCATTTCCGTAGCTTAAGATTTCCTGATCTTGCGGCAAAAACCCCACCGAGAGAGCGGGGACTCTTCCCGTATGAAAAATGATGGTTTCTATTTCTCCGCCCCAAAAAGGAAGCGGTTGCGAGATTTCTCCGTTAAAAATTCCCTTTTTGTTGAGTTTTATTTTGATTCCAGCGGGATGGGCATAGGAAATTTGGGCCCAATTTAAGGCCGCTTTTAAAGTCGGCTCGGCATTCGCTGAGATAACCCAAATATCAAAACCGGCGTTGTGAAGGCTTTGGATAAGTTCAAGAATTTGGGGATGAACGCGGATGCCTCTTCTGATATAAACCGGGGCCCGGTCTTCCGGAGGTTCCGCGATCATTTCTTTTTTTCGAGCCTCGAACTTTTCTTGATTGAGGGTCACCCGAGAGTAGTTTTCGGCTTCTTGAGGCGTAAACCCAAACCAGAGGCGCGAAAGGTAAATGCGGCAGGATTTTAATCCTGTTTCGCGGCATTGGTCTTGGTAGGTTTTCAAAAAATATTTGAGGTATTGATGATACGTCGGTTGCGTGTTCCAAATTTTTTTTGGAAGAGGCGAGAACTGCTCATAGGCGGCTCTAATCTTTTGCCTTCCGTAAGCGATGGGAATAAGATTCCAAAACGGATTTGAAAATTTAAAATCCGCTCTGCGAATAAGGCGCCAAAAAACAAGTTCGTCTGCGTTTCCATCGGCGATAACTCCTTCCCAGGGGATGGTCACAATTGGGGGCTTTTTCAGATTATAATGAGGGGAAGTCTTTCCTTTTTCAAGAATGAGCTTTTTGATGGCTTCTGTGATTTGAGGCGACCATCCCTTGCCAGAAAAAAGAATCGGCGCCGGCGCGAGTTTTTTAAGAGGTTTCTGAACAGGCTTTTGATGTTTCCAATGAGGATTGAGAGACCGCGCGTGGCTTTGTTCTCTCAAAAAGCCCAGAGATAAAACAATCAAAGGTAAAATAAAAATTTTTTTCGCTTCTCTTTTGGCCCTCATTTTAGTAAAATACTAAAAATAGGTTAGACCTAAAAGAAAATTTTTATACATCCGGCAGAGGAAATCATGAAACCAGGAATCCATCCACAATATATGACGACGAAGGTCACTTGCGCTTGCGGCGCTTCCTTTGAGACTCGTTCCACAAGAAAAGACGTGAAATTAGAAATTTGTTCCGCTTGTCATCCTTTCTTTACCGGACAACAGAAATTTGTGGATGCCGCCGGACGGGTCGAACGCTTTAAGAAGCGTTTTGAAGCCACCGCGGGGAAAACAATTGCTCGAAAATCGGCGAAGGCGCCGATTAAAAAGTTGGCCTCGGTTCCACGGGCTAAAAAAACTTTAACCTCCGCGCCTAAAAAAACGGAAAAAAAAGCGGCCTCTAAAGCGCCTGCCAAGAAATAAGGCGTTGCCAAGGGATATTCTTCCCTGATGGAGAATTTACCCGCTTCCATTTTGAAATTGGAAGAGGAATTTCTGTCTATTGAGTCTCGCCTTTCCCAGCCGGGTCTTTCTTCCGATGTCTTGAAAAGTATTTCCGCTCGCTATAATGAATTGCGTCCCTTGGTTCTCAAGATTCAGGAAATTAAAAAAGCCTATAAAGAGATAAACGATTTAGAAGAAATCGTCCAGGGCGGCGGGACGGATAAAGAATTTGTAGAATTAGCCGTTCGCGAAAAAAGCGTTTTGTCCCAAAAGGCGCAAAAAGTTCAGGCGGAACTTTTAGAGGCTTTGAAACCCAAGGACCCCAACGATTCTAAAAATGTTTTCCTTGAGGTTCGCGCGGGCGCGGGCGGAGATGAGTCGGCCTTATTTGCCTCGGAACTCTTGCGCATGTACGGGCGTTTCGCTCAAAATAAAGGCTTTAAGGTTGAGACCATGGAGGCCAATGCCACGGGCCTTAAGGGAATTAAATCCGCGGTGATTTATATTTCCGGAGGTCCGGTATATGGTTGGCTCAAATACGAAGGAGGAGTTCATCGTGTTCAGCGCGTTCCTCAGACGGAAGCCTCCGGCCGCATTCATACCTCCACGGTTACGGTCGCCGTGATGCCGGAAGTGGAAGAGGTAGACGTCGATATTCGTCCTGAGGATTTAAAGGTAGATACCTATCGCGCCGGCGGAGCCGGAGGGCAAAACGTTAACAAAGTGGAAACTGCGATTCGCATTACGCATATCCCTACAGGGGTGGTCGTTCAATGCCAAGATGAACGCTCCCAACTCAAAAATAAAATGAAGGCGATGGCCATGCTCCGTTCCAAGCTCTATGACGCGGAACGTCAAAAGCATGAAGAAAAAGTTTCTCAAACCAGAAAACTTCAGGTGGGGACCGGAGACCGTTCGGAAAAAATTCGCACCTATAATTTCCCTCAAAATCGGCTGACGGATCACCGGTTGGAGCGTTCCTGGCACAATTTACCGGCTCTCATGGAGGGCGCTATTGAACCGGTGTTTGATGCCTTAAGAGAAGAAGCCGCTCGCGGAGGCGCCGCTTCCCAATGATTTCCATCTTGGAAGAAGGTCGGAACTATTTAAAGGAATGCAATGTTTTGGAGCCTGAGGCTTCATCTGAGTTCTTATTATCCCATGTGTTGGGGGTTGGGCGAGCTCAAATCCGAAGCGGCTTGATAGGTTCCGTTTCGCGGGATGAAAAAAACAAATTTCTTTCTCTCATCCGTCGGAGGTCTCGCCATGAACCCCTATCCTATGTGACGGGAAATCAACCTTTTCTTGATTTGACCTTCCTTTGTGGCGCGGGAGTTCTTATTCCAAGGCCGGAGACAGAAGAGTTGGTTTTTAAAATTTTTAAAAATTTCGAGGGCCGAAAAAAAGAAAATCTTTTGTTCCTTGATATCGGAGCGGGAACAGGCGCGATTTCTATTTCTCTCGCCCATCACTTTAAACAGGCTCGCGTTTTCGCAATCGAGAAAAGTCTTCGCGCAATGAATTGGATGAAAAAAAATCTGGGTCTTTATCCTAAAGAAGCGCGGCGGATTTCTCTTCGTCGTCAAGACATGCTTAAAGATTGGGGTTTAGGGCGTCTTAAATTCGATTTGATTGTCTCAAATCCACCCTATATTCCAAGTTCTAAAATTAGAAAACTAGAACCTGAGATTTTAAGAGAACCGCGCTTAGCTTTAGACGGCGGGCCGGACGGGCTCAAATACCTGAGGCGAATTTTTTCTTGCGCCTTGAAATATTTAAGACCAAACGGAACGGTGATGGCGGAAATCGGTTTTGGTCAGGGCGTAAAGATGAGAGAGATTATGCGAAAAACCGGCTTTGGTCGTGCGGAAGTTGAATGTGATTTTGCCGGAATCGAGCGTTTTGCGGTCGCTCAAAGGGATTAAGGCCTTCTTCAAATGTCTGTATTTTTTTGTCACGGAGCCTAAACATGGATCAATTTATTATTGACGGCGGAAAACCGCTCAAAGGTCAGGTTAAAATGAGCGGTTCTAAGAACGCAGCGCTTCCTATTCTCATTGCGACTTTGCTGACAGATGAGGCTTGCGTCATTGAGAACGTGCCTGTTCGTCTAAGGGATATTCGTACGACTTTTCAACTATTGGAAAGCTTGGGGAAAAAGATTGCTGTTCAAGGCTCTCGGGTTATTGTCAAACCCAAAGCGTCTCTTAAGACTCACGCTCCCTATGATTTAGTGAAACAAATGCGGGCCTCGGTTTTGGTTGCGGGGCCTCTTTTAGCCCGTTTTGGAGTGGTGCGGGTTCCGATTCCGGGTGGTTGTTCCATCGGTCTTCGCCCTATTGATATCCATTTAGACGGTTTTAAGGCGCTGGGCGCGCGCGAGCTCATCGATCAAGGAGATATCATCCTTTCTTCTCGAGAATTGACTCCTGGACGGATTCATTTGAAATTTCCCAGCGTTGGTGCCACCGAAAATTTGATGATGGCCGCCGCCGCTTTAAACGGAGAAACGGTGATTGAAAATGCGGCGCGAGAACCGGAAATAGAAGACCTTGGGAAATTCTTGACGTGTCTTGGCGCGAGAGTCAAAGGCGCGGGGGAGGAAACTGTTTATGTGCGCGGGAAAGCTGTTTTGCGAGGGGCCCAATATTCGGTTATTCCCGATCGCTTGGAAGCCGGTACTTTTATGGTGGCGGCCGCTGTAACCCGAGGGCGCGTGGACATCCTCGACGCGGAACCGAAGCATTTGAAAGAACCCATTTCAAAATTGCGCGCTTGCGGGGTTCAAGTTAAAATCAAATCTCGAAAAATATCGGTGATGCCGGGGGAGGGTGCGCTTAAACCCGTTTCCATTAAGACCGGCCCTTACCCTGAATTCCCGACCGATTTGCAGGCGGTGTGGATGAGTTTGATGTGTTTGGCTCGCGGGGAAAGTGAAATTGAAGAAACCATTTTTGAAAACCGATTTCTTCATGCGGCGGAACTTTTGCGCATGGGTGCCTTGATTACTGTTCATGCTCATCGGGCCAAGGTGCAAGGAGTTGAAAAATTGACCGGCGCCCCGATTATGGCTTCCGATATTCGGGGAGGCGCCGCTCTTTTGGTCGCGGCGCTTGCCGCTCAAGGCCGAAGCGTTTTACAGCGCGTGTATCATATCGATAGGGGCTATGAAAAAGTTGAAAGTAAATTGTCTAGGTTAGGGGCTTCTATCCGGCGCGTGAATGACTCACGAAAAATTCCTTCAAATTCTTGAAGCGCGGCAGGAACATAGAATCGTTCCCGGTCTTGACCGTATTTTAAAACACTTCGCTTTACTGGGTAATCCCCAGGATAAGTTTAGAGTTCTTCACGTTGCGGGCACTAATGGAAAGGGGTCCACCTGCGCGATTTTAGAATCCATCTTACGCGCGGCGGGCTATAAAACAGGGTTTTATCTCTCTCCCCATCTTCAAAGCCCTCGAGAACGGATTCGTATGGCGGGCGTTTGGATATCCCAGGATGATTTTGATCGGCTCTTGGAAAAAATTCTCAGTCTCGATTCCCAAGAAGAATTAACCTATTTTGAAATTTTAACTTCAGTGGCGTTTCAATATTTCGCTGAAAATAAAGTGGAGGTGGCCGTTGTCGAGACCGGCCTTGGCGGACGTTTGGACGCAACGAATGTCGTTCAATCGCCGCTTGCTTCCATTATTACCTCGATTGATTTTGATCACATGAATTGGCTTGGAAAAACTCTTAAGGAAATTGCCCGGGAAAAAGCCGGAATCATCAAGAAAGATTGCCCTGTCTTTTGCGCTTTACTTTTGCCGGAGGCGATGGGGGTCATTGAAGACAAAGCGCGGGCTTTAACCGCGCCTTTTTTCGTCGTTGAACATTCTTGGCCCGTTAAAAGAATTGAATGGAAATATAATAGCCAGATTTTTGAGACCCCTTGGAAAGAAGAAGCGACTCTTAATTTGCTTGGAGTTTCTCAGGGAAAAAATGTCGCCTTGGTTGAGGCGGTGTTATCTTATTTAAATCAAAATCAAAGTTTAAAGGTTTCCAATTCCGACATGCAAAAAGGTCTTGCCCAGGTTTCCTGGCCCGGGCGTTTTGAAGTTTTAAGGGGGCCTAACCACCAAACGGCCATTTTAGATGGAGGACATAATCCTGAGGCGTTGCGAAATCTTGCTAAGACATGGGAAAAATCTCCGTGGACAAAAGAGCGCGCTTTATGGGTTGTCGGCATGATGAAAGATAAGGATATTGCTTCCTCTCTTCAGTCATTGCCGAAGAATATTCGCCATTTTGTTGCTGTTTCCTCTTTAAACCCCCGATCGGCTTCTACAAATGAAATCGCAACAGTCGCCTCCCGGGTTTTTCCCAACGCGGAAATTAACCAGGCGGAAAGCCTTGAGGATGCCCTGGACATTTGGCACAATCAAGAGGTGTCTGTCTTGGTTGTTTGCGGTTCGCTTTATCTGATTGAAAGGGCCAGGCAAATTTTAAAAAAGAGAGGGTTTTAAAATGGGCAAAAATAGCGTTTCGATTGGGGTGGATGTCGGTGGAACCTACACAAAAATTGCGATTCTAGGGAAAAACGGAAAGATTCTCGAAAAAAAACAGCTTCCTACTCAGTCTTCCTTGGGGCCCAAGGATTTTGTCTCTCGGATATCGACGGCGGTCATGGATATGGAAAAAGTTTTAAAGCTTCGCGCGGAGGGGTTTGGGTTGGCTTTGGCGGGCGCGGTTGATCCTATATCCGGCAAAATTTTATTTGCCCCTAATTTAAAGGGCTGGCCAAATTTTGATTTTAAAAAAGCTTTTTCAAAAAAGATGGGCGCGCGAAATTTTATCGTTGAAAATGACGCCAATGCCGCGGTTTGGGGTTGTTATATGTTGGATTTTAAAAGAAAGGGAGAAAATTTCTTAGGCCTTACCTTAGGGACCGGCGTGGGAGGAGGAATTGTTTGCCAAGGAAAACTCTACCGGGGTTCGGCGGGAAGCGCCGGAGAAATTGGGCATATGAGAGTCTCGGTCGGGGGGGAACTTTGTCATTGCGGAAGCCGCGGGTGTCTTGAGGCCTATGCGGGCGGCTATGGGATTATCAACACGGCGCGGCGAATGATTGCGGAAAGCCCCGATAAAGGGCGAATTCTTTTATCTTTATGCGCGGAACCAGGCGCTCTTGAGCCGAGGCATCTCAGCGAGGCGGCTCAAATGGGGGATATCTTATCCCAGGAAGTTTGGGCGGTGACCGCGCGATATCTGGCGGCGGGAATCGCGAGTCTGGTCA
>JAJYOT010000037.1 GCA_021796015.1 bacterium
TCGATTTGAAAATAAAAATTTAAAGAAAAAAACCAGAGCCAAAGGAAGCGCAAGAAGATTTTCAAGAAAAAGAACAAGACCAATGGTCCAGGCTCCGGAAGAGTTTTGAACCCAATTTGAAGCCGCAAGGCTTGCTTTTGAGAGTTCTTCGGCTAATTCCCTGGCCTTTGAGTCTAAATCATCCTCGGGGCTGACCCAAACCGGTTTTCCGTAGGCCACGGCGGCCCGCCCAAAGGGAAGCGGAACCTGATACCCGTCCCAGCTTTTTTTAAGAACGATTTTGCGCGAGAGAAAGTTCGCCGTCGGCAAAATGGGAACGCCGAGTTTTTGCGCGAGAAAAACCGCTCCGCGCTTAACCTCTTCTTTAGGGCCCTTGGGTCCGTCCGGCGTAATTCCTAAATCCCAACCCTCCTTTGTCAAACGCATCATTTCTTTAAGGGCGGCGGAGGCGTTTCTGGAAGAAGAACCGCGAGAGGCGCGAATTTTGGAGAGACTCATGACTTTGGCGATCATCTCCCCGTCCCGGCTGAGGCTGACCAAAACCGATAAATTGTCCCGCCGGTGGCTGGTCGTAAAAAACATCTGCTGGCTATGCCAGAAAGCGTAGACAAAACGCCGGTTTTGCGCGCGTAAAGACGCCCTTTTTTCTTCTCCCAGAATTTTAAGCCGCGTCGTCCATTTAACGAGGGTGAGATAAAGGTAAGCCAAATACGGCGCGAGCCGCCGAAACAAATGAGACTCCTAACTCTCCGCGGGAACGGTCTCGGAGCCGGGCTCGCGAACAGACTGGGGCTTTGATTTTTTCTTTTTAATTTTAGAAACCCAACTGAGGGCCGCCACCGACGACAAAAGCGGGGTCAAACGCCCTTCCTGAAAACTGATTCCAATTTTGCTTCCGTCCATTTTCTTAACGGCCGCTTCCTGAATTTCCGGCTTAAGCAAAAGAGAAACCGGGCTTAACTCGCAGGAATCTTTTTGGGCTTCCGAATTAATGATTTCAACCGCGAATTTCCGGCATTCCTCCAAGGCCATTTCCCAAACCAGGGCCTCATGCCCGACCGACACGGGCTTAAGGGGAGATGAGGCTTCTCCGATAGTCGCCAGGATAAGGCTATAAGCGATTCCGGGCACGGGAGAGAAAACTTTTTGATCGGGATCTTCGATTCCAAAGGTGTCAAAGAGAATCGCGGGCTTAAGAGATTTCGCGATTCGGTCCAAATCATCCTGAATGACTTCTTGCGGAGACTCAATCGGAAAACCAGATTTTTTCGCGCGCCTCATGAGCTCCCAAGCGCGCAGTTGAATCTTAAATCCGACGATTTTACGCATTTTTAACTGTTTTTTTGGATTTCCGTTCGTACTTGTTGGAAGAAGAGTTTTTCGGGCTCACAACGGGCTTTTCATCCGGGCGGCCGCGCTCATGGCGCAAGGTCCACTCGTAAACCAAGGGAGCCGCGACGGCAATGGAAGAATAAGTGCCGACGATGGTGCCAAAGACCATCGCTAGAGCGAAATGATGAATCACTTTTCCGCCGAAGAAATAAAGAATGGAGACAACGATTAAAACCGTGGAGCTGGTGATAATGGTTCGAGACAGGGTCTCATTCATGCTTTCATCCATCACCTGCCTCAAGGATTCTTTCCGCATGATGCGCAGTTTTTCGCGAATGCGGTCAAAAATGACGATTGTGTCATGAATGGAATAGCCGCCGATGGTTAAAATGGCCGAGACAATCAGCAAATCCACATGAAAGCCCATCAGGGAGAAAAACCCGTAGGTCGCCAAAACATCGTGAAAAAGGGCGATAATACCGGCAAGCCCCCAAACCGGGTTTGCGAAGCGAAAGCCCAGATAAATGATGATGCCGGACAAAGATAAAGCAATCGCCCACAAAGCCTGCTGAAACAAATGCTTTCCCACCGCCGGGCCGACATAAGATTTGCTGTCGACATGAAAGGTATTTCCCGGCAAGGCCGCCTGCAAGTTTTTGAGTTGCGTATCAAGGGCGTCGGAAGAAGATTTTTGGTCGGTGTTCTGAACGCGCACCATGAAGGTATTAGAGCCGACGTATCTTTGGATGGCGGGGTTGGTCAAGCCCGAGGACGTCAAGGCCTTTCTCAAATCCGAGGTATTGATCGCCTTGTCGAAGCTCATCTGGATTTCGGTTCCGCCGGTAAAATCAATTCCGTATTTGATGCCGCGCGTCATCAAGGACACGACGCTTCCTCCCAACAAAAGCCCGGAAACGGCGAAAAACTTCCAGCGCAGTCCGAGAAAGTCGAAATGAGTTTTAGGAAATAGTTGCATGGTTTATCCGATACTAATTGAAGTGATGTCGCGATTGGCGAGATAGCTTTGAAAAATCAGGCGCGTCAGCCAAACGGCGGTAAACATCGAGATGGCGAGACCCAAGACCAAGGTCACGGCAAAACCTTTGATGGAACCGCTTCCAAATTGAAACAGGAAAATAGAAGAAATCAAGGTCGTGATGTTGGAGTCAAAAATCGCGGTAAACGCGCGGTCATAACCCGCCTCAAGGGCGATTCGGACCGGCTTTTGAAGCGCGAGCTCTTCCCGGATACGTTCAAAAACTAGAACGTTATAGTCGACCGCCATTGCGATCGTCAAAACGATTCCGGCGATTCCCGGCAAGGTCAAGGTGGAGCCGAAATAGCACATGCAGGCCAGCAAAAAGACGAGATTTAAAATCAGCGCGACATCCGCGATCAGCCCCGCCATGCTGTAATAAATGGCCATGAAGATTAGGATGAACACGCCCGCGATCGCGGTTGCGATGAGACCGGCTTTAATCGAATCTTCTCCCACCGTGGGGCCGATAGTCCGCTCCTCGATAATCTTGACGGGAGCGGGAAGGGCGCCCGCGCGGAGAACAATCGCCAAGTCCTTGGCCTCATCAATCGTAAATTGTCCTTCGATAATTCCAGAACCCCCGGAAATGCGGCTTTTAATGACGGGAGCCGAATAGACCACTCCGTCTAAAACAATCGCCATGTTCTTTCCGACATTGGCCCCGGTTAAATTGGAAAAAGCGCTGGCGGCCTCGGGCTTAAACTTAAACGCGACGTCGGGCATGCCGTAGTCTCCGCCGGTTTCAACCCGGGCGGTCTCAAGCTGGGCTCCGGTTAAAGGCACGTCTTTGGAAAGAAGATAAAGCGAACCGTCTTTTCCTTTTAAGAGGGCGTCTTCCTTGGGAACCAATTTCGCGGCTTCCGTGGAAACAACCACCGTCTGCCCCACGAAAGGGTTGGCGAGCTCAGAGATTTTACCGAGCGCTTTTTGAGCGGCGTCGGATTTATCCACCATTCTAAATTCCAGAAGCGCGGTCTTTCCAATTAGATTTTTAGCTTCCCGCGTATTGGTCACGCCCGGAAGTTCAACGACGATCCAACGATCGCCTTGTTTGGCGATCAAGGGCTCCGCCACCCCGAATTGGTCCACGCGGTTGCGGATGATTTCAATGGCGCGGTTGAGCGCATCGGGAACGGACTCCTTGGGATCGAGCTTTGAAACGTCCAATTCCATCAACAAATAAGTTCCGCCGCGCAGGTCAAGACCCAGATTGAGAAGCCAGTGGGGCCTGAGCCTTAAAGATTCCAGCTTTTGTCTTTCCGCCGCGCTTTGAGAATACCAGTTAATAGAAGGGTACAGAAGAAAAACGGCGAGCGCGACCGCACCGACAACCAACCCCCACTTCATTTGAAGTTTAGTCATTTATTTAGAAGCAAGCTCGGCTTCATCTTCAGAGCCCGAGGAAATGAGCTTGGAAACCGCCTGTCTGGCAACCGTGAGTTTCACGTTTTCGGCGAAACGCACTTCCAAATCAGTCCCTTTAATGCCGACAATCGTTCCGTAAAAGCCGCCGGTGGTCAAAACCTTATCGCCTTTTTTGAGTCCTTCGAGCATTTTTTCGTGGGCTTTCTGTTGTTTCTGCTGGGGACGAATGAGCAAAAAATAAAAGATCACGAAAATCGCGACGATGGGAAGCAGACTGATAATGGGGTTTCCTTGAGGTTGCATAAAATTTCTCCTGAGTTTTTATTATACGAAAAGCGGAGCCAAAACGAGCGTAATGGTCGCCAAAAGTTTAATCAGAACATGCAGAGACGGGCCGGCGGTGTCTTTAAAAGGATCCCCGACCGTGTCTCCCACCACCGCCGCTTTATGAGTATCCGACTTTTTTCCGCCATGCGCGCCGGTCTCGATAAATTTCTTAGCGTTGTCCCAAGCGCCGCCGGAATTATTCAGAAACAAAGCCATCAAAATTCCAGCGATGGTGCCCACCATTAAAAGTCCGGCCACGGCTTCGGCCGCAATCGTCGGGTCCGCTGGCGTGATAAACGCCCGGAAGGCGACTCCAACCAGGACCGGACCTGCCACCGCAAGAATTCCCGGGAGAACCATCGCCTTGAGCGCCCCGATGGTCACGATGTCCACGCATTGGCCGTAATCCGGCTGCTCGGTTCCCTGCATAATGCCGGGCTTTTCTTTAAATTGACGCCGAACCTCGCTGATGACGGCATAAGCCGCCCTTCCCACTGCGCGAATAGCCAAGGCCGAAAAGAGAAACACCAGCATCGCTCCGAGAATTGCGCCGACAAAAACTTCCGGCTTTGAGATATCCACGGCAATTCGGTGAGAAGTATAGTGAAATACCTCATCTAAATAGGCCGAGAAAAGAAGAAACGCCGCTAAAGAAGCCGAGCCGATGGCATACCCTTTAGTCAGAGCTTTCGTCGTGTTTCCAGTCGCGTCCAAGCGATCGGTTTTTTTGCGCGTCTCCTCCGGCTCCTGACTCATCTCGACGATTCCGCCCGCGTTGTCGGTGATGGGGCCGAAAGTGTCCATGGCTAAAATATAGGCCGCGGTTGAAAGCATTCCCATGGTCGCAACCGCCGTTCCAAAAAGACCGCCTTTCCCGGGAAGGGCCATGACCCCGATTTTATAGGAAGCGAGAATAGCCGCGCCGATGACCAAAATCGGCATCGCGGTTGATTCAAGCCCCACCGCGACTCCGGCGATGACGTTGGTCGCGGGACCGGTTTCGGAAGATTTCGCGATGTCTTTGACCGGCCGATAGCGGGATTCGGTGTAATACTGCGTAATATAAACGAAGGCCTGGGCCGTCAGAATTCCGATTAATCCGCAAGCAGAATAATATTTCCAAGCCTCCGGAGATTCCGGAGAAGCCAAAAGCCAATGTGCCGCCCACACAAATCCGCAAGCGGCCAGAAGAGAAGAAACCCAATAGCCGCGGTTTAAGGCGCTCATGGGATCTTCTTCTCCATTGGTTTTAACAATCATAATTCCCACAATAGAAGCCAAAATACCGAGGCTTCCGGCAACCAGCGGGAAAAGAACGCCTTTAAATCCAAAAAACGGAATCAAACCGACGCCCAAAATCATCGCGCCGATATTTTCCGCGGCGGTCGACTCAAACAAATCCGCGCCTCTTCCGGCGCAGTCTCCGACATTGTCTCCCACCAAATCGGCGATGACGCCGGGGTTGCGGGGATCATCTTCCGGAATTCCGGCTTCCACTTTTCCGACTAAGTCCGCTCCCACATCCGCCGCCTTTGTATAAATTCCGCCGCCCAATTGCGCGAAAAGAGCGACAAAAGAAGCTCCAAAGCCGTAACCCACGATAATAAAAGGAATCTGGGAATAATCATATCCCATCAGTTTCAAAGCCGCGAAAAGGCCTCCCACGCCTAAAATCGACATCGCCGTCACAAATAATCCGCTCACCGCGCCCCCTCGCATGGCGGTCTGAAGAGCTTCCCCCAGGGAATTTCGCGCGGCGGAAGCGACACGAATATTGGTCCGAATCGAAACCCACATACCGACGTAGCCCGCAATCACCGAACAGAGAGCGCCGATAATGAAGGAAATCGTCGTCAAAAACGCCAAGGTCATGGGAAGAGCGGGGTCTTGTGAATTATGCGGACGGACAAAAGCGTAAAGAACGAAAATCACAATCGCCAAGACCAAAGCCAGCCCCGCGATGGTTTTATTCTGCCGTCTTAAGAAAGCCTCCGCCCCGCTTTTAATGGCATCTGAAATTTTCCGCATCCCCGGCGTTCCGGTGTCTTTGGCCAAAACCCAACGGATAAGCCCCAGGGCCACAAGCAAGGCAAACAGAGAGACAGAGAAGACAATCAATAATTCCGGCTTCATGGACGCGGATGAAAACATAGGCCACTCCTTTTAAAATTAAACTTAAAAAACGCATAACATTAAATCACTTTTCTAAACCGAATATCAAATTTATCGGCGGGACATAAGACCGCCTCCGACAATTTCACCACCTGGCATAGAGACGGACGACCGGGCCTTGATAAAAAAGGAAGAAGGTATCGGGGGAAAGGGTAGACTCCGTAAAATAGTTCGCATTACCGCCATTTTGCAGCGGCATCACGGCAAAAGCCCCGACCTCATAACCCACTCCCAACGCAGTCGGGATATTCCAAAATTGATGGTTCCATCTGACCCCAAGAGACACATCCGCATGCGCAATCAGATTAGTGAATACGCTCGAATGGAGAGGATATCCGCCATTAAGCTGTTCCGCATTGGAAATTGTCTGCGAACCCAAATGCGCCTGACCCATTCCAACACCATAGCCTCCTCGCGAAAAAAAGCCCCAAGTGGAATCCGTATTCGAGACTTGATCCAAAAATTTCCCCGCGAGAGTATCCCATCCCTGCTCGAACTCAAAAGTTTTGAGCGGGTAATTGGGATCATAGACGGGCGTCCCAGCGCAAGAAGTATACCCGCAGGGGCGATATCCAGTCAAGGCAACGGGCAAGGAAAGAGACGAGTATCCAATACTGATATAGGTAATCCCAAGCTCATAGACGGCATCGATACTGGTATATTGGTTGTCGAAGTTGGTTTGAGCGGATTGGCCGGACGCCAAAGCTCCGCTCCAAGAGGAAGTTCCATAAAGACGGCTTTGCTCGACTCTCATCATCCAGTTTTTATATCCCAAGTATCCAATCAAATCCTGATAGGTTCCAATCGAGTTGATTTCACTATTGCTCAGACTGGCGTCAAATCCGAATTTTAATCCGCCAAGCTTATTGGAGACCAAAGTGCCTTGGTAGCGGGTCATAGACGTCGGATTAAAATGATAAGAAATATCGCCGGAATGGTCGAGAACCTGCCAATTCATATCCGGAATGACATCAATATTGGTCGAGGCGGAATCTTGAGCAGAGGAATCATCGGAAGATGAAACCTCATCGCTCCAGACAATCCTCGGCAGGAGAAAAACCGAGAGCCCTAGCGCCAAAAAAAAGCGGTTCAAACTCGTTTTTTTAGCCAGTCTGAAAAAGCCTGGGTCTGGGTCGCTTTAAATTTAATGCCGGCCTCGATATATTCGACGGTCTGGGCCAGGCTTCTTTTAGCCGAGGGCACCTGATTTTGAGGAACGCTGAAAAATGAATGAATCTCTTTTAAATATTCCGGTTCATCCATTCCGGCCAACCCTTGAATGATGCGCTCGCTTCCTTTCGCTCCCACTTTCTTCCTTAAAGAGTCCCAGTGTTCCTGAACGAATTTCCAGGCCGCGCGCTGAGACCAAGGGTTTCCCAAAAGACGCGCCACGGGCCGCCAGGCGTCTTGCCCACGGATCACGTCTTGGCCCTGAGAGTCTTTCGCCTCAACCAAAGCCAAAAGTTTTTGCGTCAGATCCGGCGATTTAAAATCCGTCATCGCCGCCAAGAAATTGTCGCGAACCTCGGGGGTCTTGGCGTTTTGAAAGCGCTCTTGATAGACAGAGAAATTTTCCTCCGTTCCGTTAAAAGCGTTCAAGGACAGAGTGGTAAACACAATCGTGGGATCGAGCTTCTCCGGGCTTTTGAGATAAAGCGCCAAATCTTTTTTAACCCGGCTCAAAATCTCGGAAGAAGGAGAAATCGTCCCCAAGGCGGACAACACCGCCGCGCGGGAAAGACGAACTTCATCACTCTCTCCTTTTTTGGCCTTGGCCAGTTTTTTCCAATGCCGGCCTAAGAGTTCCGAAGTAAATTTCGCGAATAAAGGACGGTCTCCATCCTTAAGAACGGTGTAGTAGAGGGTCTTAAGATAAGCCGACAAATCCTCGAGAATCATGCGGGAAGAATCTTCCTTAAAAAGAGTTAATGCGTCCATAAACTCCGCGATTTGAACTTCGCCAGACTTCATTTGAGCCCACAAATCCGCCAAGAAAGCCGAACGCTCAATCGTCGAAAGATTTTTACGGCCGTTTTTAAGCAGGTTTTGGCGCAAATTTTGAGACAAGAAGGCGCGGTAATATCCCGTCCCCTCGGCATTAGGGTAAAGCCAGGAAATTTTTCCTTTTCCCGGAAGCGTGACCTTCATTTCCCGTTCCTGAATCATCAAGCGCGCGGTTTTAAGACCGCTTGCGTCTTTATAACGAATGACGACGGGGATACTCCAAAGTTGTTGGGAATCTTTCTTCGTTCCGTTAATCATGAAACGGTATTGACTGATTTTAAGGGTTCTTAAATCCAGATCGCCTTCGATAAAAAGCCCGGGATACCCCTCCTGAGTCAGCCAGTCTTTCGCCATGCGGTCCACCGGCTTTTTGGAAGCCGCCTTCAGCTGATTCCAAAGATCCGCGGCCTTGGTGTTGGCGTATTGATGCTTCTTCATGTAAGAACGCACGCCGTCCCGAAACTTGGTCTCGGTCAAAAAATTCTCGATCATCCTTAAGATCGAACCGCCTTTCTCATAGGTCAAAACGTCGAACATCGCCTCAATCTGGGCCGGATCATGAACCGGAGAACTCACGGTTCGGGTGTTTTTCAAGGCGTCCAAGGACAAAGCCGCGCGGCGTTCGCGCTCGAAATTTTGCCAGGTCAGCCATTTCGGCCTTTTATGATCGACGACTTTGTAGGCCAGCCAGGTCGCGAAGGACTCATTCAACCATAAATCGTCCCACCAATCCATGGTGACCAAATCGCCAAACCATTGATGGACGATTTCATGGGATACGACTTCATCCACCCGTTGTTTGGCTTTGATGGACGACATTTTTGGATCAATGAGAACGGCGGAATCCCGAAAGAAAATCGCGCCCCAGTTTTCCATCGCCCCGGCTGAAAAATCAGGAACGGCGACCAAGTCCATTTTCGGAAGGGAATAGGGAATTTTAAAATAGCCGTTTAAGTAGCTCAAGGTCTTTTGAGCGGCGTCCAAGGCAAAAGCGGTCTGACCGGCGTCTTCCGGGCGGGTCCAAACCGTGATCTTGGTTTTTCCAACCTTGACCGTCTTACTGGGAACAAGTCTTGCCACGGCCAAAGCCAAAAGATAGGTGGACATCTTCGGAGTTTCTAAAAAGACCGCGGTCTTCCAGCCGTTTTGAACGGAAGAGCTTTTTTCCGGCATATTCGATAGGGCGTTGAACTTTTCCGGATAGGACACGGTGAGTTTAAACGTCGCCTTGAAAGACGGTTCGTCAAAACAGGGAAACATCCGTCTTGCGTCAATGGCCTCAAATTGGGTGAAAGCGTAATTTTCCAGTTTCTCGCTTCCGTCTTTTTCCTTGTGTTTGGCGGTGGATAAATAGAGGCCGCGCATCTGCCGGTTGAGAGTTCCAGAAAAGGCGATGGACAAAGTTCCACTTTTAAGCGGAGAAGAAGCGGAAAGAGAAATCGTCTGGGCCTCGGCATCCATGGAAACCGAAAGCTCTTCTTCGTTCATCCTGGCATTTTTAATTTTAAGATCGCGCCCGTGAAGGACGATTTGGCTCAGCCCGGATTTAACCTCAAGCGCGATTCTCTCCTCGCCCGAGAAAACGCCCGCGTCGGGGTCAACCTTGATTGTGATATCGTATTTTTTAGGACTGAGATTCTTGGAAAGGCGGATAGACGGCTCGTTTTGGCTAGAAATTTTTGAAGAATTCATCGGCGTTAAAACGGCTCCTCCCGCATTTGACGTTTCGTTCATGGCGGCCTCCTGGACGGATTTTATTTTCATATATTACTAATTGCGGGCTCGGTTTTGAATCTTTTTGGCCCCAGGCGCATCTAAAATAAAGACAAGGAGAGACTCTATGGCAAAAACCTTAAACGAAGGGCTTCCCCGCAAGATACTCATCGCCAGCGATTTGGGCCCGGCCTCCGGCGCACTGATGAAATACGCGGAAATCCTCAAGCCCATTCTGAAGCCGGAGATGGTTCTTCTTTACGCGCAGCATTTTGAGGTTCCACCTTATTTCACGGAAGGCCAAATTTCTCTCTTCACGAAAGAATTAAAAGAAGCCCATAAAATAGCCCGCCAACACATCGCGAAATGGGCCAAGGATTTTTTGCTTGACGTTGCGAAAATCGACCTTCGGGAAGAGCCGCCCGTGGAAGCGGCGTTATTGGGCGCCAGGGAAAACCGGGCGGATTTGATCATGCTGGGATCTCACGGACGAAACTGGGTCGGACGAATCTGGCTGGGTTCGGTCGCGGAAAACGTGATTAGGAGATCGAACCTTCCCGTTCTCATCGTTCCCCCTCATGCAAATCTCACCTCCGTCAAAAAAATTCTCTCCCCGGTGGGATTTGGAGAAACCGGCAAAAACGCCTTAAAGAACGCCGCCCTCTGGGCCAAGGCCGCGAAAGCGAAGCTCGTCATTTTGCACGCGCGTGAAGCGGGAAGCGAAAAAATGCCTTGCCCCTGGAACGTCAAGGAATTGCCGGTTCAATGCGAGATCGACGAAGTTTCAATCGAGGGAAATCCCGCCGAGGAGATTCTAAAATTCGCGGAATCGGAAAACCCCGATCTCATTATTATGGGATCTGACGTCAAGAAAACCACCTTGGGCGCCGTTTTCAGCTCGATAACCGAACGCGTTCTCCACGCCGTCCATTGGCCGATTTTGATCATTCCCAGAATCCAAGGAAACGCCCGCTAAGAATTAAGGAAATCAGAGTCGACAAGAAACATCGTCCAAGAGCTTTCTTCCCCGGCGTATTTCTCATAAACCAGCCCTTTCCCTTGGGCATAATAGCGTTCGATGCTTCCCGTATTTTGATCCGTAGCGGTAATTTTAAGGCAATGAAGAATTTTTCCGCGCGGAGTTTGAACGGAGGCGTCGGTCGATTCAACTCCGCAATACGGGTATCGGCTTGAATCTTCCCATTGATCTTGCGCTTTTAGGACGGCCGGAAAAAGGAGATCTTTCCCCGCCCAAATACCCTTGGAATTTTTTTTGACGCGATAGGTAAAAGATTTTCCATCTCCCCAAGACTCCCTGATGACCGCTATGGTTTCGCCATTTTTTCGTTTCAAGGATTCAACCTTTCTTGAAATCTGTCGAATGAGCGGCGGCCGGCTGAAAGTCACGGCGACATAAAGCCATTTTTTTCCTAATGAGAGAGGGTAATAGTCTGTCATGGAATTCGATCAGCTGTTTTTTCCCGGAGCCGGGGAATGATTCTCCGGCCCTGGATTGGGGGAGCCTTGAGAAGCTTGCGAAAAATCGGCTTCGGTTCCCAAATTCCATAGGGCCTCAAGGTAACCGGTCAGCGCGCTCAGATATCCGCCCTTAAGGTAGAGCGTGTTTTCAAAGTTGTTTCTGGTCCCATTGATGCTCATGTTGGTAGAGCCCGTGGCGACAATTCCGTCTCCCTTGGAATCTCCAATCACTATCTTGTTATGAAAAAGGCCGCCGTTATTGGCGCCTCCGATGACGCGAACCTGGGCGCCCGCTTCCTTGAGATGCCGCAAAGCCGCCATGGAAGCGACATTATGAGATTGTCCTTGGTCCGCCAGAATGCGAACGGGAAGCCCGGAGTTCAAGCGTTCCGTAATGGCCGACATCATGGAGGGCCAGGGATAGAAAGCGAACATTCCAATAAAAATTTCCTGTTTGGCGGCTTTCACGATTTTAATCCAGGTATCATCGGTTCCGCCCGCGGGGGAAAAAGTGGCGATCGGGAGAGGCACTCCGTTAAAGTTTTGATCCAAGGAACCCGCGGTGGGAATGGGAGTATCGAGCGCGGGCTCTTGAGGCTCCAAATCCTCGGAAAAAACGCGGGCCACGCTTTTCATCCAAGCAAAATCTTTTTGATAAAGATCGATGAGTTTTTGATCCTCGGTCAAAACGACGTTTTCCCAGTTGCTGGCTTGGGTATGGGCGGAGTAATTATAAGATCCCGTTTCCAAGATTTGGGAATTTTTTCCATCGGCAAGCGGAATGTTCCAAACCCGATATTTGGAGTGTTGAATTCCAAACTTGGCGAGGCCCTTAAGGACATAGAGTTTAAGATTGGGCGTTCCCGCGAGGTAAGCGTCGACTAATTTTTGAAGTTGCGGACTCCGAACCCGATGGGCGTCTTGGTTTTCGCGCCCCATTTTTTGCGGGAAAAGATTAGAATAATCAATGATAACCTCATAGGACTTTCCCTGTCGCGCTCCCTCAAGAATAGAATCCGCATCTTGATCGAGGGTTTCCTCATACAGGGCGATTTGCGTGCGCTGGCTGGCGAGATTTCCCGCGGCGAGAATAGACGGAACATCATCCCCGCCCCCATTAGGATTATTAGGAAAGAGAACGCGCTTAACCGATTGATTCCCGATGTTGATAGAGTCCCCCTCGTTATCGTTTGTAGAAGGCGTTTGGGCTAGAAGATTTTTTTTGAGGGGAGAAACGGGCCGAGTATTTTTTCCTCCGAGCGCTCCATCCGAGCGCTCCATTTGCTGGGCCGCGGACGCCTCATAAAGGGAAGGATTTTTTAAGAGTTGCCCCGCGTAAGAGCTTTCCTCGGGATTTTGGCCGCTCTTCCAAAATGGTTTTAAGGTTTCAGCCACGTGGCGGGCTTGAATGGAGGAGAGATCGCGGCTCACGTTTTTAATAAGCTCCTCTTGGTTTCGATCATGAGCGTAAACTTTAGCGAGCGGCAATAAGGCCTGGTCCAAGCCATTGGATTGGTTAAAGGCTTGAGCATTAACGCCAGATTGAGCGTTCGTCTGAAGCTGCTTGCAATAACTTTTTAACGCCGCGAAAACTTTGGGAGACGCTTTCCTTTGAGCTTCTTTAAGCCGTTCCGATATTTGGAGGACAAGGGCTTTTCGCTCTTGCGCATTGTCGGAGTGAACGGCGGTTTCAATGTCTTTCTTGATTTGCGAAAGCGAATCAGGGGAAAGTTCCTTAATCACGGGCGCCGCCAAGGCCGAGGCGAGGGGAGAATGGGAAATTTGAGAGAAAATCTCAAGGCCCGTTCCGGCCTGATCTTGGTTGAACTCCTTAAGATTTCCTAAATCCTCGAAACTTGGCAATTCTTGGGAGATTGCTCCGGGGCTAAAGAGCGGTTGGGAAAAAAACGCCGGCATTTCCGCCGGTCCCTCGCTCAGGCCTTGGCCCAGGATAAAAACAGGCTTTAAAAACAGAAAAGAGGCGACCGCCAGCCAAAACGCCGATCTTTTTTCCCGGTTCATGGCGTCCCCCACATGAGTTCATTGTAATAGGATTGGGGTAGGTCAACCAGGGCCCAAAGGCCTAGAGGAGTTCCCGGCAAAAGACCCAGATTAAGTTAGGGATTCGGCAAGCCCATGCTTGCTCTGGGCTGAGTGGATTTTTCGCCATCGGCGGATTTAAACTGAAGAAGATTAAGAACTGCGCGTTTATCGCAATGAAATTCAAGACACTGGGCGGCCTGATCTTGATTTTGCAGAAAATCGGGATGGCCCAAAACCCATTGATAGTCTTTTTTCGCGGCCCCAACCAAGCCTTCAATATCTTCCCCAAAACCGCGATAGAGATGAAGTAAGGACAAAAGCCCCTCATCTTCCAAATCCAGACGCCCCGGCTGATTAAAAAAATCAATCGCCCGGCTCAACCAATTGACAATCTCATAACTCTCCTGAGGGCTCAGGCAATCTCGCGGGCTAAAACCGCAAGCGACATTTAAGAGCTTCTTCTTATACGCTTCCGGGTCCGCTTTGACAGCCTGAAAAAAATCTTGTCCCAACGCAAAAGACTGATCCCACTCTTCTAGTTTGGCCCGAAGGGCGATCTCGATGAGTTCAAAGTAAAGGCTTTGCGGGTATTTTTTGCGCAATTTTTCAACAATCGACAGGGAAGTTTTATAATCTTTTTTATCCATCAAATACAGGGTCGCAAGAAAAATCGCGGCCTGATCCCGGCTATAGGGTCCGCGGTCCTCGGCGATAATGAGGTGTTCGATTCCGCGCCTTTCGTTGGCGTGAAGCCCTCCCAAAAAAGCCCCGGTTTTAAGCAAAAACCCAAAACGCGAAACCTGGTAATCATAACTCCCCAGTCCCAAATAGGCATCGTAATAAGTGGAATCCAGGCGAATACAGTCCTTCAAATGAGACAGCGCCTTACGCCCATTAAAAAAAGCCTTAAACCAATGATGGTTGATAAAATCCCACTCCCCCAACTCTCCCAGAGAAAGACCGAGAATAAAATGTCCTTCCGCCTTGTCTCCAGGTTTGGAACTAGACAATAAGCGCCGGGCTCCTTGAATGGCCAGAGTCAAATCATTTTCAAAACGTTTTTTTAACCAAGCGGGGGGCGGAAGAATCCCGGCTTGAGCGGAAGTTTCCCACCACAAGGCTCCGGCGTCCGATAAATAGGCGAAGGGATCATTGGGATTATTCTGGATGATTTGGGCGAAATCGCGATTGGCCGCGTCAAAATCCATGCCGTAGAGGGCCGTTAAGGCCTCCTTTAATTCCGTCGAGGAGGTAGAAACCAGAAAATGCTCCCCTGCATAAAGAGGAGTTCTCGGCCACAAAAGTATCAATAAAAAAAGAATCCCTTTTCTCATCGGCGTTTTCTTTTTTTATCCTCCGCCGCCCAAGCGCCACGGCCGCTTTTATTCCAGAAGCTCTGAATATACGCCCAACCTTCTTCCGCGGTTTCGGCGATATAAAATAAGCGCCGCTCGGGCCAAGAGATGAGTCCTTGTTCGGCCAAAAAGTCCCAATCAATCACGCGTTCCCAAAATTCGCGTCCGAACAAAACAATCGGCAGGAGAGATTTTTTGGCCGTTTGGACCAAGGTCAAAGCCTCAAAAAGCTCATCAAAAGTCCCGTATCCTCCGGGGAAAGCGACCATCGCCTTCGCCCGCATCATGAAGTGCATTTTCCTTAGAGAAAAATAATGAAACTGGAAGCTCAACTCCGGAGTCAAATAGGGATTAGGGTCTTGTTCATGGGGAAGAGTGATATTAAGCCCGATGCTTTTAGAGCCGGTTTCCCAGGCCCCGCGGTTGGCCGCTTCCATAATACCGGGCCCGCCGCCGGTGACGATGACAAACTCAAGCCCCTTGTCTTTCTGCTGGGCTTTTGAGATTAAAGCCGCAAATTTTTGCGTCTCCGCATAATAGCGGGATTGAGAGAGCCTCATCTTGGCGAAATTAAATTTTTTAATGAGCTCCGGATTTTTGGGAGAAAGTTTAAGCGCGTATTTAGCTTCTTTTAAATTCTCCCTGGCCGCCTCGGGAGACAAAATGCGCGCCGATCCGAACACGACGATGGTCGAGCGAATGCGGTGTTCCCGTAAAATCATTTCTGGCTTTAAAAGCTCCAACTGCAAGCGCACGGGGCGAAGCTCCCGTTTGTTCAAAAAACGCATATCCTCATAGGCCAAGGAATAAGCCTTAGAATTCTTAATCTGATGAATCATCCGCGCTTTTTCTTCGCGCCCCGCTTCATGACCTAAATTTTCCATAAGTTTCCCTCTTATTGTTTATTGTATTTTTAAAACTCTCGGGAGCCAAAGACTGAGCCCCGGAAAATATGTGACTAGCATAAGAAAAAAGGCGAGAATCAGCCAAAAAGGAAACGCCGCGCGGTAAAGCTCGGACAAGGGTTTTTCAAAGCGGCGGCTCGATAGAAAAAGGTTGAGCCCCATCGGAGGCGTCATATACCCAATTTCAAGATTGAGCAAAAACAAACTTCCCAGATGAATGGGGTCAATTCCATATTTCAGGGCGATGGGAACGATAATCGGGACGACGATAATAATGGCGGAAAAGATCTCGACCATATTGACGATCAAGAGAAAGACGTTGAGCAAAATCAAAAATTCATGGGGCCCGGAGATATGGGTTTGAAGCCAGGCAAAAAGGCGGTTGGGAATTTCCGCCTCAATCAAATAATTCGTCAGCCCCAAGGCCGTTCCCAAAACAATGAGAATCGCCCCCACCAAGGTCATACTTTTTCTCATCACCTCCGGCACCGCGGAAATTTTGACGTCTCGGTAAATTAGAATTTCGACCGCCAAGACATAAAAGGCCATCACCGCCGCGGCCTCGGAAGCGGTAAAAATTCCGCCGTAGATTCCGCCGATAATCAAAAAGGGAAGCGGAACTTCCCAAGCGGCGGCGCGAACGGCTTTTTTAAAAGAAGCCCACTGAAAAGGAGTCGTGGGAGCGCCTCCCCTCAAAGAAACCCGGGCCGCGTAAATGGATAACAAAATAAGAAGAAAGAACCCGGGAATCAAGGTGGCGGCGAAGAGTTTATTAATCGAAATCCGAGCGACCAAAGCGTATAAGATAATGGGAAGACTCGGCGGAAATAAAAGCCCCAAACTTCCGGTCGTGGTAATGAGCCCCAAGGAAAATTTTTCCGAGTATCCCTGGCGGGTCAAAACGGCATAAATAATTCCACCCAAGGCGATAATCGTGACGCCCGAGGCTCCGGTAAACGCGGTAAAAAGAGCGCAGGCCCCCAAGGAAGCGACCGCAATACCGCCGGGAAGCCAGGATAAAGACGCTTCCGCCAGATCCAAAAGTCTTTGGGGCGCGTTTGATTCGGCGAGCAAATAGCCGGCAAAAGTAAAAAGAGGAACCGCAATCAAAGACGGCATATCCGCTAAGCGCGCCAATTCAATAATCAGGGCTGAAGACTCAATCTGGGCCTGATGAAAAAGAAATAAAGAAAGCCCTCCTAAAAGGGCGAAAATAGGCGCTCCCAAAGCCGCCAGGGCGACTAGACCAATAAAAAAGAGGCTCATTTCATTTCTTCTTGAAGCGGAGTAAAAATCCGCAGCGCAAAATGGGAACCTACCAGCAAAAACCCCAACCAAATAATATCCGCCGAGGCCCAGGACGGAAATGAGAAATCGCCAATCCTAAAAAGAGTATGCCCGTATGTTTTTTCTTCTAGCGCGTATTGACGGGCGGCCAAAGCCAAAAAAAAGGCGGCGAGCGCGCCGGAGAGATTGGAAACAACCCCCAACAGTCGCCCCAAAGCCGGGTTTTTGGGGCGCGGCATTTCCCAGGCGAAATGCTTCCCCTGGGAAGCGGCGAAAGCCGCGCCTAAAAAACCAAGCCAAACAACCATGTGCCTAAGCAAGGGATCGGCCCATAAAATCCCGGAATGAAAAAAATCGCGCAGGAGGACCTGAAAGAACGCCAAAAAAATCATCGCCAACAAGAAGACTACCAGCAAAATAGTCTCAATGAGAAAAAGCGTCTTTTCAATGGGCTTAAGTAGAGCGCCCATGATGTTGGCGAAAGGTTTTGAGAGAGTTCTGAACCGCATCGAGAAATTTTTGCGAATAAAGTTTTCCGACCAGGGCTTCCCGCGCCTTTTGCCCCAAAGCCTTATAGAGCTTCGCCGTCTGGGGATCGGGGTTTGGGCTCAAGTTCAGGCCTTCCTTTTGAAGAGCGGTCAAAGCCTCGTCATTATCCTTGCGCGCAAGGGCGTTAAGGCGCGTCAAATATTTCAAGCTCACTTTTTTAAGAATTTTTTGCTGGGACGGGCTTAACCGGTCAAAGGTCTTTTTAGAAACCAAAACGGCTCCTGAGGCGTAGGCCAAGGACGCCGGATCAATGTATTGAGTCTTCGTAAACCACTGTAGAGCGGTCACCGCCAAGGGCGGCCCGTAAACCGTGTCAATCATCCCGGTTTGAAGAGAGGTCATGACGTCAAGCTCGGACAAAGGAATAGGATTAATTCCTAAAACCTTGAAAGCCGCTTCGGCGATGGGGTCTCCCTCCCAAATCCAGATTTTATCTTTTTTAAGCGCGTCTATATTAGAAAAGGGATGCTGGCTAAAAAAATGGACAAAGCCCAAGTCGCTCCAGCCTAAAAATACAAAACCGCCTTTCAAAAAAGCCTTTTCAAACTTCGCGTGGAACTTCTTTCGGATAAAATCAACTTCGGAGGTATTTTTAAAAAGCCAGGGAGAATCGAGAATACGAACCTTGGGCGCAATTTCTCCCAACCCAAGTCCGGTAAACCCACCGGCCTGCATTTCCCCGATTCTAATTTTTCTTAAAACGTCTTTTTCATCTCCCGCAACGCCGCCGGGATAAATCTTGAAAGAAACCTGCCCCTGGGTTTCTTTTTTAAGCTCTTGGTTTAAGTCCTTCATCGTGTTCATCCAGGCCGAACCTTCCGGAGCCAGGGTCGCAAATTTAATCACGACCGGATCCGCCCAAATCCAAGTTGAACAAAAATTAATGAAGAACAATGAGGAGACGATTTTTTTAAGTTTAGAAGAGATCATTTTCTTTCTCCAAGAGACGTTTTGCTTTTTCCTTGGCCTATGAGGATAT
>JAJYOT010000038.1 GCA_021796015.1 bacterium
AGCGGCAGGGGAACAAACGCATATTTAAACCCTCGGCTCTAATGACCACGACACGGTTCTCCCTCTCCCGCGCCGAGGACATCGTTGATGAGTATCAAAAGTTGGGACTGGAAACTATTTTTTTAAAGCCAGTCTCATTTTTCGGCGCGGCGAAAAAAACCTGGCCTCAGATTAGCTACAGCGCGGAAGAATTCCTCGAGTTTTATCGCCGAGGATTTGAAAGGGTTCTCGAAATAAATCTCGATGGCCGCAGATTAGTAGAGCGGCTCGCGGTGATTCTCTTGAGCAATATCTTAGGGCAAGAAAACCCTCGCTACTTAGATCTACATAGTCCTTGCGGAGCTGCCTGTAGCCAGTTGGCCTACAATTACAACGGCGGCGTTTACGCTTGTGAAAAGGGGCGCCTCTTGGCCAATGGGGGAGATGAAATTTTTTGGATGGGCGATGCGGATGATATTTCTTATGAGAAGCTGATCTCTTCCCCCGTGTGCAAGACGCTTTGCGTTGTTTCAAATTTAGATTCGCAGCCGGCTTGCAGCCGTTGCGTCTACAAGCCGTATTGTGGAATATGTCCGGCCCATAGTTACGCGGAACAAAACTCTCTGTCGGGATATATTCCCGGTGGAGATCGCTGCAAATTATCCGTTGGTTTTTTCGATCTCTTTTTCGAGAAGATGAAAGATTCAAGGTGCCTTGATGTTTTCAATTCGTGGGTAAAGGGAGGAGGAGTAGATGAATCCTGAAAATTCGGGAAATTGCCGCATTTTATCTTTCGAGAGAGCCGTTTATGACCCGGAAGCCGTGAGGTTGGCCGCCGTTGTCTTTGAAAATCGAGCGGACATTTCCCTGGCGGAACGCGAAGATCGTTGTGAGGCCACCTTAAAGACGGGAAGAGGCGGTGTTGATTTTGCGCGCTTATGTGGAGAATTTTGCAACGAGGTTTTGAATCAAGACCTGCGCCTGAGTCTTGCCAGGAAAAATCGGCGGATTGTCGAAATGATGACGGCTCATATCCTAAGTCGCGCCCAGAGCCCCAAAAGGGACGCTCTCCCCGCTCCAGAAGCCCAGGCTCTTGAAGAAGAGGCTAAACGGCTGATGACAGCCATCAAGGGGATTAAGCGCGTGATGAAATACCTCCCGGCGTTTTTAATATTGATTATACTGCCTCATGCGGCTCATGCACGGGAGCTGTATTCCGGCCCGAAAGACTTAGGCAAATGTCACGGAAGCTCCGTTGAGGAAATTGTAAGTTCTTACGGACGCATATGGGGAGATGGGGTCGACGAAAAAGAGGGGATTGGGCAAGGAGACTCAAGACGTATTGAAAATGCCCTCCTGGATTTTTCTGTTTGCCAAGCGTTGGTGGCGCGAAGTCAGTTCCCCTGTATGAGATTATCTAATCTGAGAAGGTATCGCAAGGGTTACAAGATGGCCGGTGTCAGTCTTAAAGACACCTGCATTCAAGCCTCCTATCGTATGCCACTTCTAGCCTATTTGGGCGGGTGGAAAAAAGATCCGAACGCTTGCCCTGCTTTCGCCGCGGCCAATTTGCCCATTTTCTCCCGAGAGATCGGGAAAAAATTGGGCGCCCCGATTCCAACTCCCTCAGCGGAGAACTTCTGTTCGGCGATTTCTGAGGGATACGACAAGATATGCCCCGCTATAATGGCGCGCCAGATATTTCCACGGAAGGTAGGCTCAGGATGTTTTTCGCGTTTTCCAATGAGATTGAGTGATTGCCATAGAGAGGGTGGCAATGCAGATGATCCTCTCTGCGCCCTGAACCTTAGCCTTTATAGAGCAATCTACTATCACCACCCCAAACTGTGTCCTTCTACCTTAGAATATTCTTGTCGCTCTTTCATGTCGCCAGCTAAAGCTAAAAAGTGTGACTTGGCGGCTAAAAGGTTAGGAGATGTATACTGCGAACTTTATGACGCAGCGGCAAAGAGAAATGGAGGAAGGGTTATTGGTAAAGTGAGTCCTGAAGCGGCTAAAGAGCTTGACAGTATAAATAAAAAAATACGTGCCATGAAAGAAAACGGTGGATAGGGAAAAAGGAAATAGACATGACACAAAATCATTGGACTGAAAATAGTGAGGTTATATTCCTCCCGCAATATCTCGGCGTAAAATTGGAAGATGTTAAATACGCGGCCTTTGCCCTAAGCGGCAATACATACGTTAAAATTGAATCGGCGCCGGACAAACAAGTCAAGATCACCTTTACGCCCCGAGATGGCGAGATTCCTCCTGGATTAAGCGGGCTTTTTCATTCCACCCTTGAAGATGAGTCACTGCGCTCTCGGGTTGCGGATAATAATCGGTGCGTAATTGAGCATGTCATCGAATTAGGCCTTAAAGATGATGGGCAGCCGAACGGGATTCCCGAGGATAATCTTAACGCCGAACAGCAAAAGGAACTTGAGCGACTTATCGCCGAAGTCGAGGCGGAGATAAAAAAGGAATCCGAGAGTTCGGATGACCCTTTAGGGGTGCTCAAAACCTGGGAAGAGGTTCACGGACACGGACGGACCGATGGACATGATCAAGAATAGCGTTGCGGTCGTAATTCCTCTGGAGAAGTTTTGTCTGGAGGATGTTAAATATGCGGCTTATTCGTCCAGCTGCGGGAGCTCCTATGTTTCGATTAGTCCCGAGTGGCACGGTTCGGGTAATCTTTCAACTTGCGAGCGGATGTTCGGTGGCAGATACGCTTGGATGTTTCGGTCTACGTCTTCAAGAGGAACATTTGCGATATCCTTTTTAAAATGATGGAAAATTCACGGGTTCTTGAAGTTTTTAAATCATGGATTTTTAATGTCGGTTATGGGGGCGTCTATTATGTCGCGGCTTAGTGATAATTCTTCATTCATGGCTTTTGAACCCGAAAAGGTAGCGGGGTTTTACTTCAAACGCTTTTCTGGCGGTGATTACCTGCTGACAAATGATTGGGGCTACAACGCGCGGCTTTCTGAACCCGATTTTAAACGTTTTTTATCAGGGTTGAGTTCCGGCGATCCATTATGGAATGAATTAGGGGAAAAAGGCTTTATCCGAGACCATATGGATTTTGAGGAACTCTCGCGGCAATGGCGCCGGGGCAAGTCTTCTCTGTGGCAAGGAGCGGTCCTCCATGTTGTCGTCGTAACTTTGCGCTGCAACCAGAAGTGTGTCTATTGCCAGGCCAGCGCTGTTGGAACCTCTGGACATGAGACGGATATGAGCCTCGAGACGGCCAAGGGCGTGGTCGACCTGATTTTCCAAAGCCCCAATCCGTATCTCACCATCGAGTTTCAAGGGGGAGAGCCTCTTCTTAATTGGCCAGTCGTCCGCTTCATCATCGAATACGCGGAGGCCAAGAATAAAAAAGAAAAGCGCAAGCTTCTATTTGCGATGGTCAGCAATATGAGTTTAATGGATGAAGAGAAACTTGATTTTCTGCTGGACCATGAGGTTTCGCTCTGCACATCACTAGACGGTCCTCAAGATCTGCATGAGAAGAACAGGGTTTACCTCAACGGGGGATCTTACGGACCCGTGATCAAGTGGATTCGCGAAATATTGTCGCGTCAGAAGCGGCAGGGGAACAAACGCATATTTAAACCCTCGGCTCTAATGACCACGACACGGTTCTCCCTCTCCCGCGCCGAGGACATCGTTGATGAGTATCAAAAGTTGGGACTGGATGACATTTTCCTAAGGCCTTTGTCCCCTATGGGACACGCCAAGAAATTGTGGCCGCAAATCGGATACGGAATTAACAGTTTTCTTGAATTCTACCGCAAGGGGCTGGATCGGATACTTGAGATTAATTTCACGGGGCGCAATTTCGTTGAGCGCGCGGCGTTTATCCTTCTTAAAAAAATTCTTTATCGAGAAGATCCCGGTTTCACGGACTTGCGCAGTCCCTGCGGAGCCGTGACCGGACAGCTGGCATATAATTATGATGGAGGCGTTTATACTTGCGATGAAGGACGTATGGTGGCCAAAAGCGGAGACAACCTATTTAAAGTTGGTCATTTGGATACAAAAGACTACGCGGGACTATTGTCTTCACCCGCATGTCGAGCGTTGTGCATCGCTTCCAATTTAGATGTACAGCCCGCTTGCAGTCGTTGCGTCTACAAGCCTTACTGCGGAGTGTGCCCAGTTTACAACTATCAAGTGCAAGACTCTCTTTGGGGGCGAATGCCGGAGAATGATCGGTGTTCCCTCTTTATGGGAATTTGCGATATTCTGTTTGAAAAAATAGAGGATTCGAGGTGTCTTGATGTTTTCAATCAATGGGTTAAAGCACAGCCTTGTGAAGCTGAATTCGTGAAATGAGGAGGACTTATGGATTCCGATGCAAATCAAAAGAAAACCGGGCCCCTAAAAAAAACTCAAAGAGGAATCGAGAGATTTTTAAATAGCGAAGAGGGGAAAATGCTGGACTCCGATATTATTAAGGCCGCTATTGTCCTGGGTGCGGTTGAAGCGGCTCTCATCCACAACGCTTCGCCCCTCGCCGCGCAGCAAGGCACCTTTCACAATAATTGGATGCAGGCTAATGGGCATCAGAGTCACGTCAGCCACGGTTCCCACGGTTCCCACGGTTCCCACGGTTCCCACGGTTCCCACGGTTCCCACGGTTCTCACGGCTCTTCAGGCGGGTGGTGTTGACGTCCGCATGCATCACATCGAACGGCTTGATCTCGTCATAACGAATCGCTGTATCCTCCGTTGTGAGTATTGTTTTATCGAAAAGGGAAGCGATGTGATGAGCGAAGAGACGGCTTCTGCGGCGACAAATCTGTTGCTTCGCTCTCTGGGGGATAGAAAATTATTATTGATTTATGGGGCTGAACCTCTGCTGTATTGGAATTTGGTGAAAAAAATTATCCTCGACGCGAAAAGACAGGCACGCCAAATGGGAAAGACTATTTCGATATCCTTAGGGACTAACGCTATTTTGTTTGGCCGCGCCATCCTTCAGTTTCTCAAAAGCCACGACGTAAGAGTTTCTTTAACCCTGGACGGGCCAAAGGAGGCGCACGATCGGTACCGCCGCTTCGCAAATAGTCATGGTTCTTTTAATGCGGTGACGAGAAAATTGCCGATCCTTTTCGCGGAAATCCCCAACAGGAAAATAAGCGCCCTTTGTTGCGTTCATCCTCAAACAGCGGCGGCGAGCTTCGACAACTTCTCTTTCTTGTGCTCGCAAGGTTTTAGAAATATTAATCTTGAACCTATTGAGGCCCCAGGAATTCTCTGGAGTCAAATTTCTCTGCGCGATTTTTCCAAGAGCCTTGTCCAAATAGCCAACTTCATCTTAAACTCCGTTAAAAACGGAGATTTCATATTCCTCAACACAGTGAACCGTGAGATATTGAGCTGTTCCTTGAGCGATTCGCGAGGCTGCGTTTGTCCAGTTGCGCGCACGCTCCAAGTTTACCCCAAGGGGGAAATGACTTTTACTCCTTTTTTATTTAATTCTTCGCGCCGTTCCGAATCCATCGTAGGGCGCATTCCTGAAGGGTTGTCGCCCCGATACCAACGTTGTAATTATGATGAACGAGATTCGCGGTGTCGCGCCTGTTTATCCAACTATTTGAATGGTCGCGGAGAAAATGCCCAAGAAGCCCTCAGTTTGCGTAATGCCGCATCCATCCAGATAGCCCGGGCCATACGCCGATTGGCAACGAACAATCCGGTATTTAGCCGCTATTTGGAACAAGCCCGGGAACGCGTTTTCGAATGAACACTGAAGAGAGCCTGCGCTTCATAGATGACTGCTTTCCATTGAGCCTTACATCTCGACGGGCTCTTAACCGAATAATTTTAGAAATTGCGAATCAGGGATATAGCGATATCAATGGTTTTTTTGAATTTTCAACTATCGAAGGGAGCCCCAATATCCGTTTCCTCCACTTGGCGTTTCCCAAGTCCGAATCAGACATGATGATGAGGGGATTATGGATTAAAAAAAGAACTCAAATTATTTCACGTATCGCATCCCGCGCTGGTATTCGAGTTCGCTTTAGGGAAGTTGCCCGTTTGGTAAACATTTCGCTCATTTCTGGATGCCCGCTTCAGATTGGTTGCGAGTCTCAAGGGGGCGATATCGTCATAAAAATTTATTTAAGCGTTCTAGGGTCGAAACTTGAGCAATTGAACGCTTGGAATTTCGGACTTCGACATATCCTCGAAGCGAAGGACTGGCGCATAGATTCCCTGGGAATGAATTTACCAGGATATGGGAACAGCCAGGGTAAAGTTTACGCCTATCGGAGGTTTCCCGTCAATGATTCCGATGCGGCACAACTTTATGATCGCGCGCGATGCATAAGGCCGCCAATGGGCAAATGGAATGGTTATTTTTCCTTAATCGGCACTCAAAAGATTAGACACTGGGGACCGATGTTTCGCTTGTCCAGTTCAACGAATCCTTCCTCCATTAAGTTATGGGCTAGATTTGAAACTCCAGTCCATCCCGAGCTCTTGGCGCACTTGGACCCCGGGATGAATGATGTGTTGGGTGCCGCTTTTGAGGCTGGAGCGCGTATTTCATACTTAACTTTAGAACGGGATAAGAGGGGGGTGTATTTCCGATGATAATTGAGACCGACGCGCCTCAACAAACCGTCACTGTCCCCATTTATGTCCTCTATCTCATTGTGACCACGGATTGCATGCTCGATTGTGACTATTGCTTTGTAAATAAATCTAAAAGGTATATGGATCAATCAACTGCGGAGAAAGGAATAGATTTTTTTCTCCGAACTCCGGGATTAAACAAACTCTTAAAAATTTACGGCGGTGAACCGCTCCTTAACTTTCGATTAATATCGAAAATCGTTCCTTTTGCGCGCAAGTTGGCCAGCGAATTGAAGAAGGAGCTAACAATTACGATTTGTACGAACATGATTCTTGTTAATGAGGAAATAATTGATTTTTTTCAACGTCACAAAATCGACCTTGCGTTAAGTTCCGATGGAGCGTCGGAACAGCAAAGTAGGCATAGGCGGTTTAAAGGTGGACGCCCCTCGGCGGATATTATTGAGGCCAGGTTAAGCGTTCTCAACAGCAAGATCAGCGAAGAAAAGATAGCCGTAAATTTGACTGTTCCAAGGGAATGTGCGAAAGATCTTTTCGACAATTTCCTCTACTTTAACCGTCGTGGTATCAAAACGCTTAATATTGAACCCGTCATGTCTGGAGATTGGTCTAGCGAACAAAGGCGAATTTTTTGCGAACAGTACAAAAGAGTCTTGGATGAGATTTTAGTTGGAATTTCCCAGAATAGATTCTTTTTTATCACGCAGTTAAATCGTGAATTTAAGTATGGAGAAGTTTCCGAGATATCTCGGGGCGGGTGTCTGCTTAAGAGGGGCCTTCAACTCTCTCCTGAAGGAGAATTTTTCATCGGCCCTTGGACGGCGTATTTAAACAATCCGGATAAAGTCATTGGGAACTTATGGAGGGAAGCCTACTCCCCACACTTTTTCTGCAATCAGTCTGGTCCAGAAGCCTGCGCCAATTGCCGTGAGCGCTATCAAAAAGGTCTTCCCCCAAACAACAATCCGGGCGTTCTGAGAGACAGAATCACGATCTTATATGCCGACCGGATCGCAAAAAAAGCCTCTGAGCACGAAAGATGCCTTTACGAACAATATCTGCAAAGCGCCGTGAAGCATATCTGTTTCTGAAATGGCGAACATAAAATCAAATCCCTCATCGCCAACGTTGACGGATTCCAAATTTTTTCGTGCCGTCATTTTTACCGGATATTCCTGCAATAATCGTTGTGGATTCTGTATCGACTATCATAAAAGAGAAATCGCGGATTTCTCTACGCAACATCTTGTTAAACTCATCACTCAGGCCCGTAATAGAGGATTTGACTATTTGGAAATTATTGGCGGAGAAGCCACGATTAGAACCGATTTTTTAGCTTTGATCCGGATGGCGAAGAAAATTGGGTTTAAGAAAGTCATATCTGCTACGAATGGTCGGCGTTTCGCTCATCGACCGTTCGCGAAAGCCGCGATAGAAGCGGGGATCGATGGGATTATGTTTTCGGTCCATGGTCCGAACGAAGATATCCATGACGGATTAACGGCGGCTCCAGGAAGTTTTCGCCAAATTCTTGCTGGCATCAAAAATCTCCAAAATTTAGGATTTAGCTCGATTCGCGTCAATACGACTGTCGTGCAACAGAATTATCAATCATTGCCAGAAATGGCGAAGCTCTATTTAGAATTAAAAATCGCGGGAGCAGAAGTAATTTTTGTTGATCCAAGTTATGGCGGAGCTCAAACAAATTTCCGCGACTTTGTTCCGAAGATATCTCAAGCTGCTCCATGGATGCGTCGCTGTTTGGACATCGGCCGCTCGGCGGGGACGCGTCAATGGGCGGTTCGCTATGTTCCGTTGTGCCATTTCCGCGGCTATGAGGATCAGATCAGCGAAACAGTGGAGCGTCTGCTGTTTCATACAGTGCACATTGCTCCTGACTTCCGAAATGAAGATGTTTCCTCTTCTAGAATTTCAGCCGCACGGATCAAGCCGAATATATGCCGCGCCTGCGCGCTATTTAATGAATGCGAGGGAATTTGGAAAGAATACTTTCGCATATATGGAGCGGAAGAACTTACTCCGATATGAGATGCTATAACAGAAAAATGGAGGTTCGTTTGTGCCGGACATAGCTTTGTGGCATCGTTGTAACAACCACTGTCTGATGTGCACTAATTCGGATGCGTTCATAGAATCTTCCGATGAGATGTACGACGCTTCGGCGCAAATCTCTCGGCTCCTTCGCTTTTCCAAAGCCGGAGATGAGAGTGTTTATCCGCGCAATGGCGAGTTACGGGATTATATTCTCTTTACAGGAGGAGAGCCGACTCTTCACCCCGATTTTCTGAACATTATTTCTCAATTCAGGGAATCTTTCCCAGCGTTGCCGCTGACTCTTTTGAGCAACGGGCGAACTTTCGCTTATTCTCGATTCGCCGGAAGCACCCTGATAAAGTTAGGCAGGCCCGCCACTATCGCCATTCCTATACATGGCTATGATGCGAAAACGCATGATTCTATTACGCGAACTCCCGGAAGCTTCACCCAAACCTTATTAGGATTATCCCACTTGCTCAAATTCATGAAAGATGGACAAGAATTAGAAATCCGCTTCATCCTTCACAAGAGGACAATTCCTTGGCTTGGGAAAACCCTTGATTTTTTACTTCGCTGTTTTCCTGCTCCCGCGCGCTACCGGCTAGTTTTGATTTATTTCGAAATGGAGGGACAATCAGAGAAGAATTTCCAAAGTGTTGCGGTTCCCCTGCAAGAGTGTGTTTCCCTGGCCATTGAACCCAATCTTGTCGCATTTAGGAGGTTTCACGATTTCCGGATTTATCACTTTCCTCTTTGCACTTTACCGGAGGATTTGCGAGATAAGGCTTGGAATAGCCTTCCCTCCAAAGAACTTTGCTTTCCGCTTGTCTGCCATTCTTGCGCTTTAAACGAAAAATGCATGGGCATTCAAACCTGGTATCCAAAGCGATTCGGAACAGGGGAATTCGAGGCCATTAAATGAGGGTAGGTAATGTCAAGGTTGTTATGCGCCAAGATGAGCCCAATATTTTCATGGGCAACAGGTGTAATCAAGATTGCCTCTTCTGCTCCGAAGCTCCCGAAGACAGGACTATGTCGTTCGAACAAATTCGCGCGATGATTGACTCAAAACCGGATACGATTTCATTTGAAGGGGGAGAACCGACACTGGCTAAACACCTCCCAGATTGCGTTCGCATGGCGAAAAGGAAAGGCATTCGCGATATCATCCTATGCACCAATGGGGTGCGGTTGGGTAATCCGGATTACGTTCGAGAACTTTGCGAAGCCGGAATCACATTGTTCAACGTCAATTTTCCATCTCACGAAGAGCGGGTATTTGACCTCCTTACCCGCACGAGGGGGCAAATTCATCACAGAGTCAAAGCGATTCAAACACTTATTTCTATAGCTGGGGGACGGAGGGTAAGGCTCAATTGCATTGTTAATCAATTGAATTATTTACTCTTGGAAAACTACGTAAACTTCGTTTGGAAAAATTTTCCCGATATTTTTTATATCGAATTTAATTTAATCAAGATTTTGGGATATGTAAGAAAACGGACCTATTTAGTTCCACGCCTTAAAATTTGCGCTCCCTATCTCAATAAGGCGATGAATCGGATGGAGAGCTTGGGTATGGCGTTCATTTCTGATGGGTTTCCTCTATGCGCGCTTGAGGGCCACGAACGGATGGCTATAGACGTTTATAAAAAAATTTTTGGGGATCCACTCTATATGGGAGAAAAGATGAATCCCCCCGTTTGTAGGAAATGTTCCTTATTAGAAATATGCGCTGGCCCCAGAAAAGACTACATAGAACTCTATGGCGACTCTGAATTGAGCCCATCCAATAAAAGTCCAGGTCCTATTCGGGACGCAGTTTCTACCATTGGACCCAAGCGATGATTTCCCTTGGTTGTTTTTTCTCGGTCGCTTTTGTGCTTTGGGGTGCGGCGGTTGTATGGCATGATTTTCTATTCAGCAAAATAAGAAATTCCTGGTTGCGTATTGGTATATATATTTGCGCGGTTGGATATTTATATTTTATAAGGGTAGGCGTTATTTTCTATAAGAACGCCGCATGGCAGATTGCGATTGGGACAGTTTTCGGTGTGGGATTATGGCTTTGGAAGATTTGGCCTGCCGGAGACGCTAAGTTTCTGATTATCTGCTCGCTCTTTGTCCCATTGACCAGCTTTGCGACAGGGGGCCTCCCCAATGGTTTTATTTTCCACGCCCTTGTAAACAGTTTCATCCTCGCAGGAATCTACGTGCTTCTGTCAATGTTTGTTTCCGCAGCATCTTCGGCTATTAAAATGAAGCATTCTATTTTCGATTTGAGGAATTCCTTGGCTTGGCATTGGCTCGCGGCTTGGATGAATCAACCTAAAAAATTTTTTTCCGCCTTAAATCAGCGCCTCCCATATGTCTTCAATATCTTCAGCTTCTTTTTTCTTCAAGCCGCACTCCAACGATTTTTCTCGCTCCGATTGGCCCAGGCTACGCCGTTTATCCCTATATTTGTTTTCTTGCTTTGGGATAAAATCGGCTGGCTGTTTGCCAGTCGTCATGTTTTTTATATTTCAATCACCGCAATTTTATCCGTTGTCATCTCCAGCGAGTTTATTCCTCATGTCCAGAGCGTTTTTCGGCAGGCCGCTCACGGGTTCGGAGTTTTTAGTGTGTTATTCGTGGTCGCGCAGCTTGTCCTTATGGCGTGTGCGGACTATCGATCCAGGTATAAGGTCCAACCAATTGAACTAGATGTTGGGATGATTCTCTCGCCCCAAAGTATTCAAACATTGAGGCGAGATCGTGAATATTTCGACAGACATTTCTCACCAATCTTTCGGGACGGGCTTTCCAATGAACAAGTTCGGGCACTCCAAAAATGGTTGAGTTTTTCAGAAAATCAGGGTCAAACCATAGAAGTTTTGCGATCAAAGCCGTTTAGTTTATGGATTTTTATGGGGATACTGATATCGTTGTGCCTTAGAATCGATATTTTCCACTGGGTTTTATTTCCATGATTCCGCCCGTGGACGCAAACCCCAAGAGCCTCGCGATATACCTTTCCAATAAATGTAATCTTTCCTGCGGCTATTGTTATGTGGCCGCTGGGCGGTCAGCTGAGGCTTTCTTGACCTTGTCCCAGATTGTATCCGTAATAGACCATTTTATGTCCTCT
Organism: bacterium; assembly: GCA_021796015.1. The sequence continues at coordinate 11,789 of JAJYOT010000038.1, forward strand.
CCAGCGGATTTTCAAAAAAAAGTGTTGTTCTTGGGAGGCGAACCTATGACCAACTATGCGTTGCTGCGGCAAGCAATTTCTTATACCCGGCGTTCTTATGGCCAAAAGCTATCGGTGCACGTCTTTACAAATGGCCTAGGCTTAAATTCGGAATCCCTCAATTTTTTTGCGGAAAACCGAGTTGAACTTTTGATCAGTCCTCACGGGCGGGATGTTCGCCTTCCGCGCGATATTAAAGGCATTCAGACTGGTGCCGTAATAATTGTAAGACCCAAAAGTGTTTCTTCCCTCCCAAGACAGGCGCACAACCTTTTTATCAGCGGCTGGAGAAAAATCATTATTTCTATCGATACGGTCAGCCTTTGGCAAGAATCAGAGGCATTTCAGTTGGAGCGTGCCCTCAAGGGGCTTCTTCACTATTACAAATCTCTAATCCATCTGAGAATTCATCCCTTTGAGATTTCCAATCTCAGTGATATTTCCGCTCACTCTATTTGCTCCCAAATGATTCTCGGTTCAGATGGATTCTTCTATCCCTGCGATAAATTATTAGGCACAGAAGCCCCTTATTTGAAGCGCTGGAGAATTGGATCGGCAGATCGCGGACCAGATCGGAGAACACTCGAACGACATCAAAACTTGGCCGCTCGTGCCATCATAAAAGCCCTTCCTGATTTTGCCTATGGGTTGGGGGGCGGGTGCCCCTTAGGCGTATATTGGCTTTGGCAAGCGCAAAGCCGTGAGTATAACGATTTTCTGGAGCGCGCGAAGAACTTTCGATTAGTGTCAGCTATTTTTAGTGATTTTTTGTCTCATTTGCGGATTCAAATGTTCGGAAACAGAAAACTAGAGAGAGATTCATGAATAAGCATAGACGACGCATGTTTATCGAAGTAATGGGTGGAGTAATTATCCTTGTTGGCATTGTCCTTATCTATGATGTTCGGCATTGGCGGATTGAAAATGGTTCGAGTCAGGCGCTGAATGGTGCCTTAAGGTTCGAACGGAGAGATAAATTTGATTTGAGTGAGGATAAATACCTGCGGGAGATGGCGGAGAGATCTTTAGAACACGCTATCTTTTTGAGGGAGCATTCGCTGGGGTATCGGTTGTCCTATAGAGAAGTATTAGGGGCTGAGTTTTCCTTAGAAGCGAGTTACGAACCGATTTATGACAAAGAAAAAGACGGACAAAGAAAGTTGCTCAATGTCCTGATGCCCAATCATGTTGTCCTGCCAATCACCGAAACCATATACCAGCGATATTTCCAAAGGAATCCCGGCGCTTGGGGCATGGATTATCTCCGAGAGTTGGGGATCAAACCCTCTTTGCTTAAAACACTTAGCTCAGATTCAGCGGCTCGCTTGTCCCATGACCTTATAGTTTATGCCACTGTTCTGAGATTTCTTGTCTTGCATCACCATCAAACACTAAGAGCGGCTTCACGTCAGATTGAGTCTCGCTATTCATTCAATTCCGTATCCAGTGAGAGATTAATATCGTGGATATGGAACCATAGCATTAATTACATTGCATCAGAATCCTCTTTTGGGATGCCCGATAAAGCGCTATGGATACATTGGTCTGGAGGGACGAGCACAAATAAGGATTTAAATGCGTTTCTAGGCGGATTTTTTCGACATTATGCGAACCGTATATGGCGTCAGGCCCAGGATATGGTTCCGAAAAGCGATTATTGGATTACGAAAAAGACCATGGAGATAGCTATCTCCACCCTTTATCCCATCCATGTGGATAAAGGGTTGATTGAATTTCCACTCAAAGACTCTGCGCCCATTTCTTGTCCGCTACCAGCAATTTATTTGGCCTGCCAATCTGGCAAAGTTTGGAAAGTGTTGGAGAGACTATTACAGAATAATCCAGATTACGCCGCTCTGTCTCCGCAGGCGGCTCAATATTTAGTCGGAGTTCTATCTGCAATGGCCATTATTTCTGTCCAAAAAGCGGGGGAGTTTGCTCGGGCCAAGGGCCTGTCCCGGATTGATCAAGATTCTTTTCGCCAGGCCAGCACGTTATGGGCTGGGGCATTCAAAACGAGAGATGTTGGTGGTGACGTTCCTCTACCAGTTCGTTGCGGAACAATTAGGACAAATAAATGATGTCAAATAGAGAGAAAAAAGGAGAGACTGATATCCTGGTTTTATGGGGAGTCGTACTAGGAATGGGGATTTTTGAGATAGTTAGCGGCTTAGCCGTTAGCCTTGTTCCAGGATTGTATGCTGGTGTTGAGTTCGGGCTTATTTCACACGTTGTTATTGGTATTGTGTTTTTCTTGCCGCTGGCCATTTATCTGTGGAGTCACTATCGTTTCCATCGAAACTCTTGTCAAACAAGAGTGATTCAATTCGGATATGTGACGTTATTGGCAACTTTGGTTTGTCTAGGTTCTGGATTGTGGGGTGCTTGCGCCGCAGTGTTTTCCGATCGGGTCCCATACGTCGTGCGCTTCGGACACAAATGGGGAAGCTATCTAGCTTTAATCTTGATCATTCTGCATTCAGGTTACTCTTGGCGCCGCAAGCGTATTCGCGTTGAAGAAGTGGATGCTAGTGCGTGGTCTGGTTTTTGGCGAGCGGGTCGAGTTCAATTCTGGATTTGGGTTTGCATGGGATTTGGAATCCCCTTTTGGATTACATCAATTTTAGCAGGTGATTATCATTACCCACACTATCATAATGGTTTGCCTCCTGGTTACGATTTAAAGTATGGTCCTAATCCGTTTGCGCCGTCCAATGCAATGACAGCTTCTGGTACAATCCTAGATTGGCGTCGCCTACCATCCTCGCACTCATGCAAGGCTTGCCATAGGAGGATTTATGAAGAATGGAAATCCAGTGCCCATCACTGGTCTGGGACAGATCCGGCTTTTGGTGCAGTGGCCGATATGCTTGCTAAGAAAAAAGACTTTGCGGCCACGCGTTATTGCGGGGGTTGTCATGATCCTGCGTCGTTGATCACTGGAGAGTATGATAAGGGTGTTATTGGAGATCCAGCATCCTCTGAAGGGTCTTCCTGTGTTTTCTGTCATGGAATACATGGAATCAGCCATGGAACCAAGGGAAATGGAAATTACATATTCTTTCCTCCCCGTGAATATCTTTTTGCGAGAAGTAAAAATCCCCTGGGGGAAAAAATTAATTATTTCTTGATTCGAGCCTATCCTAAAGCTCATCATCAAGATTATGGTAGCCCTTTAGAAAAAAACCCGAAGATTTGCTCAACTTGCCACAAGCAATACATGGATAAACGAATTAACGGTTTCGGTTTTGTTCGCCTGCAGAATCAGTATGATGATTGGCTCAAGGGACACTATTACAACAAGAACCATCCAAACAAAACCTTAAACTGTATGGATTGTCATATGCGCCAGGTGGCCTCAAATGACCCAGCACGCAATGCCTGCGGCTTTATTCATTCCCACCGTTTTATCGCGGCTAACAATGCAATACCCTGGTTGCGCCATGATTTAAAGCAAGTGACTATGACGGAGCAATGGTTAAAGGGCAAAACCTATGTTCCCGAAATTGAGTCCCGGTGGGCTAAGGGAGCAGTGGCTAGAATACAAATTGATGTTCCGCCCGTCATCACGCCTGGTCACATCTTGCATTGGGATGTGAACATCTCAAACAATAAGCCGGGGCACAGCTTTCCCACGGGTTCGCTGGATTTGATTGAAGTTTGGCTGGACGTCACTGTTAAAGATGCATCCGAGAATGTCCTTTATCACTCGGGATTCATCAATAATGGTGGATTTGTTGATCGGCATGCATTTTCCCTACGCGCACTTGGATTGGATGCTCACGGCAAGACAATCACTAAACATAATATTTGGGATATGGTACGCCAGAAGACCAAACGCTCAATTCCCGTCGGCTCTTCCGAAACCGTTCCGTATAAGGTGGAAATTCCTAAGGAATGCCGTGGTCCTTTGACTGTTGTCGCTCGGTTGCGGTATCGAAAATTTAACCAGCATTTTACGGATTTTATGGTCTCTCCCCGAAACCGATTTTTTAAGGGTTACTCCCTACAAAAGGGGCAATTTCCAATTACAGATATCTCGTATGACAAAAGAATCGTATCGATAAAGAGACGGACGCATAAACCTCTTGGAAAATGAGATGATTGCTGTCTCCGATCTATTGTCCGTTATGGAGGAAAATGGTCATGCAACGTAATCACGGAAAAGGAATCTCATTAGCCTTTTCCGGGATACTGTTAGGAGCGGGACTTTTCGAGGCGCTGAGTGGCGCGGCTATTACCTTTGCGCCGAGTTTATACGCGAGCGTGGAGTTCGGACTTGTTTTACATGTCGTGATTGGCATAGCGCTTTTGGCTCCGTTTGCCGTTTATCTTTGGAGTCACTATCGCTTTCACGGAGATTCCAGCCGAATAACCGCAATTCGCGGGGGTTTCGCGGCACTTGGGGTGAGCGTGATTTGCTTGGCGTCTGGGCTTTGGGCCGCCGATACCGCCGCTTTTTCCGATCGCGTGCCCTATGTCGTACGTTCCTGGCACGAGTGGGCCAGTTATGCGGCGTTGATCCTGATCGCATTTCACGTGATTTATTCTTCGCGCCGTAAACGACAATATCAATACGGTGGCGATGTCGCTACTGAGCGTGGTTCTCCGGCGCACGGTAGAATTTATTTCTCCGCCTGGGTCTGCTTTGGATTTTTAATGCCGATCTTGATTGTTTCGGAATTATCGGGAGCTTATCATGGGCCGCACTATCATGACGGCTTGCCTCCCGGATATGACTTAAAATACGGACCCGATCCCTTCGCGCCGTCCAATGCCGAAACCGTTTCCGGCACGGTCATGGATTGGCGGCGCTTGGCGAATTCAAAATCGTGCCGCGCCTGCCATCCGCAAATTTACGCGCAATGGGAATCAAGCATCCATCACTGGTCGGGAATGGATATCGCCTACAGGGCAGTGAGCAATTTGATGGCGAAGGAAATGGGCGGGTGGGCCCCCGTTCGCTATTGCGGTGGTTGTCATGAACCAGCAGAGTTGCTCTCCGGGGCATATGATCAAGGGAGCATTCTGGGTAACCCAGGCTCGAAGGAGGGATCTTCCTGCTCTTCTTGCCATGGAATACATGGAATCAGCCATGGGACCAGGGGAAATGGAAATTACATTTTCTCTCCGGCACGCGACTATCTTTTTTCTCAGACGGAAGATTCGACGGAGGAAAAAATAAACCATTTCCTAATTAGGGCATATCCACGGGCACATCGACAGGATTATGCCGGTCCACTAGAGGCCAGTCCCAAGCTCTGTTCGACGTGTCACAAGCAGTACATTAGTAAGCAAGTTAACGGTTTCGGTTTTGTTCGCCTGCAAAATCAGTATGACGATTGGCTCAAGGGACACTATTACAGCAAGAATCATCCAGATAAAACCTTAAACTGTATGAATTGTCATATGCGTAACGTGCCATCGGACGATCCGGCTCGCGACAGTCACGGCTTCATCCATTCTCATCGTTTTATCGCGGCTAATACAGCGATTCCATGGCTTCACCATGATTTAAAGCAAATGGCGCTTACTGAACAGTGGCTTAAGGGAAAAGCCTATGTCCCGGAAATCGAGTCTCGTTGGGCTTCCGGACCTGTCGTGAAAGTTTGGATCGATTCTCCTCTCAGGGCCGCACCTGGGCGCTCGTTGCGTTGGAACGTGGTTATTGCCAACAATAAGCCTGGTCATAGCTTCCCGACCGGCCCGCTAGACTTGATTCAAGTCTGGCTTGATGTCACTGTCAAGGATGCACACGGTCGGGTCATCTACCGTTCGGGTTCTATTAATCGACACGGATTCGTGGATCCAAACGCGTTCTTTCTGCGCGCGATCGGCAAGGATGTTCACGACAAGACGACAATCACGAAACATAATCTCTGGAATATGGTTGGCCAAAAGACCAAACGCTCGCTTTTCGTCGGTTTTTCTCAATCGATCCCTTACAAAGTGAAAGTCCCGCGAAGATGTCGTGGCCCTTTGGCTATTACCGCTAGACTGCGCTACCGCAAATTCAATCAAACCTTCGTCAATTTCCTGGTTTCCGCGCCCTCGGACGTCCAGTCATTGTCGGGAATTCCACATTATAAGAATATCCGTTTCCCCATTACTGATCTGTCCAAGGCCAGATCAATCGTCTCATTGAAAAATCCAACCGAAACGAAAAGCGAGACTCGAGGACCGTGATGTCTAGAAGAATCGCTTTATTCGCTTTATTTTTAGCGGTATGTCTTTGGGGTTATTCCAAAACCTTCAAACCAAAAACAGAAAGACAGGGTCCTTTTTTCGAGGATGTCGCCGAAAAGTCAGGAATTCATTTCCATCATTTTAATGGGATACGGTCCCATCTTTTGCCGGAGGATTATGGTTCGGGAGTTTGTTTTGCGGATATTGATGGGACAGGGTGGGATGATCTTTATTTCGTCAACTCTCATCCGATGAATTCCACGCTGAAAATTCCGGGGCGAAGCTCCCGAAACGCTCTTTATAGGAACCGTG
>JAJYOT010000083.1 GCA_021796015.1 bacterium
ATTTGTCTGAGAGTCAAAAGCGAGGACAGAGAAGATGAGAGATTGGTGGAAAACATTTTTTAAGCCCGCTATTTATCCCATGGCCGATTTAGCTGGCGGGAAGGAGACCGAGAAAGAAATTTTGGAATTATTGAGCCGCCTGCCAGTCCCCCAAGCCGCTAAAATACTGGACGTCGCCTGCGGTCTTGGGCGGCACAGCCTGTCCTTGGCTCGTCGAGGCTATAAAGTGACGGGCGTGGACTATTCGAGCGCCTATATCTCCGAGGCCAAACGCCGCGCTCAGGGTCTGGGCAGACGCGCCCAATCGAAAAATATCGAAGTCGAATTTTTAAAGCGCGATATGCGGCATCTGGGATTTGACGCCCGGTTTGACGCGGCGCTGAATCTTTGGACCAGCTTTGGATACTTCAAAAAATTCCAGGACGACCTTTTGACTCTCAGACAAATGTTTAAGGCGCTAAAACCGGGCGGCTTTATCGTCATTGATGTGTCCAATGACCGCTGGATCCAGCGCAATTTCAAACCGAGGGACTGGAATAAAACGGAACAAGGTTGGGAATTGGAAGCGCACGCCTTTAGCGGCGGCGCCGATCCGGCGTGGACTTCGCGGTGGGTGTTCATCAAGAACAACGGTGAAATCAGCCAAGGTGAAAGCTTCGTCCGCGCATATGATCGCAAGCGGCTTAAAGGAATTTTGAAGCGCGCCGGTTTTAGCAATATCGTGATGATGGGCGGACTGAGTGAAAAAAGAACGTCCGGAGCGGCGTCAAAGCGAATCATGGCCCTGGCGCGAAAGCCGGGCTAAGGGCTTGTAAAGGATGAAGATTGAATCGGAACATCCATCGGTTCAAGAAGAAGGCATTCCCCTTCAAATAGAGCGTCCGGATTTTACGCCGGAATTAAAGCGTTTCGGCGGTTTGGCCTTGGCTTGGGCGATCGGCTTTGCCTTCTTCGAGCTCGATCATCTTCGCCTCGTTCGCCACCTCCCAGCCGGCATCCTGACGGGGTTTTTAGAATGCGCGATAGAGGCGGCGATCATTTTCAGCTTGTTGTCCAAGCGCAAGGCGCAATCTCGGGAATACCGCTATTTCCTTTGGTTTTTTTGCCTTCTTCTCCCCGCCGATATCAGCTACCTGTCCTTGCATTATTTTTTTAGAAGCAACGATGAGACATGGACCACCTTTCTATTGACGACCTTGCCCTATACTGCGGCCTATTTTTTCGGCGCCGTCGGTTTTTTTAAGCATATCCGGGCGAAATTCAATTCGCGAAGGTCTGCGGTCCGGGCGCTGTGGCTCCCCGCCGTTTTAGTCGTCCCCGCGCTCTTCGGCATATTGGCTCCCCTCCTTCATGCCCGATACGCCTCCGCTGGATGGAGTTTCGATTTCCTGGAGATAGCCTTTAATTCGGCGTTCTCCATCGCTTTCTTTTTCTGGTCCTCTTCCGCGCTGATGAATTCCCTCGATCCGGCGTTTTCCTTCGCGGGGCTCGCCGGAATCGTCTCGCAATTGGGAAATTGGGGCGGAGTTTCGGCCTATCTGCTCAATAAAAATACTTTCACCTTCAGCGAGTATGAATTTTTGTGGCTTTGCGGATTGATCGCTTTTTGGTACGCCTTTGTCGTCATTAAAAATCCCGAGGATTCGCCGCTAGAGGGAGATATTCCTGGCGCTCAAGGTTTAAGCCTGGCAGTCCAGCAGAGAATGACGATTATCGGCTTAATCAGCGCTTTTCTGATTGGCGCGGCGCTTATCTTCCCTCACGGCGAGCGCTCCTACCGCATCGTTCTTTTCGGCATCGCCATCGGCTCCTTTATCGCGCTTCTGGTGGGAGAAGTTCTGTCAAAGCAAATCATCCGCTACGCCATGATGTTTGGCCGAGTCGTGAGCCCGGCGAAAAATCAGCTTGATGAGCGCGAAATTCCGCTGGAACTACGGCAAGCCTATCGGGCGGTTTTTCATAAGGACGTGATGTCGCGGCGGACGGAGGAGGTGGTTCAAAAAAATCTCGCGGAACTCTCATCCCAAGTCGCCCACGACATTCGCTCTCCCTTGGCCGCGCTCGATTCGGTGATCAAAGACGCCTCCCAACTCCCCGAGGAAAAACGGCTCATCATCCGAAGCGCCGTCAGCCGCATCCGCGATATCGCCAACAATCTCCTCGACAAGCGCCGAGAGTCTATCGGCTCAAAAGCTATCGCGTCTCCCGTGGGCGCGGTTTTGGCGGAAGAGCCCGCTTCGATATGCCTTCTGTCGAGCTTGATCGAGCCTTTGATGACGGAAAAGCGCCTGCAATACCGCTCCCGCATCGGCCTTGAAATAGACTCCGGCATGGATGAATCCTCCTACGGACTCTTCGCCCGCGTCCAGCCCGTCGAGTTTAGGCGCGTCCTTTCCAATCTCATTGACAACGCGGTTGAGGCCATGGGAGAGTTAAAGAGCGGCAGGGTCTCGCTCGCTTTGTCCGCGCGAGGGGATTGGGTTTCGCTCGGCGTTCAAGACAATGGACGGGGCATCACGCGGGATGTTTTGCCGAGGCTGGGCCGCAAAGGGGAGAGCCACGGAAAGTCTCGCGGATCGGGATTGGGGCTTTACCACGCCAAAACCCGGGTGGAATCTTGGGGCGGGCAGTTGAGACTGGCGTCAAAAATCGGCGAGGGAACGCTCGTGATTGTCGAACTTCCCAAAGCTCCCGCCCCGGAGTGGTTTATATCGGAGCTGTGGCTCCATCCTGATGAGGCCGTCGTCGTCCTCGATGACGACGCGAGCATCCACCAGGTTTGGCAAGAGCGCTTTGAGAGCCTCGGCCAAGAGCGGAGCGCCTCGGTTCTTCATTTTTCGACTCCCAAAGAGATCCGGGACTGGGCGTCTCAAAACCCAAAGGAGGCGCGCCTTGCCGTCTACCTCATGGATTACGAGCTTTTAGGATATGCGGAAACGGGATTGAGCCTGGCCAAAGAATTAGGAATCGGCGAGCGGACGGTCTTGGTGACGAGCCGATTCGACGAGCCCGAGATATTGGAGGAATGCCTTAAGCTCGGCGTGCGGATGATACCGAAGGGATTGGCGGTTTTAGCCCCGATTCGCCTCGCTCAAAGCCCGGAGCGGATTTGGGACGCGGTTCTTATTGATGATGACCCCTTGGTCCGCATGACGTGGAAGCACGCGGCCAGCGGAGCCGGTAAAAAACTTCTATCGTTTTCTTCCCCCGCCGAGTTTTTTAGAGCCCTCTCGGGGATTCATCGAAAAACCTCTATCTACATCGACCAGGAACTGGGCGGTCAAATCACGGGAATCCAAGCCGCCGCGAGGATGACTGAGTTCGGATTTACCGAGATTTATCTCGCCACCGGACATAAAGGCATCCCGCGACGCGAGCTCGAACATCTCAAAGGAGTCGTAGGCAAGGAGCCTCCCTGGCAGCGGACGAGCGAGTTAAACCCATGCCACTTTTGACGAGCGCTTCAGCGGCTTTGCGCGTTCAGTCGCGCGTCTTCTTGGCTCAAATCCTTCAAATGCCCGAGCGGGATATCGAAGATGAAATCCGAGCGATAGAGTCGGCGGAGGATTTCCGCAGCCTTAAGGATTTCGGCGTTCTTAAGGTCAATCCCTATTCGGAGGCGCGCTGGGCGTCAAGGCGTTTCGCGGGACGGGAGCTTCGCGCTCCGGATTCGGCTTTGCCGGAACTCCTCAACGGCCAGGGCAGCCTCGCGCGGCTCATAGAACGAGTCGGCCAAGAACGTTTTGAGGAGTGTTTCCTTCAAGAGAATATCTTGTCGGATGAGGAACGCTCGCGGATATGCGGGATAGGCGTAAAGGATGTCCAAAAACTTCGCCAATTAGTCGATACTCTCTACATTCAGGGCGAATTCTCAGCCGCCGAGCCTTCGTCTTCGCCGCCGGCGCAGGTTTACAGTTGCGTCGCCGGAATAGAGATAGAGGATTCTCGTCCCGAACTCGCCTTTTTTCACCGCGACATCTGGAAGGGGCGTTATGAGATCAACTCCGCCAAAAAGTCGGAATTTCTCCGGAGCTTGCCGAAATCTCGACGCCGGGAGATGGAGCTCTTTATCCTGCGCCTTGAACTTGTCGAACGCCGAAAGTCCACGCTTTACCGGACGCTGGAAGCTCTCATCGAATTTCAGTCGGATTATCTCGTCAGCGGGAATTTAGAGAAACGCCGTCCGCTGACCCAGCGCGCCGTCGCCGCAAGGCTCGGCGTTTCCCCCAGCGTCATCAACGCCCTCATCTCGAACAAAGCCGTTCAACTGCCCTGGGGCTTGGAAGCTCCGCTAAAGTCTCTCATGCCGAGCGCGAAATCCCTTTTCCTCGGACGCTTATACGATCTAGCGGAGAAACACCCCGCTCTTTCTGACGCCAAATTAAGCGATCTCCTGCGAAGGCTTTACGGCGCGGAGCTGTCCCGGCGTTCCGTCGCGCAATACCGAAGCGAACTCGGAATTTAAGGCGGCGACAATGTTAAAATACGATGCTCATTACCCAGGGTAAAGTAAAAG
>JAJYOT010000084.1 GCA_021796015.1 bacterium
GGACCTTGACCTCGACGGGAACGATTGCGGTGTCAACCTTGACGGCGGCCTCGGGATTCTCCGGGATTAACGTGACGACGAGCGTATATGTGATGAGTGGGGTTTTAAGCGTGGGGACCTCGGCTTCTTCAAACACACTGACGGTCAACGGCGGGATATTCGCGACCTCATCGGTGACGGCGGAGGACGGTTTTTATGGAACTGGGTTGAGTGCGACGGGAAACATCAGCGCGAACTCGGCGATTTTGAGCGGGAGTTTGACCACATCGAGCGCGACGGTGGAAGGGAACTCATTTTCTGTGGGAAATTCGACGTTGGTGGTGACGAATGGGAACGTGGGGATAGGAACATCAAGTCCGGCGCAGAGTTTGGATATTCTTGGGACTCCCAATGGGACGGCGGGGATTCATTTAAACAGCGCGGTTCCCGGGAACACGAGCTTGACGCTCTATAACAGTAATGGGACTTTGATGTGGAATAATACGATACTGAACGCTGGGGGCGGGAGTGTCAGTGGAACGTCCGGACAAATTTCAGAGTTTGTTTCCGCAAACAGTCTTGGCAATTCCATCATGAACGCGACGGGGTCGAGCGTGACGGTGGCAGGGGCGTTGACGAGTTCAAGCGCGACGGTGAGTGGATATGTGTCGGCGGAGTCATCGGTCACGGCGGGAACAGGTTTTTACGGATCGGGGGTAGGGCTAAGCAGCGTTCCTGCGTCGAGTTTGACGGGACAGGTCAATCCGGCGAATTTGGTTCCTACGGTGGCCTATACCACCGCGAGCAATAATTTCACGGTGGGTCAAAGCGTGACTGGAAACGTGAGCGTAACGGGGAACATCAGCGCAACGGGAAATATGAGCGCGAGTTCGGCGGCAATCACCAACAGCCTGACCGCAGGATCAGTCGGAATTTCGAGCGTCCCCGCCTCGGGAAATCTCTTCGCCGTCGGCGCTTCGACCTTGGTTGTTGCCCAAAACGGCAACGTCGGCATTGGGACGGCAAGTCCGCAATATCAATTAGATGTATCGAGTTATGCGCGAGTAGGAGGTGTTTTGTCCATCGGCTTGACGTATGGTTACACTTATTGTACCGGTGTGAGTTGCGGAGCCTTGGCCGCAACCTGTCCTACCGGCACGATCGTTTTAAGCGGAGGATGCACATCTTCATCCTCATCATATCCCATATTCCAAAGTTACCCCACAACCAGTGGCAGTTCCCCTAGTAATGCTTGGAACTGCGCCTTTACCGGGGCTAATTCGAGCAGTAGCAATTCTGCTTTCGCGATTTGCGCTCGGCTGGGACCGTAAAGCCGTGAAATTCCAGAGGAGATGGGGACAGTCCCCATCTCTTAGGCCAGGCTCGGGCCTCTAGGCTGATGGCAAATGTTTTGGAACTGGAGGCGTTTTGACTTAAACAGGGTCTTTTGTTTTTGGTTGTCTAGGACTTTAGACCCAGGCGAAAGAGTTTTAAAGTGAGTATCTTTCTTGTAGATGAATAAAAAGAGCGTCGCCTTCTTGTTTTTTCTGGCAAGTCTTTTGCCCGGAGCTTCTTTTGCCGCCCCCTACGGCGAATTTCTCATCAAGACTTCGGTTCAGTTATCTTTTTCCAAACCTCCCAAGAACAAAAATAATTCCCTTAAGTATTATGGTGGGCCGGTTATTTCCCACGCGAAAGTTTTTGTCGTTTTCTGGGGGCCTTGGGTGGATTCTCAAATTCAATCCAATATCGGACCTTTTTACCAAAACATTCTTGACAGCGGCTATATGGACCGACTCGCCCAATACTCGACGAATATTCCGGCGATGGATGGGCGTCCGGGAACGGGGCAAACCATCGGCCGAGGGAGTTTTATCGGAGAAGTTGTCATTAGCCCGCAAAATCAAGAATCGAATTTGACGGATGGGATGATTCAAAAAGAACTGGAATTTCAGATTTCCTCAGGAGTCTTGCCGACGCCGGACGCCGATACCCTTTATATGATTTATTTGCCTGTGGGCGTGAGCGTTTCTCTTCCGGATTCAAGCCGTTCATGTTGGGGAAAAAAAGCCTTCGGGGGGTATCATGAGGGTTTTAAGTCCAGCGCCGGAACTTCAATTTTCTATGGGGTGATTCCTGCTTGTTCTTCCAATTTCGAAACGATAACGGCCGTTTCTTCCCATGAAACTATCGAGGCCATTACCGATCCCTTTCCGACCTTGGGATATAATCCTTCCTATCCGCAAGCTTGGAACTCGGCCGCGGGTTTTGAAGCGGCGGATCTTTGCGAGGGAATCGCTCCCCCTTCGTTTGTGAATGGAACAAGCGTTCATAGCGCCGTTGAACCTTGGTGGGATAATGCGGCTAGGGCTTGCTCTAAGGGGCCTTGGTCTCAGAAATCAAGCGCGAGAATTCTCTTGGGGGATGACAGCCGGGCTTTGTCCGTCATAAGACAGGCGCGAGGACTCGCCCCGAATCTTTGGGACGGGCATTAACGGAGCGCTAAAAAGAGTCCGGGTCTTTTAAAACATCCACTTGAGCGGCAAGAGCCCCCCAGTCCATATTCATCTGGTCAAACTGCATCTGGAGGTCCTGCCAATCGCGTGAGAGTTCTAAAGGATTTCCACCCTTTCCGCCTCGAGATTTCTTAGAGACTGTTTTCTTCATGACCGTTTCCTAATTTTCAGTATAATCCCTGATTTGAATTTCGTCAAGGGGGATTGGTATCCTTTGACAATGAAGATTTTATCCTGGAATGTGAATGGGCTGAGGGCTGTCTATAAGAAAGGATTTTTGGATTGGTTTAAGAAAGAATCTCCGGAGGTCCTTTGCCTTCAGGAAACCAAATGCCTTGAAAATCAGGCGCCGGAAGAAATCGCCAGATTCAATGGATATTCTTTTAATATTTTTCCGGCCGAGAGAAAAGGCTATAGCGGGGTCGCGACCTTAAGTCGCGTTAAACCCAAACGCCTGGATCGGGGGTTTAACGAACCGCGTTTTGACGCGGAAGGGCGCGTGTTAGTTTCTTCCTATCCAAGTTTCACTCTTTTTAATATTTATTTTCCCAACGGTAAAAAAGACGCCGTGCGGCTTCGATATAAGATGGATTTTTACGATCACCTCTTAAAGGTTATTGAAAAATATCGCGCTCGCGGCGAGGATAAAATCGTCATTTGCGGCGACGTCAATACCGCGCATAAAGATATTGATCTCGCGCGGCCGAAAGAAAATCGCGGCGTTTCCGGTTTCTTGCCTAAGGAGTGCGCGTGGATTGACCAATTATTGGACCACGGTTTTATCGACAGTTTTCGCGAGTTTGAAAAAGGCCCCGGCCATTACAGCTGGTGGGATCAGTTGACTCGCGCCAGAGAGCGTAATGTCGGTTGGCGCATTGATTACTTCTTTATCTCAAAAAATTTACGTCCGCGGCTTAAAAATGCCTTCCTTCTCCCGGAAGTCATGGGTTCTGATCATTGTCCGGTGGGAATTGAGCTTAAGGAATAAAATTCTCAAAATCCTTGGGAAGAGGAGCCTCAAAGGTTGGCCAACTTTCTTTTGGAATTGAAATTTTAAAGGCATGGAGCATGAGACGGGGCGCGGGAATTTGAGGATGTCCGTAGAGAGAATCCCCTAGAATGGGATGGCCGATAGAATAAAGATGGGCGCGAATTTGATGTCGCCGTCCGGTTTTAGGCGAGACTTCGAGCAAAGACGCAAAAGCCCCGTTTTTGAGCGCGTGATAGTCGGTCAGAGAAGGTTTTCCTGCTTTTGAAACTCCGGTGCGCCCGGAGCCGAATAATTTAAGCGGAGCGTTAATCGTTCCTTGGCCCTCCACTTTTCCCTCAACCAAGGCGAGATAGGTTTTTTGAATTTGACGGGTTTCAAAAAGATGAGACAGGCGGCGTTGCGTTTCGGCGTCTTTGGCGAAAAGGCATACTCCGCTGGTTTCCTTATCCAGACGGTGGAGCGGGTAAATAGTTTGGCCGAATTTTTCAGACAGAACCCGGTTGAGAGGTTTATCTTTTAAATTGCGTCCGGCCACGACCACTTCTCCGCAAGCCTTATTGAGAACAATGAGATGCCGGTCTTCAAAAAGGATTTCCACGAGAGAAAAGGAGAGCTCCTATTTTTTTGGAAAAAGGCGTTCCATGAGATAGACATATTCCAAGGCGTATTCCTTGGCCATTTTTTTTAAGATTAGCTGCGGAAGAATGTCCTCCGTCTGAGGTCTCATAATAGAAAACCGGATCGCCGTAGGATTCCATTTTAGCGGCCATTTTTCGCGCATGCGCGGGGGCCACGCGATCGTCATCAACGGAGCTGATGAAAAAAACCTTGGGATAGTGAACGCCGGGCCGCACGTTTTGGTAGGGGGAATACTTTGAAAGAACCTTGGCCATTTGAGGATCTTGGGGATCCCCGTATTCCGCAATCCAAGAAGCCCCGGCCCCGATATGGGTGTACCTCAACATGTCTAAAAGC
>JAJYOT010000004.1 GCA_021796015.1 bacterium
GTCCAGTTATTTAGCGGACACTGCATTAATTTTATAATAGCCATAAGTGAAGAAAATAATTGAATTAAAGACCCCTCTTGTTTTTTTCGCTTTTTTTGCGCTTTATCTTTTCACTCTGCATCCCTCTCTAGCCCCCTACCGCGATGCCGGAGAAATGGCGAGCAGCGCCTGGACATTAGGAGTGTCTCACCCAACCAGCTACCCTCTTTACATTCTTCTTGGACGGCTGATTGATTCCTTCCCATTAGGAAACCCCGCCTACCGCTTAAACCTTTTGTCAGCCGTTTCCGCATCCGGGGCCGTGGCCCTCCTATTTTCTTTCCTCTTTGATTCTTTCGGATTCCAAGCCGCGCTGGGGGGATGCGCTCTCTTAGGATTTAACGCCACTTTTTGGTCCATTGCGGTGGTTTCTGAAATGTATAGTTTATGGGTTTTGGGAGCGGTTTTTCTTTTGTCTCTATCCTGGAAACTCAGCAAACAATATGAAGACCGTCTCTGGTTTTTCTTTTGCTTTGCTTTTGGCGTTATCGTCTCAAACCGGCTTGATTTTGTCTTGTGGTCCCCGGGCCTCATCTGGCTGGCCCTTTCGGGAAGGGATGAAAAGCCGCTTTCCTTTTGGGCGGGATGGGCTTTTGTCGTTTGTCCGGCTCTCATGTTTTTTTTCGGCCTTCACTGGCCTATCGCGGCCCTCGCCTTTTTTACGGCCGTCTATGCCCGAAAAACTCAAAACCTAAAAAGTTGGGTCATCAAATCCGCCTTCTTTTCCCTGTTGGGATTTTCAGTTTATCTCTATCTGCCCATTCGTTCATCCACCGGTCCTTGGCTTGATTGGAACCACCCCGCCCATTGGTCCAACTTCATCCAATCCATCCTCCGAACGAAATACGGTGGAACCTTGGATTTAATCAGTGAAAATTACGCGAAGGGTTCGCTTTTTTTTGGCAACATGCTTCTCTACGCCCGACATCTGTGGCATAATTTCTCTCTTCTTGGAATTTTAGCGGCTCTCTGGGGCCTCACCAGTCTGGCGCGTTCGGAACCGCGCCGATTTATCGGGGTGTTTTCTCTCTATTTCTGGAGCGGCCCCTTTTTTCTTTTGCTCGCCAATATGCCGCCCAATCCCCACGCAATCGCCATCGTCGACCCCCACTATCTTCTATCGGACATCGTGCTCATCTTTGGAGCCGCCTTGGGGCTCGCCGAATGGTCGAAACATTCTAAAATTTTATCTCAAACGGCGTGTCTATTTCTGGTTTTATTTCCATTTTTAGTCGGACGCCTTAAAGAAGAAAACCGCAGAGAACACTTCTTTGATTACGACTACGCGCGAAATGTTTTTCTTTCCGCCCCTTTGCGCGCAACCGTCATCGCCAAAAAAGACGTTCAGCTTTTCAGTCTTTGGTATTATCAAACCGCCGCCGGCCTAAGACCCGATCTGAATCTTGTCTCCCAAGGGCTCATTGGTTCTCCTTGGTATGAGAACTCTTTCGCCAAACGCTCCCCCAATTTATTCTTGATCCCGCTCTCCAATGTAGAAGCTTGGAAAAGATTTCTCACCGTCAATAGTCCTGCTTTTGCCACCCCGGATACCGATATTCCCCCAAGTGTCGCGAACTCCTTAAATCCAAGAGGACTCTTGATGGGAGCTGTCCCCAAAGACTTAAACGCCTCTCAAGATCTGTGGCATTTGTTTGCCTTCAGAGGCCGTTATTCTTATGAAGCTCAACCCGATTTTTTCACTTCGGATTTAATCGACGCTTATTCCCAAATGTCTTTTAAAGAAGGAACTGAGAAATTCAAACAAGATACTGCTTCTTCTTTTGAGGATTTAAATCTGGCCTGGGCCATGCACTGGATATTTCCAGGTCCTCCAGCCTACTTAGGATATGCGGCTTATCTGAAACAACAATATCCAAAGGCTCTCAACTTCTATCAGATTGCCGTAAGTTTAGGGGAAAATCTTAATTTCCTGGCCCAAAAATATCGCGCGCTTAACGACGCGGTTCAAAGCTTTAAAAAATCCTGCGCGGAAAATATGCTTCAGGTCGGGGCTATCGAAGAGAAATTAGGAGACCCTAACCAGGCGCGAAACTGGTACTTAAGATCCCTCATCCTTTATCCTTCCGCTCAAGCCCATTATAATCTTGCTGTTTTGACCTGGAATTCCGATCCCTCGAACTCGGAAAAAGAATTGGAAGAAGCCCTGGCCCTCGACCCCCATTACGCTCCCGCCATAAAATACCTGCAAGTTTTGCGAAATCGCATGGTTGGATACGGAAAAAATAAATGATAACGACCGGGGACGTCAGGAGTTCAGCTTAATAATTGTCTGTCCCAACATAACTCCGTTCGGGACTAGAATACGCCTTTGATCCTCCGTTGACAGGGTCGTATATCCCAAAGATATCTGCTCGACCTTTCCCTGATCGGCTCCACCAGGAACGGAAACGCGAATAACATCCCCCACATGAAAAGGACGATAAATTAGAATCGCCACTCCCGCCACCATATTGCCAAGAGTGTTTTGAGCCGCAAGCCCCACGGTCAAGGAAACGATGCTGGCTCCGGTCAAAAGAAAAGCGGCAATGGAATGAAGAGATGGAATCAACTGGGTATACAAGACAAAGAAAAACCCATAAATCGAAAAGACCCCGAATTTGGTCAGAAAAATTGCGTAGGTGCGGTCAATGCGGCGGGCAGAATCTTTCTTTAGAATTTTCTCAATGACCGAACGAAAAAAATAAGCAAGCGCGCTTGCCGCCATAAAAAAAAGAACGCCGTAAAAAACAGCGTTCCAAATGGAAAGCGGATTAAAAAAATCCCCGCCCTGCGCTTTCAAATAATCCGCGATAGCCATATTTTTATTATCGTGGCCAGAAATTATAGCGAACGGCGATGGTGCCTAGAAGATCATAACCGCCGCTAAATTTCAGAAATCCGAGGTTAAAATCTGTTTTCAGATAATGACTGGCCTTAAGATTAATGAGCATCGGATGAAGGGCGGCGCCGTTAAACTGCATGGCTTCTAGCTCAATGGGGTGATTCGAGGTCGCCATAAAAATCGCATTCACAAAAGGAACCGTATGGCTCATGACAGTCTGGTTGGGATCTTGAGCGTAAAAGGTCAAGGCCGTGGGACTTAAAAAATTAGAAAACTGAGCGACCGCGTCTCCCCAATCGCCAAACATCATCCCCGCGCTTAAACGCACGAAATAAATTTTTTTCGTCATGACAAAGTATGCGTCTCCCAGCATTTGAGTGCCGTTATTATTGCTGACTTGAGCCGTGACATTGGTCGAGCCCGCGCCCGAAGCCGTCGGCTGGGAAGTATCTCTAAAAAGAAGAGTTCCTTGGGTTCCGAAAGCCACCGCCGGGCGAATATTAGTTTCCGATTGAAGTTGCATTTTTCCGTCTGCCGACAACATCCAAACTCCGACCTGATCCAGATAATTGGTTTTGGCCGGAGAATTTTTAAACGAGTTTTTTCCGTAAAGGCGTCCGATTATATAATCAGCGTTAATATCCAAACCCAGGCCTGGGGAATTATCTTGGTCATGGCCGCGATAAGCCGTCGGAGTGAAAACCACTCCCGACAAAGGCGCCGGCGGCGCGACTCTCAACTGCTTAGCTTCGGTAACCGGTTTTTTAGGCGTGGAAGAAACAGGGCCGGCCCCGGGATTTTTTTCAGCTAATTTATAAACTAAACGGACTTCGCGGCCGACGACCGCAATCGTGGAAAGCTGAGAAGGAACCCGAGTCGGCATTTCGTAGAGATTCGGAACAACCGCGGAAAATTGCCCCGTCGCCTCCATTCGCTTTACATCGTCTTGAATATCTTGTTCGGTATAGAGACTACCCTTGGTGGCATGGGTGAGTTCCGTCAAGGTATAATCGTTAGTGAACTTGCCTCCGCGAATGAAGAGAACTTCGCCGATGACCCACGGGCCTTTCGTATCCAAAGACAAAGGCGTGCCAAGGCCATTGGTAGCCGCTTGAGGAGAAGAAGAAACTGGAGCGGAAGAGGCGACAACCGGCGGAGTTGCGGCGGAAGTTGAAATGGCATTACTAGAGGTTGCGGTTGAAGATGAGGAAATGACCGCCGAAGAAGGCGTCTGGGCCCAAAGGGGTCCCGTAAAAAAAAGCGCTCCTAAAGCGCTAAATGAAAAGATGCGCCGCAAGATTGGCCATCACCCCCGCGCAAAGATCATCGCAAACGACTCCGTAGCCTCCCGGTAATTTTTCAAACCAATTGCAGGGAAAAACCTTGAACATATCGAAGGCGCGAAACAAAACAAAGGCAAGCCCATAAGCCTTGAGCGTATGCGGCAAAAGAAACGCGGCCAGCATCATGCCGAGAATTTCATCTAAAATAATCCGCCCATCATCGTGACGGCCCAAAATTTTCTCAGCTTTTCCGCAAATCCAAAAAGCAATTAAAGAAGCCAAAACAAGAGCCATGAGAAATATTTTCGCATTTTTAGGCACCACTAAAGACAAGCCCAGGCCTTCAAGACTTCCCAAAAATCCCTCTCCTCCGCGTTTTTGAACGCGCCCCACGCGAGACAAGGCCCAACCCGGAAGATAGCTTAGATAAGCTCCGGTCGCAAAAAAAAGAATCGCTTGGTTCATTGCCAGGTTTTTTCAAGCATTCTTCTAGACTGCTTAAAGTAAAGGTAGGCGGAGCTCCAGGATGAGATGACGCAAACAACCGTCAAGAAATAAGGAATTGAAATAAGATGAATCACCACTGCGGGAAAAAAATCTCTCATCAATAGAAAAACAAGCATCGCCAATATCGAAGCCGATTGAAGGCCCATTTTCCATTTTCCCCAACTTTCCGCCGATGGAACAACTCCTCCTTTAGCCGTCAGGATTCTCAGCCCCCCCATCAAAAGCTCCCGAATAATGATGAGAAAAATCCCCCAGAGCGGAATCCATAATCCGCTCCTAATAAGGGCGATCAGTGTTCCGATGACGAGAATTTTGTCGGCGATAGGGTCTAAAACTTTTCCAAAGGAGCTGATGGTGTTGGTTGAACGCGCGATTTTGCCGTCAAACCAATCGGTCAAAAGGGCGACGACAAAAAAAATAAAGGCGGCGCCGTCCCAAAACGCGTTTTTCTGGATGAGCGCGGCAAAAGTTCCCAAGGCCAAGAGGATGCGAAATACCGTCAACCGATTGGCCAAGCTCATATTTATTGCTTAGTTCCGGAAGAAAACGAGACAGTTTTTGGCGACAAAGCCATAGGGGAAACAGCGGGCTTGGTTGATCCAGTTGAGTTATGTTTTGCCCGCAGCTTTAAGGCAGGACGTTTCTTCACTCTAATATGATAGTTTCCCTTAATATCCGGATGAAGAAGAAAGTAGGGTTTTCCATTCAGAGAAACCCCAAGCGCGGAAGAAGAACTCGTCCAGAGGATGAACTCTCGTTTAGCCCACCAGGTTTGCTTGGTCCCCACCGCGGCAAGACCGCGAAACTTAATATTTCCATCCACGGAAACGACCAGATGATTCGGCTTAAGCGCATCAATGACTAAGGAGGCTTCTCCCTTTGGCGCCAATACCGGCTTTGGAGATGCCGGAACCTGAACGCTGACGGCCTTGGCCGCCTGCTTCTTCTCTGAACTTTTTCTTTGGGCATTCACCCCATGTCTGATGAATAGGCCCGCTACGACCAAAATTAAAAGCGCGGAAACAATGACGATGTTTCGCGTTTTCTCATCTAAAGCGGATGCGGAATAAGAGGAAACTGATTTTAAATTTTCCGATGATTCGGGAATATTTTTTTCCTGTTCCGGATCTAAAGCGGCTTTTGAATCCTCGACAAAACCAAGTTCGTTAAAATCAATATCTAAATACTCGCAATAGCCCTTAAGAAAACTTCTCAAATAAGAACCGCCGGGAATTTCATCAAAGCGATCTTCTTCCATGGCAACAATAAATTTTCTGGACATCCGGGTTTCTTGATTGACGGCCTCAATCGTCCGGCCCTTTTTAAGCCGCGCCGCTTTTAGTTTATTTCCGATAGAGGGGACCTTAACCTGTGCTTCGCTAGTTTTGGAGATAGAATTAGCTTTTTCGTCTGTCATGATTCACCTTTTTACTTAGAGATAAATTTATTTTCCGGTCCGTTCGTCAAAAATCTGCGCCCCTGAAGGCGGCTCAAAATTAAATTCCGAGCTCGACAACGCTATATTATAAACGATATCAGAAAAATGAGACCGCACCAAAACCCCTTTTTGGGAGAAATCGCTTTCTACCGGAAAAAAATCACGCGTATTAAAGAACAAGCGCAAGGAAAATTTTTCGGAGGAAGACTTGGGCGTCAGTAAAAGCTCGATATTACGGTAACCGGATTTTGTCTTGGGAACCAAGGAATTATGGATGATCTTAATCCGGTATCGGCTAAGCATAGAGGCGTAATGGCCGAAATCCAACAAACCTCTGGCAAAAGGTTGGGTCTTAGCCCAATAAGCAAGCTCCATTTCAAGCGCTTCTTTTTTAGACGGCCGCCATATCCAAATCGTTTCGCCGTCGGAAACCACACTCTGTTTTTCCGGCAATTTTTGATCAATATGGAAACGAGAGCCTCTTGCGTATTTTAAAGAACCGGCGACTTTTTGAGTGATTCCAGCATCCCGAATGAGAATCGTTTGCTTAAAGCGAGCGGACAAGGTCTTGATTTTCGCTTCGACCGAGGATAGATTTTTAACAATATCTGCGACCGTCAAGGGAGCCGAGGAAGGCGTAAAACCAAAGCCTGAAGCGGAAGAGGAAACAACCACCGTTGAAGTCGAGGGGACAACCGCCTCCGCAGCCAAAACAGAAGTAGAAATAAGCAGAAATGAGCCCACCGCCGCGACAAGCGGCCATTTCTTAATCACGCGTCTCCACCGGAACTTGCGGAAAATGCTTGCGCAAATAATCTTCAATTTGATCAAAATGAATTTCCCAATGATTCGAGCCTTCCGGCTTATGAATCAACTCCTTGACCTCAAGCGCGCTGAGCAAATTTGTCGCGCGCGCCGAAGATCCAAAATGGGATTTCAAAAGGTCTTGAGAGACGCGCCGGCGCTCCAAAACAAGTTTAAGCGCCTGGGAAAACTCCAAGGGCTCAACGCCCAAAGTCCCTAAATCCGCCTCGGCGGATTTTGTCATGGTCTCAAGCGCCGGATAATCGGGCTTGGCTTGGGTTTTGAGATAAGACACGAGTTTTGAAATTTCCGATTCCGAGACAAAAGCCCCTTGACAGCGTTCCGGTTTTTGAGACCCCACTGCCAGATAAAGCAGATCCCCTTTTCCCTGAAGAGCATCAGCCCCGGTAGAATCTAAAATCACTTTTGAATCAACTTTGGAAATAACCTGAAGCGCGATGCGGCAAGGCAAATTAGCCTTGATGACGCCGGTGATGACATCCACCGATGGCCTCTGCGTCGCCAAAACCAGATGAATCCCCACCGCCCGCGCCATCTGGGTCAGTCTTTGAATAGAATCTTCAACGCTGTCCTGGGCAACCAACATTAAATCGGCCAATTCGTCAATGATGACGACCACGAAAAATTCCCGCGGACGATTTTCCTTGGCGGCAAGAGCATTATAAGCGTCAATATTGCGAACGCCAAAGAGTTGAAATTTCTCGTATCTCTTTTCCATCAGGCGAACCACCGCCTTTAAAACCTTCGCCGCATCCTTAGGGCTGGTGATGACGCTGACTTTCTCGGGAGAAATCGTCGGATCAAAAAGATGCGGAATTTGCTCATAAAAAGTCAGCTCCAGGCGTTTGGGATCGATCAAGACAAACTTTACCTCATCGGGCCTGGTCGCAAACAAAATCGAAGCGATGATGGAATGAATCAAGATGGACTTTCCGCTGTTAGTGGCGCCCGCGACCAGCAAATGCGGCATGGTTTGGAGATCGGCGGTCTTAGGCTCTCCATCAGCCGAAAGCCCCAAGCCAAATAGAAGAGGCTTTTGAGAATTCATGAAAGCGGGGCTTTCCAAAATTTCCCTCAAATAAACCATCGCGGGTTTGGAGTTGGGAATCTCAACTCCCACCGCGCCTTTTCCTGGAATCGGGGCTAAAATGCGGATTCCCTTGGCCTTAAGCGCCAAGGCAATATCATTTTCCAAAGCGGCAATAGAACTAACCTTGACCCCCGGGCCCGGAGTCAGTTCATAGCGCGTAATCACGGGACCCGGAGAAACCCCGGTCACCCGCGCCTCAACGCCGAAACTTTTAAGCGTGGCCTCTAAGACGGAAGAAGCGGCTTGAATTTCCGCCTCCGAGGGTTTTCCGCGTTCCTTGGACGGCTGTGGCGGCGCTAAAAGTTCTAAGGACGGTAAAACATAGCTAGAAGATGAGCTTCCCGCGTCCCGTTCTTTAACTCGGGATGAAACTTTCTCTTTTTTGCCGTTTTGCGCGGAATTTGGCGGAGTCTCGATTTTAAGCGGCTGCTTATCCGCGGGTTTTTCAACTGCCACGGGCATCATCTCAATGACCGGAAGCTCTTTTTTCGCCGCTAGAACTTGAGCTGATAAAGTCTGCCGCTCTTTTTTCCACGCGCGATATTCCGCCGTTAATTTTTTCAACAAAGATTCTGTAATTTTGAGCCACGGAATCCTAAACAGAAAGTGAAGCGCGGCCAAAAAGAAAATCAGCGTAAATAGAATGCCGCCAAAACGGCCGAAAGCCGTCATCAAAGCCACGCCAATCTTAAGACCAACGATGCCGCCGGCCCTTTGCCCCCAGTCCGCTGAAAAAATCCCCGCAACAAGAGAAAATAAGGCGGCTAAGAACACAAGACTTAACAGCGAAAATAAAGCGCGGATCCAGCGAAGAAGGGGATAAGCTTTCTTTGCTAGCTCAAGAAGAAAGTAAAGAAAAAAGGCTGGAAAAAGATATCCTGTTTGACCCAGTAAGAAATCAAGTTTGGCTTGAACCCAAATTCCGGCGCGCCCTGAGTAAGCGGGGAGGTACGTCAACCAAGCAATATAAAGGCAAGCCGCCAAGCCCGCAAACCACCAAAACACCTGGGTATAACCGGAAGATTTTTTACGAACGGAGTTTTTTTTCCCGCCGGAGAGGCTCACGTCCGTTCAACAATGAAGAGATCTTGCCCGGCTTTCACCGATTTCCCATTTTCAACCAGCGCCTTAACAATCGTGCAGGGAAACTCAGCGCGCGTCTCGTTAAAGACCTTCATCGCCTCGATCATGCAAAGAACCTGCCCGGGCTTAACCGTTTCGCCTTCCTTGACGAACGGCGGGCTCGACGGAGTCGGGGCGCGGTAAAAAATCCCCATCATCGGAGATTTAATTTTGATCCCGGCGGGAGGCGGGGCTTCCACCGCCATTTGAGCGGTCGCGGGAGCGGAAGATGCAGGCACAGCCGTAGTCTGAAACGCCCCCACCGGAACGGGAACGGGCCTTAGAGCCGGGTTTTTCCGGCGCACGAGGCGCAGGGAAAAATCTTTTTCCTCAAGTTCCAGAGCGTCCAGCCCATTTTCTTTCATGAACGAATAGAAAGACTTTAATTTTTCCAAAGGGCCAAATCCCTCTAAAGGCTCAGCTCCGTTTTTCGCTATCGGCTTTTTAGGCATAGACTTAATCAATGGCGCGCTTTGCTAAAATTTCCATCCGATTTTTTTGAATCATGACGGCGCGGAGGCTGCGAACCGCCGGCGTTTTCCGAACCGGGAGACAACACTGCTTTCCGCGACAAGCGGATTTTTCCGTCCCCGTCGATTTCCAAAACCTTGACCTCGACCGGATCGCCTTCTTTAAGGACGTCCGTCACCTTGGCCACGCGGTTGACGTCGATTTGAGAGATGTGCAGAAGTCCCTCTCGTCCGGGGAATATCTCGACAAAAGCGCCGAATTCCTTAATCGAAACGACATGGCCCTTGTAGATTTTTCCGACCTCGGCTTCCATGGAAAGAGCCTCAACTTCCGCTTTCGCCTGATCGCAACCCTCGGCGTCCAAACCGCTGATAAAGACCGAGCCGTCGTCCTCGACGTCCACTTGAACTCCGTAGGTCTCAATCAAGCGGCGAATATTTTTTCCGCCAGGGCCGATCAAAGCGCCGATTTTATCCACCGGAATATGCAAGCGCATGATGCGGGGCGCATTCGGAGAAAGTTCTTTTCTCGGAGAGGCGATGGCCGCTTTCATTTTATCAAGGATAAACATTCGGCCGCGTTTGGCCTGTTCCAGGGCTTCTCGCATAATGGCAATCGAAAGCCCCTCGATTTTCATATCCATCTGAAAGCCGGTAATTCCCTTTTCAGTTCCAGCGACTTTAAAGTCCATGTCGCCGTTATGGTCTTCAATTCCAGCGATATCGGTCAAAACGGCGTGTTTTGAGCCTTCTAAGACTAGCCCCATCGCGATTCCCGCGCAAGGAGCTTTCATTGGAACCCCCGCGTCAAAAAGCGCCAAGGACCCTCCGCAGACCGAAGCCATGGAAGATGAACCGTTTGATTCGAGAATATCCGACACCAAGCGAATGGTGTAAGGAAAATCCTCTTCAGCCGGCAATAAAACGGCCAAACTTCGGCGCGCCAAGGCCCCGTGGCCGATTTCCCGGCGGCCCGGGCCGCGCTCGGGTTTCACTTCGCCGACCGAGAAGCCGGGAAAGTTGTAGTGAAGGAGAAAGCGTTCCTTATATTCTCCCTCAAGCTCGTCCATCACCTGCATCTCGCCCGGGCTTCCCAAGGTGCAAGACACCAAGGCCTGGGTTTGACCGCGGGTGAATAGAACTGAACCGTGAAGACGCGGCAAGATAGGAAGTTGAATCGAAATCGGCCGAATCTCATCGAATTTCCGGCCGTCCGGACGCAAGCCTTCATTGAGAGTCAAAACGCGGCTCTCGCGGTAGAGAATTTCCTCGATCACCGGCCCAATATGGGAAACCCCGCCGACAAAAGAGGCATCGGTTTTCGCTTTTTCCTCGATCTCTTTTTTAAGTTCGTCCTTGACCGCGTCGATTTTCTCATCCAAGCCGGCCTTATCCAGGCGCGAGCGAAGCGCTTTCTTGATGGGCTCAAGCGCTTTTTGAGAAACCCACTCAACGATATGTTGCGGCCGAGCCACTTTCGCGATTTCGCGCTTGGCGACCACGCGTCCAGAAGCGGCGGATTTCTCAGCAAGCTTAATCTGCAAATCGCAAAGCCCATCAATGGCCTCAGAAGCTATTTTAAGAGCTTCGGTAAAAAGATCCTCCGAAACTTCCTGGGCGCTTCCCTCGACCATCAAAAGAGCGCCTTTTTTCCCGGCAACGACGAGTTCCAACTCCAAGGTTTCGCGTTCCTCATAGGTCGGAAACAAAACCCAGGCGCCGTTTAAGCGTCCGATGCGGACCGCGCCCACAGGCCCCCCCCAGGGAATATCCGAAAGCATTAACGCCGCGGAAGCCCCGTTGATGGCCAAAACATCGGCGTCATTTTGGAGATCGGAGGAAATAGTAATGGTATGGAGCATCGTCTCATAACGCCAATTCTCATTAAAGAGAGGACGAATGGGGCGATCGATGAGGCGGGAAGTCAAAATTTCTTTTTCCCGCGGACGAGTTTCGCGTTTAAAAAAACCGCCTGGAATGCGCCCGGCGGCATAGGTTCTTTCCCGATATTCGGAAGTGAGCGGAACAAAGTCCGCGTCCTTGGGCGTCCAGGCGGCGGTCGCGGTCGCTAAAACCGCGGTTTCGCCCAAATGAGCGGTGACCGCGCCCCCCGCCTGTTTGGCGATAGTGCCGGTTTGAAAAGTAATCTGCTTTCCGCCGAAAGACCCTTCTAACGAAATCTTTTGAATGGGGTCCATGACTATTTTCTCAAGTCGAGCTGCTTAAGGATCTTGCCGTATCCTTCCGGATCCTTGCGCTTGAGGTAGTTCATGAGTCTCCGTCTTTGGCCGACGAGCATCAAAAGGCCGCGTTGTCCCGCATGGTCTTTTTTATGCGTTTTAAGATGCGCGGATATTTGTTTAATCCTTTCGGTAATGAGCGCGGACTGAGCCAGCGCGCTTCCGGGGTTCATATGTTCCCCCGAGAACTTCTTGATGATTTCTGTTTTAGTTTCTTTAGTTAGCATGGTTTTATTATACAAATTTCCGCCGCCAGGTCTACCCATGCCGAATCAGGACGGTTGAGGGAATAGGGACTTTCCCTATTTTCACTAAAGACACTATTTGCATTGCGATGTCTCTCAATATGAATTCAACGGCGCGGCTGAAGCGGTGGCAAGATGTTGAAATGTTTGTTAAAGACGTAGTAACAACTGAAATGGAATAGACAAAAAGCAATCAGTGTAATGAGAAACATTTTCTTTTTTTCTCTACTCCACAAAAACCCCAATACGCCTCCCTCGGTGGCAAGTAGAATTACCCAAATAAGCCCAAACCCCCAGTCTGGAAGATTTAGCTCTAGTAAAAATAGCAGACCGACAGGCCCTTCAAAACAAGCAACCCACTGTAAAACTGTCAGGCCTATGGCAGGCCCGAAAAAATGAGTCATCCATTGAGGAGTATTGTCCAAACCGGAAAGAATCGGACCTATTAAAATGCCTAATAGAATAAATCGATTCTTATAAAACCAGTGCCTCAGACTATTAATTATTTTTTGCATTTTTTTGAGGTTTGTTATAGTTTTCCAGACAGATGGTAAAGGTTTTTTTATGAATTTTTTTTAACACAGAAGCCCTCGCTTCTCTAACGTCAATTAACGTTTTAAATTCTATCAAATGCCGCTCAGCCCCCCGCGAATTTATACCCACATTCTGCTATACTATTGATGAACCTGAACTCCGAACTGCCACCCTTGGTGCGCGTGCCCGTAAGGGCTAGGACTCAGGTTCATTGTTTTTTAGGCCCGGCCATATTTGCAGTCCCGCTTCTCTCATGCGGATTAATTTGATATAGCCTTCGGCGTCCGCTTTCCCGCTATAACTTCGATGAATGGCTCCCGACACCATGTCGGCCAGCTGGATGAGATCGTGCTTTTCCGAATCCAAGAAGCCAACCTGTTCAATGTGCCGCTTCTCTTGATTGATTTTCTTCTTGAGATAGGTGGTGATTTCCCTTCGAAATTGGCGGTCGCCGCTGGCGTCAATGTAAACCCGGGCGTCCTCCAAATGCTCGCGGGCGTTCAAAAACACCAGTTGGGTCGCATATTTATAGAACGACTCCTTAACTTTAAAGCCCGGGCCGTAAAGTCCTGATTTATTGATCACGATTCCATAGTAAAAGAATCCATACGGAGCCATCGCCTGTAGAAAAGCCATCCGGTGTTCCGGGCGGCATTTATTGAACTTAAACTCAAATTGGGGATGAAGGTTCAGCTCTCGCCTAAGAAGAGTAATCCGTTGCTCCACGGCTTTGGCGTCCTCTTCATCCTCAAACACTACCAAGGCAACAACGAAATAAGCCGATGACCCTCGCGCCAACTTAAGACCAGCATCCCCCGATTCATCAACGTAAACTAGCATGACGGAAGAACCATCGCTTTTTATATCGCATCCATATCGTCAATTAACGTTTCGAAATTCTATCAAATGCCGCTCGGCGAAACTTTAAGCGGCCCGTTAATTCTATAATAGACCAATGAAACTCATCGAATGCGTGCCGAATTTTTCGGAAGGAAAAGACAAAAACAAAATAGCGGCCATTGTCTCCGCAGCCTCATCCGTTTCCGGCGTGACGATTTTAGACGTTGAAAACGACGCCGATCACAACCGTTCGGTTCTTTCATTCATCGCTCCCCCCGAGGCGGCCTTAAAAGCCTGCTTTGAAGTCGCAAAAAAATCGGCCGAACTCATCGATCTCAACTGTCACAAGGGCGAACACCCGCGAATGGGGGCGGTGGACGTCATTCCTTTTATACCGGTTTCCGAATCGACGCTGGACGATTGCCGGGCTCTCGCCAAACGCCTGGGAGAAAAAATCGGACGGGAACTTCAAATTCCGGTCTACCTTTACGGCGAGGCAACGGCAAATCCATCCCGAAAGGATTTGGCGAACGTTCGCAAGGGGCAATTCGAGGGTCTTAAGGAACTCATCGGCAAGGACCCCGAGCGGGTTCCGGATTTCGGCCCCAATCAAATTCATCCGACCGCCGGCGCGGTCGCGGTCGGCGCGAGAGAGCAGATCGTCAATTTCAACATCAATCTCGATCTGACGAATCTTGAGGCCGGAAAAGATATCGCCAAGCGCCTGCGCGCCTCCGGCGGCGGCCTTCCGGCGGTTCGCGCGAAAGAAATTTTTCTTAAAGCCCGGAATCAGGTTCAGATCTCGACCGTTCTCACCGATTACAAAACCACCGGCATGGCGCACGTCCTTAAAGAAGCTCAAAAACTGGCCGCGGAAAAAGGCGCGAAAATTTTGACGACCGAAATCGTCGGGCTTTTGCCGCAAGACGCCCTCGTCAATTTCGCCGTCGATTCCTTGAATCTCGAAAACTTTAATCCCGACGCGCAGATTCTCGAGCGAAAACTCAATGCCGCCGGCAGCGCGGAAAAATCAAATTGGCTCAAGGGCGGAAAAACGCTCGTCCAAGCGCTTGAGAATACAGATCCCACCCCCGGCGGGGGTTCCGCCGCCGCTTTGTCCGGCGCCATGGGATGCGCCTTGGCCATCATGGCCGCCGCGGTGACTCTCAAATCAAAAAAGCTGGATGAAGCCAAGCGCCCGTTGATTGAGAAAAGCAAAAGCAAAATTTCCAACTTAAAAACCCTTCTTGAAAATTTGGCGGAAGAAGACGCGAAATCTTTCGATCAAGTGATGAAAGCTTTTGCAATTCCGAAAGAAGACCCGGAAAGACGCGCCCTTATCGATGCGGCTTTAATCCAAGCGGCTCAGGTTCCGCTTAAAACCGCGCAAAGTGCCAAGGAAGCGCTGAGAGAATCTTCGGCGCTTAAAGAACTCGTTCAGACCTCGGTCTCATCCGATCTCAACTGCGCGCTTCACCTTCTCAAAGCTGCCGTTCTCTGCGCGGCAGAAAACGTGAGAATCAACCTTGATTCCCTCAGCAACCCCAGCCAAGCTTCCGATATTCGAAAAACGCTTGAAGCCTGTCTCGCTTAATTGTTTTGAAGGAAAGACTGAACCAAGGCCCAGGCTTGGGGCGCGGATTTCGCATGATAGTTCGCTCTCGCGTCGCAGAAAAACCCGTGATCAGCGTCGGAAAATTCCACATTGACGAAAGATTTCCCCGCTTTACGCAGCGCCTGGGTCACGGCCTGGGTCTGTTCCGGCAAAATATGCCCGTCTTTTCCACCCCACAAGAAGAGCATCGGAGCGCTGAGTTTCAAAACGCGGTCCAAAAGACCGGGTCCCATGGGGCTTGGGCCAATGCCGGCGCCGTAAAATGAAATCGCCCATTTTAAAGGAAGAATGGAGTTTGCGACGTAAGCCGCTCGCCCACCCATGCAAAACCCAACGCAGCCGATTCCCTCGGAACTCGCCGCCGAATTTTGTTTCAAGAAATCATAAGAAGCGCGCAAATCCGCCTCAAGCCCTTCAAGAGTCATCGCCTGCATATGCGGCATGACGGCCGGGAAATCCGTATAAGACCCGGTAAAACCGGCGGGAGCCGAACGGTGAAAGACTTCTGGAGCAATAGCCAAATACCCCAGCGCAGCAAAACGACGCGTCACGTCTTTAATATAATCATTGACTCCAAAAGCTTCTTGGACGACAATCATCGCCCGGTGGTTGGGGTTTTTGGGATGCGCGACATAAGCCTGCATCGTCGTTTGATCGGACACTTTGAGAGAAACGAATTCTTCTTTTTCTTTTAACTGGGACATAAGACCTCCAATGAATTTTATTTTTAACAAACTTTGATTAAGACTATTTAATAAAATAAACTATGCCTATTTCATCTTCCCCCCCATCCGGATTTCGTGATTTTTTGCCGCAAAATCTCAAACTCCGTCAAAAAGTTTCTCAAACTATTTCCGATATTTACCGTTCTTTTGGTTTTGAAGCGATTGAAACCTCGGCTCTTGAAAACCTTGAAGTTCTAACTGGCAAAGGCGGCGGCGAAAATGAAAAGCTGATTTTTAAAGCCCTTAAGCGCGGAGAAAAACTCACCGAAGCTCTTGAGAAAAAAGAAGAACTCGCGGATATGGGGCTGCGGTTTGATCTCACTCTTCCCTTGGCGCGTTTTTACGCCGCTCATCAAAGCTTTCTTCCAAAGCCTTTCAAGGCCTTTCATATCGCTCCGGTCTGGCGAGCGGAACGGGCTCAAAAGGGCCGATACCGAGAATTTACCCAGTGCGACATAGACATTATCGGCGCGGATCATTGGACGGCGGAAGTGGAAATTATCTCAGCCATCCTCCAGGTTTTTGACGCGCTTGAAATTAAGGATGTCACCGTTTTGCTTAATGACCGCGCCTTGGTTGAAGAAGCGCTTCAAAAATCCGGCGTTCCAGAAGAGAAAAGAGCCTCTATCTGCGTTGTCATCGACAAACTCGATAGAATGCCGCGCGAAAAAATAGAAGAAGAAATCTCTATTCTTGTAGGCGAACAAATCTCTCAAGCCGTTCAAACCCTCTTACTTGGGGAATCAGAAAGCTCTTATGCCGAGGTTTCACCTGCTTCTTTTGCGCGCTTAAAAGAAATTTCAGCAAGCCTTTCTCGCTTAAACAAAAACGCCCGCGTTCAAATCACGCCTTCACTCATGCGCGGCTTCGACTATTACACCGGCCCGGTTTTCGAATTTCGCCATCCAAAACTATCCGGCTCATTAGGCGGCGGCGGACGATACGACCGGCTTCTTGAAAAATTTGGAGTTCCTCAAATTCCCGCCTGCGGAGGCTCGATTGGGTTCGAGCGTTTGATTCTTCTGTTTGAGGAACTGGGATACCATAATGAGGATTTTGGACCACAATTTTTTGTCGCGATTTTTTCCGAGGAAATGATGCCGCGCTCGCTTGAACTCGCCTCAAAACTTCGCGCCTTAAGAAAAAACGTCGATCTCTACCCGGGGCCGGCAAAGCTCAAAAACCAGTTTAAGTACGCCGATCAAAAAAAGGCCCGCTACGCTCTGATCATCGGCCCGGATGAGGCCCGGCAAAACCAAATCCGAATCAAGGATCTCAAAACCGGAATCGAAAAACTTGAAGATTTTGAGGCTGTTCTGAAACTACCGGACTAAGAATTTCCTCTATTGGTTTTTCAACCGCGATTGAAGCCAAGTCGACAAAGCTTGCGACTGGGCTTCTTTAAAGCGGACCCCGATTTCAAGCGACTCCAAGGTCTGGCTTATTTGTTTGTCGGCGCCCTCAAGCTGATGCTCCGGTTGAGCAAAGAAAGCTTTCACCTCCGCGAGCCACTCGCGAGACCACAGATTGGAAAGAGAACCGATTATTCTCAAGGCCCCGAGGCCGCCGGCTTTTTTCAAAAAATCGGTCCAATGGCCTTCAAGAAATTTCCAAGCCGCGCCTTGAACGTCATTATTGGCCAAAAGTCCGCTGACCGATTTCCAGGAATCCTGACCGCGAATTTCGTCGGTCAAACTCATTTGAAGAAGTTGCTGGGCCAAGGCATCTTGTTTAAAATCGGTCATCGCCATCTGGAAATTGTTTCTCTCTTCCGGCGTTTTGGCCGCATCCATTTTCTGGCGATACTCCTCAAAGCGCGCCTGGTCTCCGGCCTCGGCCCCAAGACCCAAAACAGCGCCGACCAAGGAAGGATCAAGAGTGTTGGGATCCTTTAGATATTGATTAAGCCGGTCCTGAATTTGAGCGGAAAGTTCCGGCGTCGGCGCGATTTTGCCCAAGGCCGAAAGAACCGCCGCTCGGGAGTATTTGACATCATCTGAATCGTTCGGGCTTCCCCATCCCAATTTTTGCCAATGGGGAAGTAAAATTCCCTGAGCCCACTTTTGCATTAAGGGCCGGTCCTGGGGATTGGTCAAATCATCGTTTATCGTTAACAAATAACTGGTAATGTCGCGCAAAACGATGCGACTGTCGTCGGTCTTAAGTTTTTCAAGCGCGTCAAGAAAAACAGAGAGAGGAACATCTCCGGCCTTGGCCTGGGCCCATAAATCATTGAGAAAACCCGAACGCTCAATCGGCGTCAAATCTTGGATGGAATTTTCAAGCGAGCCTTGAAGCTTTGAATCCAAGGCGGTCCGGTAAAAACCGGTTTGGTCCTGATTGGCGTAAACCCACTCAACCGCGCCGCGCGAGGGAAGGCTGAGCGTCATGCTTTTTTCCTTTAAATTCACGCGATAGGAATGAATGCCGGATGAGTCCTTGTATTTAAGCACGACCGGGATGTTCCAAACAGAATCTCCGCTTTCGGCTTGCCCGTGCGCGGAAAAAGGGCGTTGGGATAACCCAATCGTACGATTGTCCGCGGAAAGAGAAGAAACGCTCACCAAGGGATAACCTGGAATCGTAATCCAGTCGTTAGCGATGGCCGCGACGTCCTCGCCCGAGGCTTCAGACAACTCCCGCCACAAATCCTCTTTATCGGTATTTTGATATTGATACTTCGTCAGATAATCATGAAGGCCTTTTCTGAAATTTTCGTCTCCCAAATAGTTCTCAAGCATCCTTAAGAAAGCCCCGCCCTTGTTGTAGGTCAGCGCGTCAAACATCCCCACCGCCTGCTGCGGAGAGGAAACCTTGGAAAATATCGGGCGCGTATTTCTCAAGGAATCAACCGCCAAGGCCGAGCGCGTCTGTCCCAAAAAATCCTCCCAGATGTGCCAGTCGGGATGACGCTCGCTGATGGTCTTGTAAGACCTAAAATCGGCGAAAGCCTCGTTTAAAAAAAGCCCGTCCCACCACTTCATCGTGACTAAATCTCCAAACCACAAATGTTCCTGTTCGTGATCGACGGTGATGCCGACGTTTTTCTTAACCCCCAAGGATGTTCGAGCGTCGGTAAAAATGGCGGCGTCTCTAAAGAAAATGGCCCCCCAATTTTCCATCGCGCCCGCGTCGAAATCGGGAACCGCGACCAAATCCAATTTAGGAAGCGGGTAATTGACGCCGTAATATTCGTTTAAGTGGAGCAAGTTCGCCGCGGCTTCATTAAGAGCGAAGTCTACCTGACCCATGTCCTCGGGTCTAGCCCAAACGCGAACTAAGGTTTTGCCCGCCATTTTACTTTTTGAATCAAGCCGGGCGACCGCCAAGGCCAATAGATAAGTCGACATTTTGGGAGACTCAGCAAAAGACACGGTCTGAAGACTCCCGTTTTCCGCGCGTGAAAGGTCCGGCATATTGGAGACAATCGATAAGTCTTTCGGAGCCGTCACGGTCAGTTTAAATTTTGCCTTGAAAAACGGCTCATCCCAGGAGGGAAACATTCTTCGCGCGTCCGCCGCCTCGAATTGGCTAAAAGCGTAATTTTCCTCCTTGCCATTGTGCCTGGCCCGGGACAAATAAAGGCCTTTTAGGTTTTGATTGAGCTTGGCTGAATAGCGAAAGCCAAGCGACAGCGGTCCCAAGGGAAGCGCCTTTCCGGCGTCAATGGTCAATATTTGTTTTTCTTGGTCAAAATGAATCTGGTTTTGAGGAACCACGGCGTCGTTTAAACGAACCTCGGAAATATCCATGTCCGCGGCGTTAAGAACAATTTTGTCCGTCTCTTTTTTGACGACGGCTTGAACCCTTGCCTCACCCGAAAACTGCTGGGTTTCCGGAGTAACGTTTAGTTTAAGGTCATAAGTCTCAGGCATGATATTGGTCGGAAGCTGCCCTGGATAAGCCTCTTCCAATACCGGCTGAAAATGTCCGAAATTCAAAGCAGGAGTCCCTTCGTCATTTTGCGCAAGAAGACGCCCGCTTCCAGCCCAATGATCAAAGAGGCGTCCCAAACGGTCGAAAGCGTGATCCGGAGAAACGAGTTTCTTAACATTATTACTAAGAGAACGCGCTTTTTTCTTAAAAGAACGTACCGCCGCGAAAATTCGGGAACCGGAAGAATCTGGAGACGCCTCGGGGTTCTGCCGAGCCGTTAAAGAAGGTTTTTCCGCTGTCTTGTTCGCGTTTGAACTTTCAACGGATTCTTGCGGCGCGCTTGTCTTAATTTGTTGTTGGACATTCGCATCATCTTGGCTTAAAATCACATTTTGATCCGGCAAGACGCTTAAAACTCCATTTTGTTCGGAAACGGATAAATCTTGAGACTGAATCTCTATGGGAGCGCCTTGAAGGGAAGATTCGATTTTGACCGACTCTTGCGCCGCAAAAGAATGCGCCGAAACAAAAATTCCCGGCAAGACACTAAGTAAAGAGTAAGGCTTCCTCGGCATAGAAATTCTCCTTTATTTTATTTTACAAGGAGAATCAGAAGTTTGCCTGGGCCTAAAGGCCTAGAAGCAAACCGGCAAAGGACCTATTTCAGAAGTTCCTTGAGAGTCCAGTGCAAAGCCCAAGAGACGGCGCGCTTTCTGACCACTTCGCGATCGCCCGATAAACGCAACTCGCGCGCAAACGGCTTTGAAGCAAACCCCGAAAAGCCCACATAAACCAGTCCCACGGGTTTTTTTGCGCTTCCTCCGCCCGGGCCGGCGATTCCGGTAACGGAAACCCCCAAGGACGAATTCATTTTTTGGCGCACGCCTTCCGCCATTTCAACCGCGCATTGAGATGAGACCGCCCCAAAGCGCGAGAGAGTTTTCGGAGAAACTCCTAAAAATTCTTTTTTTATATCGTTGGAGTAAGAAATAATTCCGCCGCGAAAATAATTTGAACTTCCAGGGACAGACGTTAGTCTTGAGGATACCCCCCCGGCCGTGCATGATTCGGCGACAGCCAAGGTTTTTTTCTTCCGCAAAAGCGCCCGTCCCAAAGCGGTTTCAAGGGTGTCGTCGCCTTCTCCAAAAACAAACGGGCCGATTTTTTGCAAGATCGCCGTCTTTACTTTTCGCATCGTTTGATTCGCTTTTTTGGCTGTTTTGCCTTTTACGGAGACGTGAAAATCAACCTGGGCCGAAAGCCCTAAGATTGTAAATTGGGCCTGGTCTTTAAACGCGCGCACAACCGAGGACAATTTTTCATCCGCCACCGACTCGGAAATTCCGGATAAATGCAAGATCAATTGTTCGGCAAAAAGATTTCGTCCATAAAGAGAATTCAAGCGGGGTAAGACGACGCCTTCAAACAAGGGAGACATTTCAACGAAAGGACCGGGCAAAAGAAAAAGCGATTGCGGAATATCAGTCTTACGTGGAATTTTCAGCATTTGACCGGGGGCCGACCCCCGGGGATTATCGATTATCTCGGCGCCTTTGAGTACATAAGCCTGTTTTTTATTCTCTTTTGGAATAGGAAGCCTAAAGCGTGAAAAACGAGCCTTGATTTTCTTAAAGATATCCGGATGATAAACTAAGGGCCTTGCTAAAGCCGCGGAAGCCGCTTCTCGGGTTAGATCGTCGAAGGTCGGTCCCAAGCCTCCGCAAACGATTAACGCGTCGGAATGGAGCGACCAATCTCGAATAGACAAGGCAATCGCCGCTTGATCGTCGGGAACGGTGGTTGCCCGAACGACGGAAAAACCCGCGTTTTTTAGGCGCAAGCACAAATAATTCTGATGAGTGTTCGGACGTCCTTCAAGAAGCTCGCTTCCGGTAAATAGAATCTCAATTCGAGGGTCGTGTTTACGGGTAAATATTCGGCGTTTTTTCGTCACACCGGCGAAAGCCGGTGTCCAGACTCCCGTGTAGACGGAATATTGGCCGCGGAAGCGGGCAGGACGGAAACGTTCGGTCTGGATTGCGGCTTGCGCCGCAATGACCGGCAGCGGTTTCACCGAATGTTTACGTTTACGGAAATCGTTCACTGGTAAAACGCGGAAGATTTGGAGGGTGCGGGGTTTTGACCGGCCTTAATCGGCCCAAAGCGCGCTTCATATTTTTCGATATTATCTTTAAGCGCCCACAAAAATCTTTTGGCATGAACGGGAGAAGAAATAATTCTGGACAAAACCTTGGTCTTAGGAGACTGGGGCTGTAAAAGCAAAAAGTCAAAAAAGAATTCCGTCTCGCTGTGCGCGACCAGCGCGAGATTGGCATAGGCTCCCCGAGCCGTCGCCTCGTCTATTTCAATCTGGATTTGTTGAGGCTGAACTTTATCTCCGTTTTCC
The DNA here is from genome assembly GCA_021796015.1 of bacterium. Next base: position 22,099 of record JAJYOT010000004.1, read on the forward strand.
ATAACAGTCCCGAATTTACGCGCCGGATTCCCTTTGTTTGAGATAGCTGCGAATAGGAATTTGGGTGACCAGTTGACGTAAATAGTAATTCAAAATATCCAAAGCTTGAGCTTGCCTCAGCTGATCGGCAAATTTCGCTCTATCCTTGGCGTAGCCTTTCAAGGTCCCTTTATGTTCGCGGGCGTAAGCCTCTCGAACTTCTCCCGGAACCAGTTTAACGGACTGATAAATCATCTGCTTAAACAAAGAAGAGAGCAGCTGCCTTTTACGCATTTTCTCATAAGCCTTGGGGGAATCGTGATAGACGCTTCGAACCGCGTAAAAATAAAGTTGCTGGTTAAAAGCCCCGTCATGCTGAAAAGCGGGAGTACTTTCGATATCGTCGGCTAATTGTTGACTGGTAATGCGAAGCCCCATTTTCTTAGCTTGTCTCGCCAAAAGATATTCGACAATCATGTCCCGAAGCATTTCCTGTTTAATCTGGCCCAAAACCTGGTCGCTGACGTCGGTTCCACGGTTTCTAAGAGCGTCGGCGTATTGATTGACCCGCGCGGTAAAAATGGAATAAGGGATTTTAGTCGAGCCCACCGAAGCGACGGCATCAGAAGAATCATTTGAGGTCAACAAATATCCGCCCAGGCCGACAAAGGTCCCGATTAAAAAAATCGCGACCGTTCCGATAAACAAAGGTTTCTGATAACGGCTGAACCAAGAAATCATTTTTGCTCCTTTTATTCCTTACCGGCCGGCACGGGAGGAACCGGCGGCGCGTTCTTATGAACTTTTCTCTGGTGTTCCTGCCCCATGACGACAGACCCTTCCAAAACGGCTCCCTCTTCAACTTTTAATTTTTGAGTTCGGATATTTCCAACGAGGCGAGCTTGGGAAAAAAGTTCTATTGAGTGAGTCGCAGACACATCTCCCTCAATGGTTCCGGCCAAAACCAAACTCTCGGCGGCGACGTTTCCCTTGATGCGGCCCTTGGGGCCAACTTCCACTCGAATGGCGTCGGTCACATCCCCTTCAACGACACCCTCAATTCTAAGAGAGCATTTCGCCGACAACACTCCGTGAAAATAAGCCTCTTCGCTGATTAAAGTCATCGCTCCTGAAGAGGAGTCCAAGCTCATGGTTTTACCGAACATCGCTGTTATCTCCCTGTTCTTCTTTTAAGCCCGCGTGAATTTTAAGAAATCTCTGGGGGTTCACCGGATGGTTGTGAATGCGAACCTCGTAATGAAGATGAGCGCCCGTCGAACGCCCGGTCGTTCCCATATAAGCGATGAGTTGGCCGCGGCGCACGTGTTGCCCCACACTAACTAAAATCTTCGAGGTATGTCCATAGACGGTGCTCACCCCGTAGCCGTGATCGATGAGAATCATCTGACCGTAGCCGTGAAACCAGCCCGCTGCGCGAACCGTGCCGTCGGCGGTGGCGTAAATGAGAGTATCCGGACGGTTGGCAATATCGATGCCGGGATGAAACTCCGCTTGGTTTTCACCATCGCCAAGACGCATGGGGTTAAAGCGATAACCAAAGAGAGAAGTAATGCGCCCTTCGGTCGGCCAAATATCGGGAGTCGCCCGGTAAAGACTGCGCTGATTACTCATATACCAACCGATTTCTTGAAAGCTGGCAAGGCGTTTATAAGACTCTTCCCGAACTTTCGATATTTTATGGCGCCACTCGGGTAAGTTAATCGCCTCGGGACCTTCGAGCATGATTTGGCGAAGCCTCGCGCTGTCTTCGGCCGTAGGCCCTCCCACTCCGGAATAATCGTCGCGAGAGGCGCGTGGAGACAAATTAAGTAAAGTCCGCATCTCATGGTCGGTGGTCTCGGCCATGTTTAAAGCGACTTCAGATTTATCCATCTCTCTTGAGATAATGGCTAGTTTCGTGCGCAAAACCTCGTTGTCGCCCTTGGTGATCCAATAGTCCACGTGCCTTCCGACGATAAAGCAAGCCCACAAGGAAAACCCTGTCCACAAAGAGACGGCAAACAAAAGAAAGGCCGTCGTACACTGCCAGCGAAAGGTGCGGTTTCCGCCGGAAGGAACGGCCAAAAAAGTCACGGGCCGATTAAAAAATCGGCTTAGTTTTTGCCTGAGCGAAGACATAAGCATCTATGTTATAACAGAACAAGGAAGGACTGTCAATAAGGCGCAGAGGCCTTAAACTTGGGGTTTTCCCAAAATAATAGGCGCCGTCACGAAGGCATTTCCCCGGCGGACAATCAATGTTGCGGCATCTCCAGGCCGGAGATGAACCAGCGCTTTCTCCAGGGAAGGAAAATTCGGAGTGTTAATTACTATCGGCATGCCGCCGACAGGAATAAGGACGATTCGCGCAATCACGTCTCCCGGAAGCAATTTGGCAGCGGCCGCGGGAGAACCGGGGCGCACCGCGTCAACCTTCACTCCATGGTCCGGGCCTAAAGAGGCGATGATTCCCAAATGGGCATAATCAATATTCCCGGCCGTCTGATATTCCGAAATCGCATCGAGAATCTCATTTGCGGCAATCGCAAAACCGATGCCGACCGAGCCCCCCTCTTGAGCCGGCGTGTAAATCGCGACATCCATGCCGACTAATTCACCCTTGGAGTTTAAGAGAGGCCCGCCGGAGTTTCCTGGATTAATCGCAGCGTCGGTCTGAATATAATTGTAAAGAAATTCCGGACCGTTTCCAAGACGGCTGACGATGCCCCGGCTCGCAGTCAATCCCACATCATAAGGATACCCCAAAGCAATCACTTTGTCTCCCATGACCGGAGCGGTTCTCGCAATCGAAATATACGGGTAATTTTGTCCGGCCGGCAAACTCGGAAGCTTTAAAATCGCGATATCTTTTTGATGGTCGATAGCCAAAACTTGAGCGGCGTTGGGTATGCCGTTAATTAAAATCTTCAAAATCTTTCCGGGCAAAACGTTTCCCGCGACATGGGCATTGGTCAGCGCAATACCGGAGGGTGAAATAATATACCCTGTTCCCAATCCCCGCTCATCTCCTGAATAGACCTTAAGAACGGCGGGCTTAACTTTTTCGATAATTTGTTTGGGAGAAAGTTCGGGCGAATTGAGAGGCTCTTGGGGAACGGAAAATTTTTCAATTGCGGGAACCTGCGCAACAACAGAAGGAACCGCTAACGGAACAGCGGAGGTCACAGAAGGGTTTATATTGGCGCGAAGTCCGCTCCCGGAAAGCCCGAGAGAAACGGCAATCAAAAGAGCCGGCATGAGAAATTTCACGCTTTGGCGCAGTTTCTGAAAACTCCATTGACTCTTTTTAAATTTCTGATATAAGCTTTTCGTAGCCGCAAAGCCCAAAACCCCCAAGGAAGAAACCGCCAAGGCAAGCCTATAATCCTTAAAAATCGCCGGAGAAGCAAAATGAGACAACGCAATCCAAGTTCCCAAAAGCCAGAGAAAATTATAAACGTAGTGGGCGACGGTCGAGGAGATCAAGGATCGGGAGCGGTAAACCACGAAAGACAAAGCCGCTCCCATGGCCCCTAATTGAGCGAGAATAAGAGGATAAACGCCCCAAGCCGCGAGATGAGCCTTGGCGAAAACAACGGCCGAAATTCCCGCCGCGATAAAAAAGGCGTTTGAGGTTATTTTTTGTCCCAGCCAGCTTAGAGTTTTGGGCAAACGATTCTTGAGCGGAGAAAAGAAATCCGGCAATAAACTTAATTTTTTAGACAGCAAATTAAATACCGGTCGAGCCGCGGCCGCCGCGAGAAAAACGCCGCCAAACCAGAGCCCGCGGTAGTGAATTTCCTCTAAGGCCGCTTTTGAAAATAATCCCCAGGAAAGAAAAGAGCCCGCGTGAGCGCTCAAGGCCGACATAATCTGATTCGGGCCGTCGTGAATAAGAAGCTCCGCGCGCCCGGACTTTTGAAGCGCTTCCGGCGTAAGCCCCAAAATCCAATTAAGCTTTAAATGTCTCATCCACGCGGAATTTAAAATCGGGCTTATCGCATAAACCATGAGTTGAGAAATCCCCTGCATGATAAATCCCCACTTAAGGCCGTAAAGAAGCTGACCGCCAATCGTCATCTTCTTATAGGACGGCCCGCCGTAAGGATCAGGGATGACGGAGTTAGGGACAGTCCCCAATTCCGAGCTAGGCCTCAAAGAATTGACGGAATTGGGGACTGTGCCTTTTCTCCATAATCCTTGAGGACGGCGCTGTCCCGACCTTGAGATTATTGAGGAATTGGGGACTGTCCCTAACTCCTTAACTTCAGCGCCCGCTTCTAGTTTTCCAGACTCGTCCTTTTCTCCAAAAAACCGGTCGAGAAAATTCTTTGAAACGGTAAAACTTTTTCTTCCCAAGGCTGACTGGGCCTTCTTTTGGATTTTCTGAAAGCCTTTTTTAAACGCGTGAAAGGATTCTTTATTGGAATTTCCCGATGTCCGCTCTCGTTTGACAGAATTAGGGACTGTCCCTAACTCTTTAAGTTTTTCCTCCGCTTTCGGCCAAAAGCCTTCTTTGATCAGTACGGCGAAATGGGAATTAGGGACTGTGCCTTTTCTCCATAATCCTTGAGGACGGCGCTGTCCCGACCTTGAGATTATTGAGGAATTGGGGACTGTCCCTAATTCCATGGAATTGGCATTGATTCCCGAGGATTGAATATCCATGGGAAGCATCGGAGATAAATCGTGGATGTCGGCGGGTCCGGCATTTTCCTCGACTCCGCCGCCTGCCCAAGCTAGCGGAGAAAGACTTCCCCAAATGAGGGCAAAAGACAAGAGGATGGACAACATCGAGTGGAAACGGAAACGCGCTTTTAAAGAGTTCATGCCGCTATTGTAAAAGTCTTTCATGAGAAAGAAATGGGTCTAAAGACCTAGAAGAGTTCCGAAAAAGGACCTAGAAAATATGGGTCCAAAAATCTAATCAGTCTAGGTCCAATGACCCTATGACTCTTTACAAACACAATGGAATAATATATGTGCGGAATGAAAAATAGCGCAATGGAGCCATGCAAATGAAAAAGGTCGTCATTCTCTGTTTTCTGGCCTTGATTAGCCCGCGGAGTTCATTTTCCCAAAGCGCGCTCAAGCGACTCAAATCCTTAACGGGAAATAACGCCGCCATGGCGGAGATTAAGTTCAACCCAAAACCCGCCCTCGTGTCATGGAATATTTCGCCCCAAGCCCTTATTTTCTCGGCTAAAACCAAAAATTTAATTTCAGCGGAAAACTTTGAGGCCACGCTTTTCCACCTCAACATCGTCTATGTCGGAGAGTTTCACAACAATCTCGCCGATCATAAAATTCAAGCCGCCGTCCTCTCTGAAATGGTGAAAACCCATCGGCGCCTGGTCTTGGGGCTTGAGATGGCCGACACACTCCATCAAAAAACCCTCGACGATTATATCTCCGGAAATATTTCCGATTCGCAATTCGCCGATTTTTGGAATCATCATTGGGGTTACTTTGAGGATTATCGCCCAATTTTAAAAGAAGCTAAACGCGAACACATCCGCCTCATCGGCCTTAACGCGCCGCCCTCTATCGTCCATAAAGTCTGGAAAGGCGGGCTTAAAGCCTTAAATCCCTCGGAAAGAGCTCTTTTGCCGCGAACCATCGGAGAAATCAAGAACCCGCGCTATTACGCGATGGTCAAAAATTCTTTTGGGAAAGTCTCTCCCGAGGAACTCAAGCGTTATATTTTGGCCATGCAGGTTTGGAATGAAACGATGGGCTCAAACGTTGTCAAGCAGAGGCGTTTGGGAAATTCGGTCATGGTCATCGCGGGATTGGGACACATGGTTTACGGGGGCGGAATACCCGAGAGCGTCAAAGCCCGCCTTCAAGGCCAGTCCAGCGCGGTCATTTTACCTTATCCCCCTAATGGAGGCGACCAAAATGAAAGCGAAATTCTCAAAACCCTTTCCAACCCCAATAAAGACGAATCCCAGTGGGCGGATTTTTTCTGGCTTTTGCCCTCAGGAAATTAAAGGTTTGGCGGCAACGCGGGTTTGATTCGGCGAAAATGAAGATGCGAATGGCCCAACGCGGGAAATTTCCAAATTTTAGAGGTCTCTTTCCCCGCAAAATCCGAGACGACGATCTTAAGGCCCGAAGAACCAACTGGAAAATTGGTTATTTTAGGGAAACGAAAGAGAAACCTGCGGGGGTGGCCCATATCCACCTCGTTCTCCAAAATTTTTCCGTTTGAAAAAGAAAGCGGCGCGATTTGATAAACGGAAGAAACGCCCATAAAAAAGTTTTTCCCGGGCAAATAGTCAAATTTTCTCTTGGCCAATAAAATATTCTTTCCCCCATGGCCTTTGAAAGCCCAAACCGAAATGGAAGCAGGCGTTGTCTCAACTGTTGAGGGAGAAATCACGTCAAAAGCGTCCACAATCAGGGCCGACACCTTGCTGGTTCGAGAAAGCGGAAAAATCTCATTTTTATCGTCGGCCAGGACGCGGTTTTTGGAGTCAATTAAATAAAGCCCGCGAATGACCGGAGGTTTATCGGCGGACAACTTTGGGAAAAATCTTAACGGCTCTTGGTAATGCCCGTTTGAACTTATCACATTGATGTGAACATGCGGAAAAATCCCGTAACCCATTTGAGAGGCGTCATAAATTTTTCCCAGAAGGGCTCCGTCGGAAACAGTTCCTCCTTTTTTTGCCAAATCAAATAGAGAAGCAGGAATCGTTTTTGGATCGAGATGATGGAATTGCCAGACCGTCCCATTTTTTTGAACAATCGCAATTTGAAAAGTATAGGGAATTTTAATCCGGTAATAGTATCCCAGCGAGATTTTCCCGGAAACCGGCGCGTAGACCGGAGTTCCCGCCGGTTCCAGAATATCCAAGCCGTGATGAAAGCCAGGCTTGTCTCCGTAAAATTGAAGGGTATAAGCGAGATTTCCAACATGAATAGGCAGACCTTTAACGGGCCAAGGCACGACGGAAGCGCCGGTCTGAGAGAAAGAAACGACGGGTAAAAATAAGGGGAAAAGTAGAGCGGAGAGAGTTCTCACCGGGATTGAGAGAGCTTAAAATCTTCCGGAAATTTTTTCATGAAACCCCGGACCACCATCCCGACAGTGTCCCCCAAGGCGCAGATGACTTTTCCGGTGATGTTCTCGCCCACGCGCTGAAGATTGGGAAAATCGTCCTCCACTCCTTGGCCGGACATCACCCGCTCTAAAATCCGGGTCGTCCATTCGGAGCCCTCGCGACAGGGCGTGCATTGACCGCAGGACTCATGGGCTAAAAAGCGTTCGATGTTGTGCGCCGTTTCCACCATATTCCGGGTCTCATCTAAAACGACAATTCCGCCTGCTCCCAGAAAAGTTCCCAAGCCCCTCAAACTTTCAAAATCCATCGGGACATCGATTTCAGAAGCGGCAATGGGAGGAGTAGAAGTCCCGCCGGGGATTACGCATTTAAGCGCGCGTCCGCCTTTGACGCCGCCCGTGGCTTCAATCATCTTTCGCAAAGGAGTTCCCATGGCAAACTCGTAAACTCCCGGCTTTTCAACGTCTCCCGAAATAGAGAAAAGTCCGGTTCCACCCGTTTTTGCGACCCCGACTTTTGCGAAGGCCTCTCCCCCATCTTTCAGAATATGAGGAAGCATGGCTAAAGTCTCGACATTGTTGACCACGGTCGGCTGACCCATCAAACCTTTGACCGTCGGGAAGGGCGGAGGCTGCCGGGGCCAGGCTTTTTTGCCTTCCATCGTTTCAAGAAGAGCGGTGTCCAAGCCGCAAATATAAGCCCCGGCGCCGCGCATGAGCGAAATACGGCAAGAAAACCCGCTTCCTAAAATATTTTTTCCGATCAACCCCGCATGTTCCGCTTCGGCGATAGCCTTAGAGAGAATTTGATGTTGAACGGCATATTCACCTCGGATAAAAATAAACCCATCTTCGGCGCCAATCGCATAAGCGGCAATTAAAATCCCCTCAAGAACGCTGTGCGGAGATTTAGTCATTAAAACGCGGTCTTTAAAACAGCCCGGTTCGGATTCATCCGCATTCGCCACCACATATCGAGGCCCCGGCAATTTATCCTTGGGCGGAACGGTCTCCCATTTCATGCCGGTGGCAAAACCCGCGCCGCCAAGCCCTCTCAAATTCGACTTTTTAACCTCGGCCGTCGCCTCGGCGGGCTTAAGTGAAAGAGCTTTTTTAAGTCCTTCGTAGCCGCCAAATTTTTTATATGTTTCCAACTCATGCAAATTCGGCTCGTCAAAATGTTTCGTTAAAATTTTAGTCTCGGTCATGGTTTCCTTTTGCACAGACTCTGGCTCCAACCACTTCCTCGCTTAAGCTCGGTCATGCCACAATCTCGTTGATTAAATTTTCGGTCGCCTTGCCTTTTAGCTCTTCGTTAAAGATCACCGCCGGGGCGTGTTCGCAAGCGCCCAAACATTCCATTTCTTCCCAAGAAAACTCGCCGTCCGGAGTCGTCTCAAATTCCTTAACCTTTAGTTTTTTCTCAAGGAAATCGGCAATTTTATCTGAACCCGCCATAGCGCAGGAAAGCCCGTGGCAAAGCCCGATTCTTTTTCTTCCGGTCGGTTTCTTGGTGAAAAGAGGAAAGAAAGTCGCAACCTGATGGACATGGTTTTGAGTTGTGTCAAAGATTTCAGCTAAATACGCCTCATCTTCCGGGCGCACGCACAAATGCCAGGTTTGGACCTGCCGCATGGCCTCTAAAAGGCCCATAATGGGATGCGGATAGGCCTTTGTCCAAGACTGAAGAATTTTTTCTTCCTCCGGGGAAAAAGGCGAAGTTTGATTCAAGGATTGCACTGTCAGAGAACTCATGGAGATGACCTCATCTTTTTCAAAGCTCCGTCAAAAGCGGCGACATAATCTTTTTGAGAAATGCTCATAAAAACCTTTTCCGACTCCCCCTCGCTGTAAACATGCGAAGTGATGTTGCGGTCTTTAAGCATGCTCAGGAAAACGCTCTCGTCCTTGATAATTCCCACTCGAAAAGCCTCTTCAAGGCAATCTTTTGGAAACCGGCAAGAAACGCCCTTATTCGAGAAATAAACCTTAAGGCTTTTCCAAAAAGCCTCGAAAGTGAACTCAAATCTTTGAACGACGCCGTCTTTCTCAAGCTCCGTCCTCGCGTCTAAAACTCCTTTTCTTAACGCCGCAAGAGCGTTTTCAAATTTTTTAATCGCCAGTTCTACTTCTTCATGATCCATAGACGACCATCCCCGTTCGGAGAATCAAATTCCTAAAATCCGCCTCGACGTCTTTTAAATAAACGACATCCACCTTATAAAGACCCCGCGCCTCGTCCATGCCGTCTTGAATTTTCCACTCAATGTCCTGGGTGGGCCTAGCCGCATCGACGCCCAAGTCAAAATCCGAACCTGGGAATTCCGTTCCCTTGGCCCGCGATCCGAATAGAATAATCCTTGACGGGGCAAGTTCTCTGACAAGGATATCCGTCGCTTTTTCAAGCACCTCTTTTTCTCGATAAGAGAATCGGGAGAAATCCATTTACCGGTCCAATTCTCCCGCGATCATATTGACCGAACCAAAAGTCGGAACAATATCGGCCACCCATCCTCCATCGATGATTTTAGAAAGCGCCGCCATGGGGTTTAAGCACGGTGGGCGGCATCTGACGCGGTAAGGGCGATCTTCTCCGACGCTTACGATGTGAAAACCGAGCTCTCCGTTTCCGCCCTCGACCGCGAAATAAGTTTCTCCCGCGGGAATCCGAACTCCCCAATTCCACATCACCAGCTCGAAATGATTCATGAGTCCTTCAATGGAACCGTAGGTCTCTTCCTTCGGCGGCAAGACCGCGGAATGATTGGCGGCGCGGGCAACGCCGACCTCGCTTCGGTCGTAGCCCTCCAAGGTCGCATCCACCTTGGCCTTGTATTTTTTCAAGAGAGCGGTATCGCCTCTTTTACCCGCATCCTGATAAACGAAAGCATCTTTCATTTCAGAAACTTCCAAGGAATGTTTACCCTCGGGAATTTGTTTCAGACATTGCTCAATTAAACGCAAGCTTTGCTCGATTTCAGCCATGCGCACTAAATAGCGATCGTAGTTGTCGCCATTGCGTCCGACGGGAATTTCAAAATCCAAGCGATCGTAAATCAAATAGGGATGCGCGCGCCGAAGGTCATAAGGAACGCCGGTTGAGCGCAAGAAGGGCCCCGTAATTCCATAAGCGATAGCGTCATTTTGGGAAATGACTCCAACATTTTCCATGCGATCACGGAAAATGCGGTTCTTGGTCAGAAGCTTGTCGGAATCAACCACCGCTTCCCGCACTTTTCGAGAGACTTCGCGGAAATTTTCAGCAAAATTTTTGGGCAAATCGCCTTTAACCCCGCCAACCCGGGTGTAAGAAGTGGTCAACCGCGCCCCGGTCAACTGATCCACCATCTGATACAAAAATTCCCGCGCCTTGATGAGATAGAGAAAAACCGTGAAAGCCCCGAGTTCCATGGCCGAAGCCCCGACGCAGGTCAAATGATCGGTGACACGGGAAATCTCCGAGGCAATGGTTCGCAAGTACTGTCCGCGCTCCGGGATTTCGATTCCCGCCAGTTTTTCAACCGCCATGCAGTAGCCGACATTATTAATTAGCGGAGAGACGTAATTAAGACGATCCGTATAAGGCACGACATTGTTCCAAATCTCATTTTCCGATTGTTTCTCAAAAGCTCGGTGGAGATACCCAATTTCGGCGTCAGAATGGACGATCCTTTCGCCGTCTAATTCCAAAACCAGGCGAACGACGCCGTGCATGGCCGGATGCTGCGGGCCCATATTCAAAAGAAAGTTTTTTTGCTCAGTCATTTTACCACTCCCAAAAACGGCTTGCAAACGGAAACGATGCGCTCCATGGCGTTGACCGCTTCTTCAGCCTCGGAATAAGCGGCAAAAGCCCCAGGATAGCGCAAATCCACTGAATATTTATTGAGATTATCCATATCTCTAGGATTCAATCGGGTCTCTAAATCTCCAAGCGACTTCGCCAAATCGAAAAGATCATGTATTTTTGAAAACACGATGCCCTTAATGACAAGGACAGCTTTAATATATTTCTCCGCGCATTGTTGCGCATGAAAACAAGCGATATCTATCTGGCCGGGATCGGATTTTGCCTCTTCCAAAGATCGCTTGGCCGCTCGGCGATCAGCTTCAGCCTTGGATATCCACTCCTGAACATACTCATGACTCATAAAGCACTTTTCCGTGAGCAAGAACCTCTTTAAAAAAATAATCTCCGATTCTAAGTCTTTCCTCAAGCTCACGGGAACTCCGAACCAAAAGATCCAAGGGCCATTCATGAGTTCCGATTGCGCTACTGACGAGATGGTAACGCTGAGTCTTGTCCATCGGAGAATCGAGAACGACAAACAAATCCACGTCGCTATCGGGGCCGGGGTTTCCATACGCATGGGAACCAAAAAGAATCACTTTCTTAGGATGCGTCTTTTCCACGATACGCCCGACCGCGCCCTCTATCCACGCACGCGGATCGGGGCGAAAACGAGCGGCTATTCCTCTAGGCTCAGTCATATTTCACCGTGGGCCGAATAATATTAAAGCTCGGACTATTTTCGCGATCACCAGAGGACGGGCCGATCAAAGGCTGCCTCTTGGTAATCGGATAATCTTTGCGAAGTGGATGCCCTTGAAACTCTTCGTACATGAGAAGGCGTTTGATGTCGGGGCGGTCAATAAATGAAATTCCAAACATATCCCAAACTTCTCTCTCCAACCAGTCCGCAATCGGCCATAAACTCATGACCGAACGCAACACTGGAGGGTTTTCCGGAACTCCGCAATGAACATAAACTCGCCCCAGATCGTCTCCGGTTTTGGGGTCTAATTTCATCACGCGGTAAACAACCTCAAATCTTTCCTGAACCGGAGCTTTAAGACGCGGCTCATCTAAGCTATCTGTTCCAGGACGATGCGGAGTTCCGTATTCTTCTCCCTCGGCCGAAGCCAGGGGACGTGGGATAATTTGTTGTTGAAGGGGATGCGCCCGTTTCCAAGAATCGGTTTTGTCTCCGGAAGAACCGTAGGCGGAATAGTCGACGGCAGTCAAATCAACGAGCATATTGTAGCCTTCGTTTTTAAGTTTCTTAAGAGTCTCAAAGGCCTCAGAAGCCGAAACCCGAATTTCTTTGATTTCAGTCATGGTTTCCTTCCGTATGAACCTTTGAGACAACCATTTCCCCGCTTAGGCTCGGTCATTTAATTGTCTCTCCCGCCTGCTTTTCAATTTTCTTTTGAAGAAGCATGAGTCCCTCCAAAACAATTTCAGGACGCGGCGGACACCCGGGAATGTAGACATCAACCGGCACAATCGTGTCAATTCCCTGAACGGTTGAGTAATTATTGTAAAAACCACCAGTGCAAGTGCAAACGCCAAAAGCCACCACCCATTTAGGGGCGGCCATTTGGTCGTAAATACGGCGCAACACCGGGGCAATTTTATGAGAAATTGTTCCCACTACCATCAAACAATCGGCTTGCCGAGGAGAAAACCGCGGAAAGGCCGCGCCGAAGCGGTCTAAGTCATAATGAGACGCCGCGGTTGACATAAACTCCATTCCGCAACAAGCGGTGACAAAAGGGTATTGAAAAATCGAATACTTTCGCGCCCAACCCAAGGCGGCGTCTAGTTGAGTCGTGACGACTCCATCTAAAGCTTCATCTACCGGCATTCTAACACCCCCTTCGCCCAAAAATATGCGACCATGAGGGCGGTAATTAAAACAAACAAGGTCACCGAAAAAACGCCCAGCAAGGTCAAATGCGAACGGCTCAGAGCCCATGGAAATAAAAGGGCGAGATCGACGTCAAAGACGACAAAGAGAACCGCAAACTTCCAATAAAGAACAGAAATCTTTTCTTCCGCATGCTCAATAGGCGGCATTCCTGTTTCATACGGGAGATTGCCGTCTCCCTCGTGTTTAGGCGCGGGCCCTAAAAGACGCCCGGCATAAGTCATAATGGTCGCAATCGCGCCCACGACCAAAACATCTAAAATGAGAGCAATCATGGTTTCCTTCCGTACGGACCTTGGATCCAACCATTTCTGACCGAATATAAATAAGGAAATGCCGCTTCCAAATTCCGTTTAAGATAGCGGCCTCGCTTAAGCTCGGTCATCCCAAAACCCTCTGAAACGCCGCTAAAATCCACGGCAAAAATCCGACAACCGCCGAATACGCGGCGCTTAAAGAAACGACCAGACTAACGGCGCCAGTCCCTACCGCGATTTTTGAATTCGCAACCCCTTCTTCTAAATATATTTCCCGGACAATACGAAGATAATAAACCAAAGCCGCCAAGGTGGCGAAAGAAGCGACCACTAAGGGAACATAGAGCCCGGCTTTAAAGGCCTGCCAGAAAATGAGAAATTTCGCCAAAAATCCGGCCGTCGGAGGAATTCCGGCTAAAGACAAGGCTAAGGTGGCAAAACAAAAGGCCAAAACCGGGCGAGTTTTTCCTAAACCCCTTAAATCTTTCCATTCTGAAACTCCCGTCAACTCCAGAAAGAAGAAAGCGCCGTTACTCATAAGAACATAGGAGAAAAGATAAAAGAAAATGGGAAGAGCGTTTTTCTCGTTGGCGCCCAGTAACAGCCACGCCCCCACTCCCAAAACCAAAACTCCCGCATGTCCTAAAGACGAATAAGCCAAAAGCCGTTGAAGCCGGGTTTGGTTTAAGGCCGCGAAAGCCGCGAAAATCATCGTAAAGGCGCCGATAGCCGGAAGAAGAGAAACAAAACTCGCCTGGGAATATTGCCCCAGCCGCATCAAGAGAAAAACTCCGGCGGCCTTAACCGAAGTAGATAAAAATCCGGAGAGCATGGGTTCGGAAGCTTCATAAACATCGGGTAGCCAAAAATGCCAGGGAACCGCGCCAATTTTAAAAAGAGCCGCAATAGCCATAAGGCTAAACGCCGCTTGATCCAAGAAAGAGCCATTTCCGGCAAAGGCAAAACCGCCGGTCGCCGAATAATGACAGGCCAGTCCTAAGAGAAAAAAAGCGGCGCTGACCGATCCGGCAAAGAAATATTTAATGGCGGCTTCCCAAGAAGGCTGCCCTTTCGCCGGATTTAAAGCCACCAAGAGATAAACAGGAAGACTCAAAAGCTCAAGCGAAATAAAGAGCATGAAAAGATTCGCCGAAAAAACCAAAAACGTCATTCCCAAAAGGCTTCCTAAAAGCAAAAGAACTGAAACCTCATCCGTCCAGGTTCCGGCGATAAAAAAAGGAAGCGCCCCTGCGTAAAAGACCCCACACCACGCCTTGGTTAGAGGATCGGCTTGAAGAAGAGTTGAGATCGTTCCATTCACAGGATGAAGAAAAACAAATGCGGCCGCAAGAGTTAAGCTCAATAAACCTAGAACTCGAACAAGCCCCACATTGATTTTCTTAAAGAGACCGACGCAAGCGACTCCCAATACTCCGCCAAACAAAGAAATCCCCGACCCCAATGGAACGATTCTTAAAAATAAGGAAACTGGGTTCATGGTTTCCTTCCGTGCGAACTTTTGAACCAACCATTTCTGACCGAATATAAATGAGGAAATGCCGTTTCCAAATTCTGTTTAAGAGAGTGGCCTCGCTTAGGCTCGGTCATAGAATAAGCTTCCCCACAGCGGGACCGACGATATTAAGAAGCGGCCCGGGATGAAGACCGATGACAAACATCGGGATGATGAGAAGCCAAAGAAGAGCTTGTTCCCTTAAATCTAAATCAAAAACCTTTGGGCTCACCGAGGCGGACTTTCTCTCGCCCAAGAAAACAGCCTGAAATGCGGGCAAAAGATAAAAGGCCGCGATCGTCACGCCAAAAACGCCGACCACCGCAATCGGCAAGGAGACCTTCGCCATCCCGGATAAAGACATAAATTCTCCCACAAAGCCGTTCAAACCCGGAAGCCCGATGGAAGCAAAAACAGTCACGCCAAAAAAGAAGGTTAAAGTTGGAGCCTGGGACACCAAATCGCCGAAATCAGAAAGGCCTCTTTTATGAGTGCGTTCATAAAGGAACCCAACCATTAAAAATAAGGCTCCGGTCGTGAGACCATGGTTAATCAACTGCAAACTTCCTCCGGCAAGGCCTTGCTGAGTCCGGGAGGCGATTCCCAAAACACAAAAGCCCAAATGCGCAATTGAGGAATACGCAATCAAGCGTTTCAAATCCATCTGCGCCATCGCCGATAGCGCGCCGTAGATAACATTGATCGCGGCAAGCCCCCCCAACCAAGGAAGAGCCTTCATCCCCCATTCAGGAAAGGCGGGAAGAAGCACGCGCAAAAACCCGTAAACCCCTACTTTAAGAAGAACTCCGGCCAAAATAATGGAGCCCGCCGCCGGGGCTTCCGTGTGCGCATCTGGAAGCCAGGTGTGAATGGGCACCAAGGGAATTTTAACCCCAAAGCCAATCACAAAAGCCGCGAAAGCGAGAATCGCGTAAAGCCCGCTATTGGGAGCTTTCAAAATATTCATGTCCCAGCTCCAAACGCCGGTCGTCTGATGATGGAATACAACCAACGCCAGAATTCCCAAAAGAAGAAATAAACTCCCAAAGAAGGTAAATAGGAAAAATTTAATCGCCGCGTGCTTTCGGTTTTCAGACCCCCAAAGACCGATGATAAAAAACATCGGAATCAGCATCGCTTCCCAGAAGATATAAAAGAAGAAAAGGTCTTGCGCGAGAAAAACTCCCATCACCGCGCCTTCAAGAAAAAGAAAAGACGCCCAAAAGCCCGCGGATAAATCTTGTTTCCAGGAAGACAAAAGAGCGATGATGGTCAAAAAAGCGTTTAGAAGACACAAGGCCCAGGACAAGCCGTCCATGGAAAACGAATAACTAATTCCGTAGGTAAGCAATTTCCCCGGCTCTGAAAGAGAAGCCAAATGCCCGCTCCAGAAACCCGTTCCGGCCTGTAAAACAAGATAAAATTCCATTGCCGCGCAGATAACCGAAATCCAGCGCGCGCGCACGTTAAAAGCGGGAGAAAGCAAAGTAAACAAAGCCCCTAAAATCGGAAAAACCCAAAAAAGCGTTAAAATCATCTCAGCAACCTCAAAAGCATGACGCCTCCGCCTAAAAGTATCCACCACAAAGAGTCATTCAGGCGTCCGGAAGCCAAGGAAGAAACGCTTTTAGCCGCGTCTTCCGCCCAGGCGGAAGTGTTTTCAATCCACCCATCCCAGGTCTTTTTATCCCAGAAAATACCCAACCAATAGCTCACTTCCTCAAAAAGTAATGTTAAAGCCCCAACCAGAGGTTTTACGCCAAAATCGGCGTCAAAACTTTTTTCAACCTGAGGAACACTTTTGCGCCACACCCAATCGAAGGAAGACCATTGCATGGTCCAAAGATAAGCCGCCAAAATTCCAAGAGCGGCCATGGAGGTTGATCGGGTAAAAGAAGACCAGTCAAAGCCCGGAATCGCAATCAAAGGCGAAGTTCCCAGCCATCCGGAACTGACTAAATGATAAAACTGCGTTCCAAACCAGCCGATTCCCAAGGCTCCCAAAACGATGAAAAAAAGCGGGACGTTCATCATCGGGCCGGCCTCATGCGGGTGTTCCGGCGGATTTTGTTCTTTTCGAGGGCCTAGAAAAGCTAAAAAGAGCATCCGGAAAATATAAAAAGCGCTTAAAAAAGCGATGGCAAAACCGGCGACGGAAGCCCAGCCTCCGCGCTCAAAAGCGGCGCCAAGAATTGCGTCTTTACTATAAAAGCCCGCAAAAGGCCAAATCCCGCTCAAAGAAAAAGCCGCTATGATAAAGAAAGCGGCGGTGACCGGAATTTTCTTGAGGAGCCCGCCGGTCTCATCAACCGACGCGGTGGGTTTATGAAGGGCATGAGCGATGTTTCCGGCGCAAAGAAATAAAGCCGCCTTAAAAAACCCGTGGGTGAAAAGATGAAAAACCGCGGATGAAACTTCGCCCAAGCCCAGACCAAAGGCCATAATGCCCAAATGACTGACGGTCGAATAAGCCAAGATACGTTTCAGGTCTTTTCTTGTGGCCGCGATAAGGCCCGAGAAAACCGCGGTCAAGGCCCCCACCGCCGCAATGGTATTAGGCAAATGCGGAACGAGCGAAATCAGCGGCCACGAACGCGCCATTAAAAATATTCCTGCCGTCACCATGGTCGCCGCGTGCATCAAGGCGGAAACAGGAGTAGGGCCTTCCATCGCATCGGGAAGCCAAAAATAAAGCGGAAACTGAGCTGATTTTGCTATCGCCGCGAGAAAAAGAAACCAACCCACATAGGAAATAGCGGGCGAGCCCTTTCCTAAAAGCGGAAACAAGGCGGCAAAGCGAGTTTGGGCGACAGGATAAACATTCATCAAAATTAAAAGCGCCAGGAAAAAGCCGATGTCTCCCACGCGATTGGTAAAGAAAGCCTGCAATGAAGCTCGTCTGGCCGAAGCCTTTTGATACCAAAAGCCGATCAATAAATAGGAAGAAAGGCCCACCATTTCCCAGAAAAGATACATCTGAACATAGTTGTTGGCCACAACGAGACCAATCATCGAAAGATAAAAGAGATGGAAGGCCAGGAAAAAGCGTCCAAAAGCGGGATCATGTTCCATGTATCCACCGGCGTAAACATGAATAAGCCCCCCAACTAAGGAAACCAGACACAACATCATCGCCGACAAGCCGTCCAAGCGAACTCCAAAGGAAACAGACCAAGACCCCAGCGGCATCCATTTAAAAGGAGAGACGTCTACAACATGGCCGGAATAAACCTGAGCCGCGATAATCGCCGCCGACACTCCCACCACCGCGCAAGAGAGAATCATCGGCCAATGCATCCATTCCGGCTTCCTTTTTAAGAGGACGAAATATCCAAAAAGAAGAGCTGAAACCGGAGCGGCGAAAAGGCAGATGACCGAAAGAGGAATACCCATATCAGCCTTTCAACTCCATCAAGGCGTCCGAATCCGGAAGGGTTTTATTTTTTCTCAAATGCAAAATCAAGGAAAGTCCCACCACCGCTTCCGCCGCAGCCACGCACAAGATAATTAAAGCCGCAGCCAGCCCATTTGAGTCTTGAAAAATTGAAGCCTGGGCGACCAAGGGAATCAGGGCGGCTGAAATCATAATTTCAAGTCCAAAAAGCATGAGTAAAAGTTGTTTGCGTAAAATCACCGCGCAAAGACCGGAAACAAAAAGAGCCGCCGAAATTAACCACGCCCAAGGGTTCATGCGCCTTTCCTTTTCCCCACCAAGGCAAGTCCCGCTAAAAACATCAAAAGAGTCGCCGCCTCCGTTGCCGGAGAATAGGCCCCAAACAAAACCGACCCCACAGCTAAATTATTGGGCACAACCGCAGCCGTTGACAGAGAACCCGCGCCCCCGTGAAAAATCAAAAATAGTTCCACCAAAAATCCGGCTAAAAGAAGGGCCGCGACCGGGCGCGGAAGCAAAAAACTCCCCCAAAGAGAACCCGTCGGTTTTGGAAACGCCATGATGACGACCACAACCAAGACCATGACCGCTCCGGCGTAAATCACCATTTGCATGAGCCCCAGAAGCGGCGAGCCCGCCAAGGAAAAAAGGAGAGCCACCTGAAGCATGACGCACAAAAGGCACATCGCCGCCGCATAAAGGGATTTCTGGAAGAGCATGAGAACTGAAAAGAAAACCGCCAAGCCTCCCGCGATTAAGGTCATCCATCCAGCCATAGACCTATCTTAGTTTTTTTAAAAAGAGGGAATCAAATCAAAAATATTTTTCCCGTCTCGAATCTTGGAATTTTAATGAATAATGATGAGGGAATCATCATTGGGGGAGGAATTATTATTTTCCCCGCTATTGGAAGAACTTCTGCGCGAATTTTGCTTAATGGAGTTCGAATCTGAACTATGGGCGGAAGCAGGCTGCGGAGAATTTCCTTCAGGAGAATAAAACATGCTCGAAGGAACTCCTCCCCACTTAAAGGTCAACGAAATTCGGTTGGCCTGACCCAAGGCTCCATAAGGAATGAGCGCGTAGTCGAAACTTAAATCTGGGCGAGCCACTCCAAAACCGAAAGAAAACCCGGTAAACCCGCCGATGCTGTTAAGCGTATAAGAACTGTATCCCGCGCGCCCGGAAAAATCCCATTGGGAATCCCTCCAAACATCGTATTCCGTTCCGACATTAAAATAAGGACTTCCTCCCTCGGGAAAGCCGATATCCAAGGCGCCCAGCCAACGAGGCGTAATTTGATAGGAAGACCCCACGTGCATCGCGAACGGCAAGGGGCTTGAGACCTGATCAAAAGTCATCGGCGGTCCCCAGTTGTTTGCCGTCAAGGCCCAGCGAAATTTTCCATCTAGGTAAAGCGGAGACAAAAGTCCCAAATTAACCGCTTCGCTATTGGCCTGACTGACGATTTCAGACTCGATAAATGAAGCGGAAAGACCCAGTGAATATCCGGACAATATTCCCGCATTGTCTCCCAAGGGATAGGCATAACCAGCGGAAAGGGCGAGATCATAGGGATTAAAACTCCCGATATTTTGATAATTTTGCGTCTCGGCAATCGAACCCGCGGAAAAATATTGCGCCGAAACGCCCAAAGCGCCATTATTGCCCATATTATGGGAATAGGCGCCGTAGTCAAAAGAAGTGTTCACTAAATACGGGGCGTACATCACGGTCGCGGAATTATTCGGGGTTTGAGTCAAAGCCGCCGGATTCCAATACATCGCCGTCGCGTCGTTAGCGACCGCCGTGTAAGCCCCGCCCATTCCCATCGCTCTTGCGCCCACTCCAAGATTTAAAAAATCCGCCGTCGTGATTCCATTCGCGGCAGAAGAGAAGTTCGCGGCAGAGGCAGGAACGGAAAGAAAGAACGGAAAGAAAAGAAAGAAGGGAAAGTAACGGAAAGAACGGGAAACAAAGGAAAGATTTTCGGCTTTGCTTGCCGTTTCTTTCCGTTCTCTCATTTCTTTCCGTTACTTTCCGTCCTATCTCTGAACAGCGACTTTCAAGGTCGTTTCCGTTCCATTGCCGCGCACGAAAACAAAATAAACTCCGCTTCCAACCATGCGCCCGGAAGAATTAGTCGCGTCCCATTTAGCTACGCCAGTCGCATCGGCCGTCAAGCGCTTAACGAGAAGACCTGAGATTGTATAAATTTCAAGGCTAGAATTTGCGGGAAGATTGCTGAAAGTGGTATCGGTGATTCCGCGAGCGGGGCGAATAGGGTTATTGGAAATTTCAATTCCTTGAGTCGAGGTGGGCGGAGAAGCAAGCCCCATGATTTCAAAAGTGGAGAAACGATCGGTAGAAGCGGTGATAAGCTCTTGCGAAGTGTCAGAATTGGAAATCAAAGGAATCCAGGTTCCGACATTCAAATCACAGCGCGCAACGAAAAAATTCTGCGTCTGAACTCCGGGAGGCAAAACGGCATTAGCGTAAGAAATAGAAATGGGAACCGCGAAATTAGGCGGCGGTTCGACGCCTGGATTTAAATTGACAGTGATCCCAACCCCTTCATCCGTCATCGTCTTTCCCGGAGGCATTTGGCAGGACAAATCCGACAAAGACGGGGTCGTGACCACAACCGTAACCGCTTCATTAAAAGTATTCGGAGGAAAATCAATGGTCGCAAGTCCCTTTTGCCCCAAGAAAGACACGACTCCTCCGGATGAGTTAATCACCTGCGCGGCCTGGGAAATAGACAAAGTCGCAGTTGAAGCAAGTGAAATATAATCAGGGCTTAAATCCCAGTTAAGAGCGCCCAAACGCAGATAATAAGTGGTCTCGGGATAAAGATTTGACAAAACGAGAGAATAAAGAGAAGTGTTTTCCGTCAAACTCGAAGTAACGACCCCGGTAAAATCAGAAGCGGTCGAGGCTTCCAAAAGATATCCAGCGCAATTGGAGCAAATGGCGTAGGACACGCTCATGCTGGAATAAAAAACCGTCTCCGCCGGGGTATTTGAGTTTTGCGTCAAGGGAGAAGCCAGAGTGACGGCATAAGAAGGAGAATTAAGCGTTCCTTGATTACCCAAGACATTGACGGCACCAATCGTCAAGGCTTCCGTCGTATTAGGTGGAAGCCCGGTCAAGGTAAAAGAAGAAACCGAGGTGGGCACATTGGCCAAAAACTCATTAGGCGAAACCGTCGCGGAATAAACGTTGTAAGAAGAAACGCCGACGACCGGAGACCAGGACCAGGTAATGGAAGAAACGCCAATCATAATCGGCGAAACATTTTGCGGAGCGGGCAAAGGAGCCAGGGCCTCGATCAAGGCATTGCCTTTAAAAGACCCCCAGCCCGAGGCGTTGTCATAGCCGGTTCCAGCATTGTAAAACCCATTATTGCCGCTGGTGATATCGTTAAAGATGACGGAATAGGAAACGCCGCTAGCCAAGGTATAAATAGAGGGGCTCGCAAAACCCAAGGGCGAGAGCCCTTCGCTCGTTCGCAGTTGATTGATCCGCGCGGTCAAGGCCGCCCACAACGGCGCGGCGCAACTAGTGCCGCCAATCAACGTCGCGTTTCCATTATTGCATGTCCCACCGATACAAATGCTGTAGGGAGAACTGCTCGGATCGGCGTTCAAGGCCACGTCCGGCACATTGCGGTTGGTCGTGGAATATTCCCCAGAAATCCCATTTTGATAACTCGGCAAGGGCCAATTGGTCGAGGGATAATTGGCGACTCCTCCACCGCCTCCAACGCAACTGCTGTTGACAGAACACCCATTATTCCAAACCGTTTCGGAAATCGAACCGCCCAAGGTTCCCGACAAACTGGTTCCGCCCACTCCCGTCACATAAGGTTGAGACGCCGGATCATCGGTTAAAAGGGACCAGGCGTACGATGGCTGCGGAGAAGGGTCCGCAGAGGCGTCATAAGCCCCGTTGTCTCCGGCAGCGGAATAAATGGTTTGCCCTTGAGTTGCCATTTGCTGGAAAACAATGTTTTCGGAATTCATGAAAGAACTACTGCTCAAATAGGCATCTTCCTCATCAAGACCCCAAGAGGTGCTGATATTTTTGGCCTGGTCCTGGGAAGCCATTAACGCATAACCGTCAAAAATTCCTTGTTCGCTATTAGGCGCGGTATAGACCAAAATATCCGAGGCGCCGGAAGAAAGAGCGACCATCAATTCCATATCCAAGGCCACTTCCGTCATGCCGTTATCGCTGGAAGCAAGCGTATTCGTGCAAAGCGCATTTTGGCCGGACCCGCAAAGATTTTGCTGACCATCCACCGAAACGAAAGTAATCGGAGTTGGCGGAAGCGAAAACTGTCCCTCATAAAGCGCCGCATCCGACGGGTATCCGCTCCCATTGGTAATATAGCCGTCCAATTCCATAAGGGCCAGGGTTTGACCGGATCCGTTGAGAGAATTATTCAAGGAATAAACCGATTCGATATCGACCGGGGCGAGCCCTCCGCCGGGCCCGGTTCCAGTCAAACTTTTGGGAGACGCGGCGCCGGAAATTTTAGGGCGCGGAAACGCCAAACGCGGCTGATGCGCGCCCCTAAAATTAGAAAGCCCCAAGACCGCCAAAAGCTGCGGAGACAAGGACGCCGGAATCATCGGTTCCGAATCATTGGCGCGAAAAACTTGGCCGTTGAGGTAGCGGTAATAGTTCAAATGAACGCCAAAAGCGTTTTGAACTTGTGAAGCCGAACCCACGACCTTGACGACTAAACTATTCGGGTCATCCGGACCGTCAAGTGAAAGGCCCGAGGACTGAGCAAAAGATTTTAGAGTCTGTCTTTTGAACACCAAATTAAATTTCTGGGCGAATTGGGAAGGCGTCAGGAAATTTCTATGAAGAGGATTTCCTGATTGATAAATCTGAGCCAAGGTCTGATTCATCAGATTTTGATCGACCGCGATAACCAAACTTAAATGGACGGTTTCTGTCGAGGCAACCGGCGCGATTTTAGATGAGACCGCAACTTGAGGCGGGATATGCCCCGTCAACGCGACCAAAGGGCCGGCCGCATGGGCCTGAACAGACAACAAAACGCCGATAATTAGGGACAGTCCCCAATTAATTATTTCAGCGGGCCTTGGCTTCTTCGTAAATGGGCGTCCCACTCGATCGCGCGTAATCCTGGAAGGTCTGGGTGAGTTTTTTCGTGATAGGCCCCGGAACGCCTCCGCCGATTAAATGGCCGTCTATTTTAACCGCCGCAACCACTTCCGCCCCCGTTCCGGTCACGAATGCCTCATCGGCCCGGTAAAGCTCATGAACGGTGAAAAGTTTTTCCTCAACTTCAAGTTTTAAGGAATTACGAGCCAGTTCAATGACCGCGCTTCTTGTGACTCCGTTTAAAATTCCCGCATAAACCGGCGGAGTGTAGAGCCGTCCGCTTGAAACATAAAAAATGTTGTCTCCCGTGCATTCGGAAACGTATCCTTGCTGATTAAGCAAAATCGCCTCTTGCGCCCCGGCCCGCACCGCTTCAGCCCGCGCCATGATGTTCGGCAAATAATTGAGAGACTTAATCGCCGGAGACAATTGATCCGGCGTTCTTTGGCGAATGCTTGAGGTAATTAACTCGAGGCCTTTGTCATAAAAACTCGGCGGATAAAGCTCGATTTTATCGGCGATGATGATGACGCTCGCGTTTTTCTTGCACTTTCTCATGTCCAACCCGAGATCCCCGATTCCGCGGGTGATGACCAGGCGAATATAAGCATCTCGAAGCCCGTTCATGCGAAGACTCTCAAGCAATGCCTCTTCGATTTTCTTAAGCGGCATCGGCAAGGAAAGAAAGATAGCGTTGGCCGATTCCTGAAGGCGTTTTAAATGCTCATCTAAGCGAAAAACCCGTCCATTATAGGCGCGAATCCCCTCGAAAACCCCGTCTCCGTAAAGAGTCCCGTGATCGAACACGGAAATTTTCGCGTCTTCTTTCTCATAAAACTCGCCGTCAATAAATACTTTCATCTGACAACCTCTACTCTGTTAGGATTGAACACCGGCTTCGCTAAAAACCCCGTCCTGCATATGAAAAACCCGGAACGCCTTGAGCGCGGCTTCTTCATTGTGCGTCACTAAAACCACCGCAGTCAAACGCTGGCGGGCCAAGGCCTCCAAATCTTTAAATACCATTTCTCCGTTGGCCTTGTCGAGGTTTCCCGTCGGCTCATCAGCAAGAATAATGTCCGGCTGGTTCATCAAAGCCCGGCAAAGAGCGGCCCGTTGGCGTTCCCCGCCCGAAACCTGGGAAGGATAACGCTCGGCAATTTGAGCGAGTCTCAAATGCCCTAACAAATCCAAGGCTCGCTTTCTTGCCTCGGAATAAGACGCTTTTTGGGCGCGGGTGGAGATCAAGGCGGGAAACAAAATATTTTCGAGAATCGTAAATTCAGAGAGAAGGGCGTCGAATTGAAAAACAAAGCCCAGTTTTTCATTTCGCAATAAGGCGCGCGCTTCTTCTTTTAAAGCGAGGGTCTTTTTTCCGGCAATGAAGACTTCTCCCGAGTCCGGCTGATCCATCAGTCCCAACATATTGAGAAGGGTTGATTTCCCCGATCCGCTGGGACCTAGAATGGCGACAAATTCCCCGGGTTTCACGGCAAAAGAGACGTCTTTCAAAGCCACGACGGAATTTTCGCCTTTCCCGTAGGATTTTCTTAAATTTCGCGCTTCTAAAACGTAAGACGGGGCATTATCCATAGTGAATGGCCTCAACCGGCTCAACCAAGGACGCTTTTCGTGCGGGATATAAAGTCGCTAAAACCGCAAGAAGCAGCCCCACGACAGAAACCGCCATCACGTCGGCCGTTTGAATATCCACCGGGACGCGCGAGAGATAATAAATATCCGAAGGAAGACGGACAATCGGATAATGGACGATGACGTAGCAAAGCGTAAAACCCAGCAACAGCCCCATCAAAAGACCGAAGCCGCCGATGATGAGACCCTCGGCCAAAAAGATTCGACGAATCTGTTTAGGGGTCGCGCCCATCGCCTTTAAAATTCCGATATCCCGGGTTTTTTCAACGCTGTGGACAATCAAGGTCGAGGCGATATTGAGACTCGCCACCAAAATAATTAAAACCAAGATCAAAAACATGACGAATTTCTCGAGTTTCAAGGCGGAAAAAAGGGTCTGGTTCATCTGGGCGTAGGTGCGAACCACCGCGCCAAAACCAAGCTTTTGCCGCAACTCATCCGCCACTTGAGAGACCAAGGAAATATTTTTGAGCCGAACCTCAAGGCCCGTCGCCTGAGTCTTAAGACCGAAAAAGGCGGCGGCGGCAGGAATATTGGTGTAGGCCGTCATCGAATCGTATTCATAATAGCCGGTGTGCAAAAGACCCAAGACTTTGAATTTTTGCATCTTGGGGACTAGCCCGATGGCGGTCGCCATTTCTTTCGGAGAAACAAGAACCACTTCATCTCCCACCCATGCACCGACGTTTCGAGCCAATTCTTCTCCCAAAACAATTCCAGGAATTTTCCCGTTTTTGTCCAAGTCTTTCCAGGATCCCTCGCGCAATTTTTTGCCTAAATTGTTGACCTTAAACTCGCTAGAGGGTTCGAGACCTTTTAAAATAATCCCCGAGGTATTGTGATCGTAGGTCAAAATAGCTTGCCCAATCACAAAGGGCGCCGTCGCTTGGACATTCGGGTTGGAAAGAACTATTTTCTTAAATCCTTCGATATCCGCCGATTGTCCCAAGCCGTAGACGGTCATGTGCGCCTGGGCGCCGATAATTTTTTTCTCGATGTCGGTTTGAAAGCCGTTCATGACGGATAAGGTCGTAATCAAGGCCGCGACGCCCACGCAAACGCCCAAGATTCCAATCAAGGCCGTCGCTCCGGCAAAAAGGCCTTTGCGTTTAGCTTTGAGATACCGCAAGGCCACAAAAAGCTCAAACGGAAGAATTCGAGTCACTGGCCCCCGTCGGGATCGACGCTCGGTTTAAGGGTGGGAAAGAAAATGACGTCTCGAATGGAGCTTTGACCGGTAAAGAGCATGACCAAGCGGTCAATTCCAATCCCGATTCCGCCGGTCGGCGGCATTCCGGCCTCCATGGCCTCGACAAATTCGGCGTCCAAAATATCCGCCTCGTCGTTTCCCTCGTCTTTCTTCTGACGCGCCTGTTCTTTGAGGCGCTCGACTTGATCGAGAGGATCGTTCAACTCGCTATAGGCGTTTGAAATTTCCTGACCGGCGGCAAAACATTCAAAGCGCTGCACCAAGGACTCAGTTCCAGCTTTCAGTTTGGCCAAGGGGGTTACCGCCGTCGGATAATCGAAGACGAAAGTCAGCCCCTCGAAATGATTGAGGATATGCAAATCCATGATGCGGTCGAAAATCTTGGCGCTGGAAACTCCGTCTCCAGCGGGAACGCGAAGGCGATGGGCCAAATCCAAAAGGGCCGCGGAATTAAAGCGCTTGCCGTCCAACACCTTCTCGATTTTTTCGCCGCAGAATTTCTCCCAAGCCTCCGGCAGATAAACCCTCGCGAAAGGGGGTTTAAGCGAAATCTTTTTGCCGTTGAATTCAACCTCATGAATGCCCGTCGCCTCGGCGCAAGCCTCAACCAAGCGCTCGAAAAGAGCGGCCATGCCTTGGTAATCCGAATAAGCTTCGTAGGCCTCGATCATCGTAAACTCGGGGTTATGCCGGGTGTCGATTCCCTCATTTCTAAAAACCCGGCCGATTTCGTACACTTTGTCAAAACCGCCGATGATCAGGCGTTTTAAATAAAGTTCGGTCGCGATGCGCAGGACCATGTCGGATTCAAGGGCGTTGTGATGGGTCTCAAAGGGTTTGGCCGAGGCCCCGCCCGCCTCAGACAAAAGAACCGGGGTTTCAACCTCGATAAAACCAAGGGAATCCAATGTCTTTCTAATCGTGGAAATAATGCGGCTCCTCAAAACGAAAACGCGGCGGGTTTCCTCGGAAGAAATCAAATCCAAATGACGCTGGCGATATCTGAGCTCGACATCCTTAAGTCCGTGCCATTTTTCCGGCAAGGGGCGAAGGGCTTTGGCCAGTAAAACAGCGTGGCTAGCCGCAATCGTCGGTTCGCCCGTCTTAGTTTTAAACATAGCCCCGGAGACAGAAATAAAATCCCCGGCATGGACGTCTCTTTTAATGAGCTCAAATTCCTGTTCCTTCATCGCGTCTTTCTTAAAATAAACCTGAATTTTCCCGCTTAAGTCTTCAAGATGGGCGAAAAGACTTTTCCCCATATCCCTAAGGCTCACCACCCGTCCAGCCGCGGCGACTGTTTCCGAACCATGTTCGCCGACGGAAAGATTTTGAGCCAGGTTAAAAGCCTCAAGGCAAGAATGCGTTTTTTGAGACTGGTCCGGATAGGGCTCGATACCGCGCGAACGCAAGTCCAGAACCTTGGCGATTTTCTGAGCTCGAATTTCCTCCAAGCCCCCGGAAAGAGGAACAGCCCCCTTAGCTTCCACTGGATGAGTCATTCTATTTTTTTCCAGTTAAAAGGTTGACAATTAAATCTTTTAAGACCTTCGGGTTAAAAGGCTTTTGAACATAGGCCGCGACATTGGGCGCCATTTCAAAAAGCTCGCGCATTTTTTGGCCCTTGGCCGTCAAAATGACGATCGGAATCTTGGCCGTTCTCGGATCGGCCTGGAGTTTGGCGTTCAAGGCGTATCCGTCCATCACCGGCATCATGATGTCTAAAATCACGATGTCCGGCAAAACGACGTTTAAGTCCGCAGGCTCAATGCCGAAATACTTCAAGGCCAGCTGGCCATTCGCGGCGTCTGAGACCTCAAAGCCTGATTTTTCCAGAAACGCCTTAAGAAGCGTCACGATTTCCGGTTCATCATCTACAATCAAAACCCGCGGTTTTTTTTCGCTCATTTTTTACGCTCCAGAATCTGCGCGATGACTTGCCTGAGTTTTTGAATATCAAAAGGTTTGTTGACATACGCGGCGACGTTGGCCCGGTCGAAAAGCTCCCGCATTTCGCCCTTGGCCGTCAAAACAATCACGGGAATTGAGCGGGTTGACTCCATTTCCTGGAGTTTTGTGCAAACGGAATAACCGTCCATCACCGGCATCATAACGTCCAGCAAAATCAAATCGGGAATAAATTGAAGAGCTTCTGTTTTCTTGTTGAGGTCAACCCCCATCTTACCCAAAGCTTCAAGCCCGTTATAGGCTTCCGTCACCTTGTGCCCGTCTTTTTCAAGAAGAAATTTGAGCAAGGTGACGACGTCTTTCTCATCTTCTACGACCATGATATTAGCCATAGGGGGATTTTAACATTTTTTGCGCGGGCTCAATGAGAATTCCGGTCAACGATCGGAAATAAAGATGTTCTTAATCTCGGCGTATTTCTCCAAGGCCCTCATGCCGAGGTCCCGCCCGAGGCCGGATTTCTTAAATCCCCCGAACGGCGCTTCTAAATGGACGCTGTGGGAACTGTTGACGGAGACGACCCCGCTCTTGACCGCCCGCGACACGCGCAGAGCTCTGCCGATGTCGCGCGTCCAGATCGAGGCCGACAACCCGTAGTCCGAATCATTGGCCAAGCGCACGGCTTCTTCCTCGTCCTCAAAGGGAATCACCGACAAGACCGGACCAAAAATCTCTTCTCGCACCATCCGCATTCCGGGCTTGGCGCGGGAAACAACCGTCGGCCGGAAATAAAAGCCCTTCTTAAGGGATGAATCCTCCGGCGCTTTCCCGCCGCATAAAAGCTCGGCTCCCTCCTCGATGCCGGAAGCGACGTAATCCGCGACCTTTCGCCGCTGAGCCTCGGAGATCAAGGGGCCGATCTCGGTTTTGGGATCCAAGGGATCGCCGACGCGCATTTTTTCGGCGACGCGGACCAAGGCTTTAAGATAGCGGTCATAAATCCCCTTTTGAACGAAGGCTCTCGATCGCGCGCAACAGTCTTGTCCGGCGTTCGAGAAAACGGCCGCGGCCGAACGCTCGACGCAGAGATCGAGCTCCGCGTCGTCAAAGATGATGTTCGGCGATTTCCCGCCCAGCTCCAAGGACACGCGCTTGACCAAGGGCGCCGCCATGGCCATGATGGAGCTTCCGGTCTTAGTCGATCCGGTAAACGAGATGTTGGGAATGCGCGGGTGTTCGACTATCGCGCGTCCGGCGGCATTTTGGGAATCAGTGAGCACGTCCAAGGTTCCCTTTGGAATTCCGGCTTCCACCGCCAATTCCGCGAGCCTTAAAGCCGTCAGCGGCGTGTAAGGCGAAGGCTTAAGTATCGCGGCGTTTCCCGCGGCCAAGGCCGGAGCGAATTTCCATGCGGCAATCATCATCGGATAATTCCAGGGAACAATCAGGCCGCAAATTCCGACCGGCTCATAAACGGTGAAATCAATCCCGCGATCGGAGACGGGAATCGTCTCGCCGAAATGTTTCTGGACCGCCCCCGCGTAATACTCGATTGTATCGGCCGCGGCATCGGCCTCATCCAAGGAATCCCGCAGCGGTTTCCCCGCGTTCGAGGTTTCCATCGCGGCCAAATGCTCGCGGTTTTTTCGGACCAAATTGGCGAAATCAAAGAGTTTGCGCGCGCGTTCCTTGGGCAAAAGGCGCGACCAAATCTCAAACGCTTTTTGCGCCGACTGGACTGCCCGGTCCACCTCGGGCGCGCCGCAGTCCGCGACCTCGGACAATATCTCGCCGGTCGCGGGATTAAAAACCGGGAACTTGGCTGAAACGCTCGTGGAAAGTTGGCTCATGGAATCTCCCTAAAAATAATTCGACGTGATGCCGCCATCAACGACAAGAGACGCGCCGTTGGTCCAGCTCGACTCATCGGATGCGAGATAGAGGGCCAAGAAAGCGATGTCCTCGGGCTTGCCGAATCGTCCCATGGGAATGCGGTTCAAGCGCTTGGCTTTTTCCGCCGGTTCCTTGAACAGCCAGTCCATGAGAAGCGGCGTCTCGATCGGACCCGGACAGATGGCATTGGAGCGGACTTTCTTGGGACCGAACTGCACCGCCAAGGATTTTGTCAGCGCGATGACCCCGCCCTTGGATGAGGTGTAGGCGTCTTGCGGGACGCTGCAGCCGACCAAGGCGACAAAAGAGGCGATGTTGATGACGGAGCCGCCGCCGGCTTTCACGATCTCGGGAATCCCGTATTTGCAGCCGAGATACACCCCCTTCAAATTGATTTGATAAACCAAGTCCCAGATGTCGGAATCGGTGTCAATGACGGAATGATCCTTCTCCGGGAAAATCCCCGCGTTGTTATAGAGAACATGAAGCCCGCCGAAGGCCTTGACCGCGGAAGCGACCATGCCTTGAGCGTCCCCCTCTTTCGAGACGTCAGCCTTGACGGCGATGGCTTTCCCTCCGCGCTTGAGTATCCCCTGCGCGACTGTTTCCGCCTCCGAGACGCGGACATCGGCGAGAACAACGCGCGCGCCTTCCGCGGCGAATAATTCCGCGGCCGTCCGTCCCATTCCCGAACCCGCTCCCGTAATCAAGCACGTCTTTGCCTCTAGTCTTCCCTTTCGTTCCATAAACTCTCCTATATCCTTTCAAAATAGCGCGACAATTCCCAGCAGGTGACCGCTCCGTCGAAGCTTTTCTGTTCCATCCGCGCCGCGTGCAGGTAATGGCGATGGACGTCCGCGCCGAAAGCCGCGAGCGCGGCCGCAGAGCGCTCCCAGCAGTCCGCCGCCGCGGCAAGAGACTTGGGAACCTCCGGGAGATCCGAGGCGTGATAAGCGTCGCCGTGAAATTCCGGCGCCAGCTTTAATTTCTTTTCCATACCGTAAAGGGCGGAGGCGATAGCCGCGGCGAAAGCCAAGTAGGGGTTGGCATCGGCGCCCGGAATCCGGTTCTCGATCCGGAGGCTGGATTTTTCTCCCACGACGCGAAAGCCGCAGGTCCGGTTGTCTCTCGCCCACGCGATTTTCGTCGGGGCGAATGTCGTCGCCTGATAGCGTTTGTAGGAATTGATCGTCGGAGCGAAAAAAATCGAGAAGTCGCGCGCCAAAGCCATCTGTCCCGCCAAGGCCTGCTCGAAAAGCCGGGTGGGAGCCGCCGCGCGCGCGTCCCAGAACATGTTTTTTTTAACTTTAGCGTCCCACAAGCTTGAATGCAAATGGAAGCTGGATCCCGCGGATTTAGAATCGGGTTTGGCCATGTAGGTGACAGACGCTTCTTTTTGGATCGCGATTTCTTTCGCGCCATGTTTATAGATCGTGTGCCGATCGGCCATTTCGAGGGGATGAGCATAGCGCAAATTGATTTCCTGCTGGCCGAAGCCCCACTCGCCCTTCGAGCACTCGACGGGAACGCCGGCCGCCTCCATCTGATTGCGAATCTCGCGGACGAGAAACTCTTCCTTGGCGCCCTGGAGAATGTGATAGTCCTCGATGTAGGAGCCAATGGGTTCGAGCTGGTGGTAATTTTTCCGCCGCGCCCCATCGAAGGAATCCTTGAAAATATAGAACTCAAGCTCGGAGGCCGTCTGGAAAGAATACCCCATTTTCTCGGCGCGCGCAATCTGGCGCTTCAAAATTTGCCTGGGAGACGCCTCGACGGGACCTCCGTCCTCGAGCTCGAGATCGCAAATGACCAAGGCGGTCTTCGGCTCCCACGGCAAGAGCCGCAAGGTCGAGAGATCAGGGAGCATCTTAAAATCGCCGTAACCCTTCTCCCAGCTCGTGAGTTCATAGCCCTGAACGGGCTCCATTTCCATGTCAACGGTCAAAAGATACGCGCAGGCATGCGCGCCATGCCCCGCCACGGAGTCAAGAAAGAAGCGCCCGGTCACGCGCTTTCCCATCCAGCGCCCCAGCATATCCGGAAAAACCGCGAGCACGGTATCGACCTCATCGCGGTGGATGAGGGAACGGAGTTCTTGAAGAGACAATGTCCGGCGTGTCTGCTGCATTTTTAAATTTCCTCCGTCATCCGAATGAGATATTCTGGATTAGTTGCCGCTAGTCGGTCAATCATTCTCAAAATGCCGCCTAATCATTCTATCTATCCCCAATGATTCTTCCATTCTGAAAGGAATAATTTTTTCTTGAGAAATCAAGCCGGCCCTCCGAGATACTCGCCGAGATGATTTCAGGGTCCGCGCACAAATCCCAGCGGCCGCGATCGAGTCCCTCGCTCGCGATGATAAGCGCATTTCCGCGGCGCGAGAAATTGAGGGTGTACCAAGGCTGGCGGGAATTGGAAAGAGCCTCATTGGGCGTTGGGACAAACACCGAGTGACAAAAAGCGTAAAGCGCGTTTTCCCTGGCGGCCACGGCGTTGAGGCTGGTGTAAGGCGCGCTTTTCTCGGGATATCGATGCGCGCAATCTTTCCAAAGGTCCCACAGTTCCTCGACGCAAAGCTCAAAGGCGGCGGCGGGATTTCCGGTTTTGGAGAGGAATTTGAAAAATTGCCAGAAATAAACCTCGCTGTCATTAAGGGACTTGACGCGCTTTTTGAGCGGCCCCAACCGCGAAGCGACTTCATCGGGAATTTCAACGGTTCCGTTGTGCGCGAATATCCATTCCCCGTTCTCGAAGGGCTGCGTATTTTCCGCGCTTAAGAGGAGCTTTTCGGGAATTTTCCTGGGGTTGGACGCGGCTCGGATATGCCCAATGGTCACTTTGGAAACCGCACGCTCTGATGCCGCGGCAACGGCCGCGGGCTCCTCATAAGCCGGGCGCGGACTTTTGATAACCACGGGACGCGAGCCGTTGAAATAGCCGATTCCCCAGCCGTCTTTTTGCAGCCGGTCGGCCTTGAGTCCGCTTTGTTTGAGAAGGGAGAATTCCGAATGAACGATGAATTCATCGGCCCTTTCCGGCTGAGTCGAAATTTGAGCGAGGAAACGGCACATGCTTTAATTTAAACAAATTCAAGGCCGGTCAATTCCGCGACAACGCCCGAATTTGTCAGAATACCTATGTGGCTGAGAAAAAAACCGAAGCGGACAAAAGCAAAATCAGCGTCGCCCTGAACCGAAAGGCGCGGATGCTCTATGAGATTTTCGACACCTTCGAGGCGGGGCTTCTTCTCAACGGAGGCGAAGTCAAATCTTTGAGATCGGGACGCATTTCCTTGGACGGTTGTTTCGGGCAATCGAATGACGGTGAGCTTTATCTTTTTAATCTCCATATCCCCCATTATAGTTTTGACTCCAACGCCCCCACCGATCCGCGAAGGTCGCGGAAACTTCTTTTGCATAAAGCAGAAATACGAAAAATATTAACCCAGATTGACGCTAAGGGAATGACCCTGGTGCCGCTTGAGATTTATTTCAAGCGCGGCTGGGCCAAGGTGAGTCTGGGAATCGCGCGCGGAAAAAAAGGCCCCGACCGCCGGGAAGAACTCCACAAAAAAGCGCTCACACGCGAAGCCGAAAAGAGCTTTAAAGGAAAGTTCCGGGCTTGAATCGCTAGAAAAAAGACAGTCTTCCTTTCCTTAATTTTTCTGGCAGACGAGAAGCTGAAGGTAAGGCGCGGGCGTTCCGACGACGGAACTGCTGTTGTTGGTGACCGAGATGCCGGTCTTGGCGGAATTAATCGAGATGCCGGTTGTCGCGGAATTAATCGTGATGCCGGTTGTTGAAGTCTGCGCCGATCCACTGACATAAATACAATTTCCGGATTGGCAATTTCCAACTGCTGTAGGTATACCTTCTCCCGTTCGTCCGCCACCTCCACCATATTGAGTATCCCCATAAATTACATGGGAATGGCCCGGATCATTAATTGAATGAGAATGACCGGGATCGTTGATGGAGTGGCTATGCCCCGGATCATTAACGGTATCCGTAATATGTCCCGCGGGACGATCCTCAAGATTGGAAAGCGCCGTGCCGTCGGTTCCGGCCAAAGCGCCTCCGGAAGGAAGGCCGACAAGGTATCGCCCCTGGGCTGCGGCAAGCGCGGTCCAGCCGGAAGGACAGGAGGATAAATTAAAAAACATAACGGCGCCCGAGGGCACCGCGCCCACGCCGGAAAAGGCCCCCGCCGTCAGCGTTCCCGTGACATTGGCATTTCCGGATACGCTGAGCGGGTTTGTCGGACTCGCAGTCCCGATGCCAACATTGCCGTTCTGGTTGACGACAAAAGTCGAAGCTCCCACCGCGAAAAGATTTCCCGCGGCGGGAACGCTGGATACCCCCACTACGGACGCGGTGACGGAATTCGCAATCGCCGCCGAACTCGCGCTGATGTTCCCCGTCAAACTTGAGCCTGGGACATTGGTCAACCCCACCCCCGATCCGTAAAACCCTGTTCCTGCCGTGACCGAGGACTCCGCTGACACAAACCCCGTCACCGTCGCGCTTGAACTCGTCAACGCCCCCTCGACCGTAACGCTCGAAGCTGTCGCGTTCATGATGGAATTGCCCAACGAGGTCGGGCTCGTAAATTCAGGAATCTGCCCTGTCGTTCCGCTCACGCTCGACCCCAGGGCTAGCGGCCCTCCGTTCCAATACAGGCTCCCCGAGTTGTTATACAGCGTCATGTTCGTATTGCCCGGAACCGCGCTGCTTAAATGAATTCCCGCCGTCCCGCCTCCGGTCCCCACGATATCCAAGCTCTGCGCCGGACTCGCAGTCCCGATGCCCAAGCTTCCAGACAAAACGAACACGCTCGTCGTCACGTTAATCCCGGAGAATCCCGAGGCCGCCGTCAAGGTTGACACCGCAATCGTTCCCGTCGAGGTCAAGGTTCCCGTTACCGAGACGGTTGAGATCGTCAGATTCCCCTCGATGTTTCGCGCCATCAAGGCGTAGGGCACTGAGAGTAAGGCCTGCCGGGGCAGAAGCGGCGTCGTCTCGATATCGGTCTCGATATATTTTTGAGCCGGCCCCGCCAAGGCCGAGGTTGAAATATTAAGAGAAGTCCCAAACACGCCTTGACTCACCTGAACCTGAACGGGACCGCTCTGCCACAAAACGTTCCCGCCTGTCGGAGCGTCGTAGAGATAAAAGGTCAGAATCTCGGTCCCCGTCACCGGATAGCCGTTTTGCATCAGCCGACCTTGATACGATATCTCATCTGGCACCGTGCCGCT
>JAJYOT010000085.1 GCA_021796015.1 bacterium
TCTCTCTTCCGGTTTTTGCTCAGTTTTTCCTTTTCCAAAAATTCCCATATCTCCTCCGTTTGATTTTATGATTCCTTTTGAGTTTAGGACTGTCGGTAAAATGTTGGCATCTTCGTATCTCGGGTCTGTTACTAAAGCGAGATGGGAATAAGAACCGTTTAGGAATTCATGATCGTAGGGAATGTTGTTATGAATTCCGCCAGGTCCTATTTCGCTCGGCTCATAAGCGCAAGAAACCTTAAATTGCCCGCTGAGAGCGTGGCTAATCGCTTCTTCCGACCAAAGCATCATCTCGCACCATTCCCAGCCGTCCCCGCCATTCCAGC
Organism: bacterium; assembly: GCA_021796015.1. The sequence goes on from JAJYOT010000085.1 coordinate 327, forward strand.
ACCGGATGACGACTCCATCAGCGAGTTCTCTAAAATTGTCGGGGGAAACATCTTTGTGCTGAGAATCAACGACTGGCTTCCCTATAAAGGTATTTCTCATCTTATCCAAGGCCGTCTGGCGGAGTAGGATTGTCCCAAACTCCTTATAAGCAACAAGGCCAGGCTCGATATATCGGCATTGAATGACTTTGGGAAATTGTTTGTTTGAATTGATGGCGACAATCGCTTTGGTGTATTTGGTCGAGATTTTATTTATCTCTTCCTGACTCGCTTCTCTTGAGGACTTAACTTCGCCGGATATCTCGTTTAATACGATCATTTCCGGTCCTTAAGCCACCACGCCAGAGCGAAAGGGTTAGAGACTCCCTTTTCTTTTTTGAGCGCCTTGACCACGTGTTCCATTCCTGGCGGAGCCACATTATTGAATCCGTTTAGAGAAAGCCCAAAATTGATATTCGGGTTATTTGGAATGTTTTGGTTTGGTTGGGGAGGAGAAAATTTAGAACGATGAGCCAAAGGGTGATCGCTCGGTGTCGCTGTTTGATCGGGCCTGAAAAATCCTTGCCTTTTAAAAATTGGGTCCAAGCTCATGATGTAAGTTTAATCATGATTAATTATCAATGGCAAATTTTTAATTTTTTATTCCGTCCCATTTATTTATTTTTAAGACGGAAATGGGTGGGATAAGATTTTATCCTGGTCTTGGCGGGTAATTTAAAGATTTATTTTGTTTTTCTTTGCCCAGCGGTAGATGGTAGAACGTCCAGATGGGAATCCTTTACAGCGAAGCTCGTATTGGATTTTAAAGAATATTTGTTTCTTGATCAGCTTGCCCTTATTTGAGTCAATGAGATACTTTATTCTCGAAACTACTTTTCGTTTATCTTCCGGTTTCATAGAATTGGGATATCAACGCACCTGCATCCGTAATCTTCTCCTGGATTATTTCTCGCTCCCGTTGTTCGGTTGGTGATAGGCGGGTTTGAGTATTCAAAAATCATTCCGTGAAGCCTTCTATGGTCATCTCTGACCCTTTCATCTCTCGATGTTGACCATTGGTATTTTACGATTCCAATATCCGACATTCTGCTTTGTCTCATTTCTGAGACATAAATGGACGTTTCCTGATGGGCGAGGAATTTGGCTTTCCTATCGGATACCCCTTTCATCCTTTTTATTTCCTTAATCAAGGAATCGGCCCTTAGACCTTCCCGTAGATTTTCTTCTACTTTTCTTCTTAGGGTTTTGATTTCATGTTCCGTCCAATCTTTTATCCACTTATCCATTCTAAGAGAGTATTCATGTTTGATATCCTCCTTTTCTTCCTGGCTCATTTCAGCCGCTTTGATGATATCTGATTTTTTTATTCCGCTCCACACAGAGGATGCCAATAGCGCGGCGATTGACAATTTAAAATCCCTCATGAACTTATCCAAAAAGCCGGAGGATTCGATAGAGTAAAAATCCTTTTTCGCTTTTTCATTGATTGCATCGAGCTCTCTATTTATTTTTCTTTCAATCTCTCCGGCCCTGTTTTTATTGGCTTTAGAGGCGTAGATGATTTGGATAGGGACCTTGCTTTGTGGGAGAAAGAAAGCGGCTCTACTCTTATCAAACACGGCTCCCATTTGTTTTAACTCTTTTGAGATAGAGCTTGAGAATTCTCCCGTAAAGTATCCGGTGATTTCGTCATAATGGATTCTCCCATCGTTGATCGCCGAAAGCAAAAAGTAATTCTTGATTGAGTTTTTAATCCTTGTATCTTTCATTTCCTCTTTCACTAAATCCATAATTGGATTATAGATAGTGAGCTCAAAGATTGTCTTTAATTGAGATTCAATCTCTGAGTAGTAAGAAGGCGTAACTGGTTGTGGTTTTAGTCGCATTTGGTTACCAAGTGATTCTCATTATGGAGATGAAAGTCCGGCATTGGGGGCTCGGCCAACGACTGGCATTCTATTTCTTCGGTTTCCTCTTACTCCTTTATTTCTCTGCAATTTAGCGTCTTCGCTATCTCCTTTCTTGATGAATTCATCGAGGTCTTTATCGTATGAATCAACGTAGGATGGTTGTTCATCTCCGCTTTGACCGAGGCCGCCTCCGGTTCCTCCTGGAGAGTCGAAGACTCCTCTACCTCTTTGGCCGGAGCTTTGTCTCCTCATATCGAAAGAATAGACTCCGGCGAATTCTCTTTCTGGGTAATCCGCGGTATCAATTTTTTCGGTATCGGACTCTTCGGGTTCGATAATGTCAATATTGGCTCCTACGAGACCTTCTTTTTTGATGAGCATTCCAACCTCATCTGAAGATATGAGTCCCCGATCATAGAGCGCCATAATTCGGTTTAACTGGCTATTCTTGACGTTTTGTTGTTCCACTTCGCCAAGGACTCTTAAGGGCTTCCAATCAAAGTCAATGTCGTAGGTATCGCCAAAATAGGCGACGCACATGATTTCAAGTATTTTTCTGATAATTTTTCTGGCTGGTCGTCTCACTTCAGTTTCAACGAGGCCGTTGTAGTTTTCGATATCATCTTCTCCGCTGTTAAATCCGGTGGCTGACATACCCCATATTTTTGTTAGGGGCATCCTTAAGCATGCCGCCATTTCAAGGCGGGCCTGATTGTATACTTCGGCCACTCCGCTGAAGTTTAATTGTTTTTGTTCAAATACATCTTCAGAATCCATAAGGAGGGCCGAGTTGTAATTCTTGGTTGCGTTCATAGCGGCGAGTCTATTGTTTGTATTTTGAGCCGCTTCTCCGCTCAGCAATTGGGCGGCATAGTCCTTAAACTTAAAGACATCAATCTTCGCTTCCCATAGCATGGCATAGATGACATTTTTAACGCGGATGTAGGTGTTAAAATCTTCAACGACCCTTTCAAGTTCAGACATTCCCCATCCGGCGAGTTGCCAGCGGAGAATCCAGGGGGCTTGTTTTCCAATCATGGTCAGAACTTTTGTCGCGTCTACTGATTCTCCATAGAATCCGTAATGATCGGCATATCGCCATGGAGCGTAAAGCTCCCATCTATTGGCGGCGTAGAACTCGACTCTTTTTGAATTGGCTAGCGTTCTATAGTCCAATGGGTCTTGTGGGTAATCATTTGTGGAGACAATCATGGCCGATCCGCCAAACAGGCGATTCCATATCAGGCATTCCATGATGACATCTTCAATCCCTTTATGTTCCCAGATATCCTGTAGTTTCGCGATTTCATGGGAGCTAAGTTGTTTGCTTTTTATATTGATTCCGCCCCTAAAGGCATCCAGCACTGGCATATCGCACAAAGTTTGGATGACCCCGTGGGTCTTATACATGTAGATCAGGATTGTCCAGTCAATCGTAAAAGGGGCGTAGATATTGTTTTGTAGCGCGGGGGTAAATGAAGTGATGGGGGCCTGAAAATAAGGGCTATTTGAGCCAACCAAAGAATTGACGGAGCCTAAAGCGTTATTGACTCTTCCTCCCAACTTGTTTAGGATTGAGCTTATTTGCTTATTTTGCTTCTTAAGTGAATTATTGACCGCCCTTAATCCGGCGACGCTTTTAATCTTTGAGATATCCAAGCCGTTAAAAGCGTATGTCTCCTGGTTTTTAAGAAAGCGCTTAGCCTTTTCAAAGTCTTTTAAATTAACAGGATGTTCTCTGTCAATTTTATTGTTGATTTGATTTAATTTATTCTTAAAATTTCTTGATTTCATGTTTTTAATATCCCCCTTGCATAAAGAGCTTTTGAATCTTGTCACTGGTTTGCGACCAATTTACATCCCACATAGAAGCGGCATTTGGAAAGTGATAGACTGCGAGAGCCAAGGCCACGACGCAATCATCATGGCAACCTTGTGGGGCTGAATAATAGACACCTTCGTAATTATTGCTTTTGCCGCGATATTCAAACTCAAAAGATTCGAGTTCCGAGACA
>JAJYOT010000086.1 GCA_021796015.1 bacterium
GCACGAGGCCATTTTTTTTGCCGAGCGGCTAAAACCGATTCTTTTTCCGACATCTGAGCGGCCAAAGACTCTCTGCGGCCCAGGTTTTCGGTCATTTTTTGCGCGGCAATGCGGGATTTGTTTTCCCATTCGATAATCGAGGCCGCCACCGCTTCTTTTTGGGCGGCGGTTTCCGCCAAAACCATTTTGAGGGCTTCCAGATTCTTCCGAAGGCGCTCGATATCCGCCAAGGACAATCCTTCCTGTTCGGAAAGAGCCGCGCCGCCGCAGACCCAATGATCGCCAAAGACCAAGGGCCCCAAGGCGTAGCTTTCCGCGAAGAGAAAACGCATCAAATTCTCATAGCGCGAATCAAATTTAATTTTGGATAAAAGCGGCATTGCTTCTTCCGGATAGCTTCTTTCCGAGGAATCAGAGGGAATGGAGCTGAGAACTAAAAACCGGCAACGTCCGCGGCCCGAGGACTTTAAGAAATCAATCGCGTTTCGGGCGGAGTTGGAATCTTCGCAAACCACCGAATGAAGTTTTTCGCCTAAGATATCCTGAATTTGAATCCGCACGGAATCTTCAACTTCAAAAAGAGATTGAAGGGTTCCGACAATCCCTGGAAGCCCGGAGCGCGCGATGGTCTGAGCGCCGACCCAATAAGAATCTTGTTCTCCCCGCGCCTCTAAGCCTTTAAGCTGCGCCTGCACTTCGGCGATCGCGGAATGAAGGCGAAGATTTTCCTGTTCCAGGTTTTTTTCCTTGAGGCGAGCGCTTTCCAATTCCTGGCGCGTGGTCGTTAATTCCGCCTTTGACTCCTCTAAAACCTGTTCGCAATGCTGAAGCTCTAAACGCACCGCGCTCAGCGCTTGAGCCAAAGAGGCGGCAACTTCCATGTCTTTGCCGTATTCTCTTAGAGAAGAGCGAATTCGCGCTTCGATCCGGGTTAAATCCGACTCGCCTTCCGAAATCTTGCGAGTTTCCATTAAAAGCCGTTCGGACGCCTCAAGGACTTCGCGGCCCTTCTCTTCCCAATCCGCCTGCGCCTGAGAAACTTGAGATGATAGGCTCTCCATTCTTTCGGTCTCGCCTTCCATCTCTTGACGGAAATTTTGAAGTTCTGCTTGTAGTTTCTCGGAATCAAGACGAGCTTTATCAAGATACTCGTCAATAGACAGCATTTTTTCTTTGAGAGCCGCTTCTTCGGCTTGAAGGGCCTTGACCCTCTCGGCGGCGGAAACGGCTTCCCTGTCCCAAGACTGAATCCGTTCTTCTAAGCGCGCCAATTGAGTTTTGATCTCGGAAGATTTTTTTCCCGCTTCCATCGCTTGAGCCTGGGCCTGAGCCTCTTCTAATTTTAAAGCCGAGATTTCAGCCCCGGAGACGTCAATTTCGACTTTCTTTTGGCCGAAGGCTTCTTCCAGCGGCTGCCGCTTTGAGCGTCCTTCTTCCAGAAGCGTCTCTAGCCGCGCAATCTCTTTGAGAATCTGGGAGGCCTCGGCGGCGGAAAGCTCTTCTTTGTATTTTTGGAACAAATTCGCTTTTTTGGCGTCGGAATCTAATTTTTTGACCTGCTCATCGACTAAGGCCCGGGCATCCATAACGCGAGCCATGTCCGCTTCGACGCGCTCAAGCTTCTTAAGAGCCTCTTCTCTCCGCGCATTATATTTGGCGACGCCAGCGGCTTCCTCAAAGAAAGCTCGTCGTTCATCCGGCTTAGCCGAAATCATCATCTCAACGCGGCCTTGATCGATAACGGCATACCCTCCGCTTCCCAAGCCCGTGTCCAAAAACAAATCGCGAACGTCTTTAAGGCGGCATTGGCTTTTGTTTAAAAAGTAAAGAGACTCTCCCGACCTAAAAAGCCGCCGAGCGACGGTCACCTCGGAAAACGGAATGGGCAGGCCCTGGGAAGAATTATCGAAAGTCAAAGTCACTTCGCAAAAAGACAACGCCGATTTCCGGGCCGTCCCCGCGAAGATGACATCCGTCATCGCTTCCGCGCGCAAGGACTTCCAAGAGCTTTCGCCTAAACACCAGCGAATTGACTCCATGATATTGGATTTTCCGCAACCGTTAGGCCCGACGATGCCATTGATGCCTTGCTGAAGATCTAAATGAGTTTTCTGCGCAAAAGATTTGTATCCGAAGATATCTATCGCTTTTAAATGCATGTTCGTTGCCTCTATTCTCCCGAATTCAGGTTCCGGAAAAGTATTTTAGCTTTTTTTCACTCGGAAACAAGGGCTCTTGACAGCCCCTCTCATTTGCGATACGATTTTCCTATGCTTATTCATCTGCTCAAGGACGTATGGTTCTATGTCTCAGCTGGCGGTTTTCTCGCCAGCCTTGTCTTGTTTATCTTTCTTTTAGGGCAATATCGCCTGGCCGTTGAGGCCGAAGAAGAAAACAATATTCCTGATGAAGATACGTCTGAGACGGCAGAACCCCCAATGCCCGAGCCCATACGCTCAGAACAATTTGAGGCAGACACAGACACTGCGGTAAAACAAGAAAGTCCAATCTTAATTCCAAACGCCGTTTTAGAATCCGTCGAAAAAGAAGAGTTGCCCCTTTCCTCGCCCGTTGATGCCACCATTGTTTCCGCGCCCAGAGCGCAGAAAGAAGAAACTCCAACAGCCGTTTCAAAGGAATCCCCCGCTCAAGAGAATTCTCGCCAGATCGAAGAAGTTAAAATTATCAGCGAAGGGATGAATAAGCTCGCCGAACAGTTAAATTCTCTTGAGAAAGTTTTTGTCGCCGAGTCTCGCAATAATCTCAAGGCGCTTGAAAAAATATCGGCCATTCTTAAAGAACAAACCGAAAAATTAGCCCGAATCAACGTCTCTCTTCCAGCGTTTGAGCCCACGACCCCGGCCAAAGAAAATATCCCCAGCGACGAACCCTCCGGAGAAGGGACATCCGGAAACAAAAAAATAAAACTCAGGATACCCAAAGAGGACGCGACCATCGTTCTTAAGCCGGAAAATGATTCCAAAACTCAAAAACTGGAACCAACATCTGTCCAACAGTTGGAACTCTCCATTAAAGAGGGCATAAAAGAAGACTCTTCAAAAACCGGAGAGTCTTCGTTAGAAACTAAAGTCGAACCAGCGAGTCAACAAACGGAAAAAACCAAATCCCCCTTAAAAATCAAAGATCCCAAAGATTTAGACAAGGTTCAAGGGGAAACTCTTTCGACTCGGAAGGGCCCCGTCTGGCCCATTTAATTATTCTACCGCTTATCCTGATTATCTCCGCATTGTCTTCCGGAGCCAAGGCCGCCTTTTTTTTACCCTCCAACCCTTTCTCCAGCGGCAGCATTGGAACAACTGGAGCGGAATTTCTTCAAATTCCCACGGGAGCGCGAGTTCCCGCCATGGGGGGAGTCGCCGCCGCCTCTGTCGAGGGCGCTGACGCTTTATTTTGGAACCCCGCCGGGCTGGCCCGTCTTCAGCCGGAAGACCCCTCGGAAGTTGATATCGGATACAACAGCCTTCTTCAAACGACTTACGAAGGCTCCGCCGCTTATGCCCTTCCGCTCTCAAACGGAGGAGTATTGGGAACCGGTCTTCTTTATTTCTCGCAAGCGCCTCAAACCGCATATGATAACACCGGAAACTCCGTTGGCAGCTTCACTCCATATGATATGGCGATGAACATCTCCTACGCCCAGCATTGGAAATCTCTCTTAATCGGCGGAGGCCTTAACATTATTCGCTCTCAAATTGATACCGCCCAAGCCGCCACGGCCGCTTTAAACTTAGGGGTTCAAGCCCTTCATGTCACCGATGTTGGAAACCGCCCGGTCGATTTAGGCGCTTCGATCACCAATCTCGGCCCCCCCATACAGGTCGGCAGCGTCGCCTCTCCTCTCCCCACGGAAATTAGGGGAGGATTTATCTGGCATTTGTCCGATATTCTCAACGCCGGAATGGACATCGTCGCCGATTCAAACCAAGCCCCCTACTTAAGCGTGGGTCTGGAAAGCGTCTTTAAAAGCGACGATATCAGCGGGGCCTTGCGCCTTGGATATAATCAAAGTTACGCCCGTGGAATCAACGGACTGAGCGGAATCGCCGGCGGCGGCGGACTTGATATTGGAAAGTTTCGAATCGACTACGCCTGGGTGCCCTTTGGGCTCTTAGGAATCACCAATCGCCTAGACATCACGCTGAGATTCTAAAAGAGTTTAAGCGATCTCTTCTTGCGGGCCCTGCATGTTTTTTATCGCAAGAGCGATATAGACCGAGGTCACC
>JAJYOT010000039.1 GCA_021796015.1 bacterium
CTTAAGCGTTCTCAAAACCGGACTAGGTCTTTCCGTTTTCTCCGAAACCCGCTTCATGAAGGAAGAAAGTTGAGCCGTCGCCTCGGCCGATTCCCGGACGCTTTGATTCATCGCCTCGGTAAAGCGCAAATGATCCGCTTCTTTTTTCTCAAGATCGGCGTGCCAATTCTCCCTTTCTTTCCTCAAATTTTCTTCCCACGAGGACAATTCCGCCCTTTGATTTTGCCAGGCCGAACGCTCGCGGTCCCACAATTCCCGCCACTCGGCCCGCTCTTGTTCCCAAATCTTGGAAAGCTCCTCCAAATGCTTCTCTAAATCCGAAACTTTTTTAAGGGCCTGCGCTTTATCTTTTTCCGCCTCTCTGAGGCGATGCCTTTCTTCTAAAAGTTCCGCCAAAGTTTTTTCAAGGGCTGTTTTCGCCTCTTTAAGGCTTTGGGACGATTTTGCAAGATCGCCGGACAACACCGATGATTCTTTCTGGGTTCGCCCGGTCAAAGCCTGCATCTCGCGCAAGCCTTGAAGATATTCGTCTTCTTTTTTTTGCCACATCTCCTCTTGGCCTTCGAGAATCTTTTGCTGCTCGGATAATCTCTCCCGAGTTTGGGCCAAAAGAGATTTAAGTTTTTCTTTCTCAATCGCGTGGTTTTTCCGCTCTTCTTCAAGACTCTTTAAAGCCGCCTCGATTTTCCCCTCGGTTTCAAGCCCACCATGCAAAACAGCCGCCTCTTGACCGGCCAATTCGCTCTTGAGATTTTGAATTTCGCCCTTCAAAATCGCTTCGCGCTGCCTTGATTCCTCCAGGGCCTTGTATCTCGAGCTCAAAAGTTCGGACAGTTCTTCCGCCTCGCGGCGGCTTTTTTGGCGCACCAAGGACAAGGCGTCCCACGCGACTTGGGAAGGAAAGGCATGCGCCTCGCCGGACAAGGGAATTAAAAATTCGGAAGAAGAGGATTCGGCTTTCCGCCACAAATCCTCGAGATTTTCCTCAAACCCAAAAGGCTCTTCCGCCATGCCCTTAGTGTAAGACCCGGCCTCAAGAAAATCAATATCGGAATTGTTACGAAAAAAAAGGAAACGTCCCTTTTTTAGGTAAACGGCTCGAGGTGGGCGGTAAGACCCGATTTGAGGGACAGCTTGACGGCTTTTTGAAACAGAGCTTCCCCCCGAGCGGTTTCTCCGCCGGCATGCAAAACCTGGGACAAAGACATTTGGGCCAAGACAAGGCCGCGGTTTTCCCTGGAACGCCCGAATAAAACCAAGGCCCGGTTTAAAAAGCCGCGCGCGGCTTTTAAATCCCCCTTCTGCATATTGACGCGCGCAAGCCCCCACTCGACATAACCCAAATCGGCCGCGTCCCCCAATTTCCGGTAGAGGGAACGCGATTTTAAATAAAGTTCCCCCGCCTCAAGGTAAAGCCCTTTTTGCCTGAGGGCGTTTCCAAGGCCGCAATAGGCATAGGCTTTCGCGAACAAATCCGCGCTTTGAGACAATAAATTCTTGGCCTTTCGGTAATGCTTTTCGGAATCCGAAAGTTTTCCCTGAATGCGGCAAACTCCGCCAAGCCCAAGTAAAGCGTAAATTTGCCCGTCCCCATCATGGGCCTTTTTCGCGAAGGCGAAAGACCGGTCATAAGCCTTTTCCGACTCCTTCAAACGCCCGGAAAATCTCAAGGCGCCCCCAATCGCCCATTCGATAAACCCGCAAGCCTGAAAATCTTTTTCGGCGAGCCGCCGTTTGAAAAAAACGCGCAGGCGTTGGACGCTTTTTTGATATTTTCCATCGGCGCGGTCGATCAAGGTTTCCTCGAGATCAACAAATTCTTTCTCATCCGTTCGGCCGGCGCGCTTCATTTCAAGGCGCGCCTTTTGGATGTATTCGCGGGCGCCGGGGATATCCCCCAAACTTCGGGCAATGGAAGCCAAGGACAAAAAAGCGTCGAAACGCAAGGACGGGTCTTGGCTTGATTTAACCGCGCTTAAATACGCGGGCAAGGCTTTTGAAAAAAGCCCTTGCGCTCGAAATTTTTCCGCTTCCGAGAAAATTTTTAAAGAATCATGGGACATTGTTTCATTATATCTTTCCAGAGACCTTAAAAATTGTTGTTATCATATAAGAGTGAATAAAAAACTGGCCCCGCTTTTGATTCTTCTCTTTCCTTTTTTGGGCTTCGAGCCGCTCAATGAACCGCCGCAATGGCATGAGGATTTGACCTTCCACTATAAAATTATGCACCAAGATACCTGGCTTCCGATGGGATTTACGCTCAAGCTTGAAAATATTCACAGCCGGATGCGCATGGATCTGGCCTGGTGTTGGCCCCCGGTTTCATCCGGAACAAGAATTCCGCTTTATCTCTACCGAAATCAAGCCCTCTACACCAACGGCCGCTTTCACCCTCCGGCCTGGAGCGTGGGACTGGCGGAACCCGAGATACGAACCATTCTCTCTTTTGCCCAGAAACCGATGGCGAACCTCTATCAAATCATCGCCCACGAAACGACGCACGTGATTTTCGTCTCTTACTGGCTAAGAAAAAACCAAAGTTACCCGCCCTATTGGCTCAATGAAGGCCTCGCGATGGTCGAACAAACCTCCCAAGAACATTCAAAGGATTGCTACTGGTATCAACAAATCGCCTATCTCTCCGGTCAGAATCTTTTTCCGCTCAAGACCCTGATGCGGCTTGAGCCCATGAAAATGAATAATGTCCAGGCTATCCAATTGTGGTATGTGGAATCTTATTCCCTGATCTATTTTTTGCTGAGAAAGCGCCCTAATTTTTATTTTAAGACCTTCGTGTCCTATCTCAGGGACGGGCGGTCTTTCAAAACGGCTCTTTGGGCGGGCTACCGTTATACGCCCAAAGGTCTGGAAGAGGCTTGGCTTAGATTCTTAAATGTGCGGAGCCGGCACAAAACCTTCGGCCCGATATCCAAGCTCGGGTTTTTCCACGACCTGGGCCCTTCGTAAAATCTATTTCTTACGATGAAGATACGGCAAATCCGAGCGGGTCCATCCGCCGCCCAAGGCGGCGATTAAGGCGACAGTTTGTTGCAGGCGATTTCCCAAATCCACCATGGAAGCGATTTTATCTTGAAGCATGATGGTTTGTACTTGGATTACGTTCAGATAATCGACTGTTCCGGCTTTATACATCGCCATTTCCAAATCCACGGACTTTTCAGCATCTTGAGTCGCCGCGTCCTGCTGAGACTCCTCTTGAGATAAAAACTCCAAGGAAGACAGGGCGTCTTCGACCGATTGAAACGCGGATAAAACCGTTTGCCGATATGCCGCAACCGCAACCTCATAAGCCGCATGGGCTTGCCTAATTTCCGCCCGACGCACTCCAAACTCAAACACGTTTCCACTGGCGCTCACCCCTAAAGACCAAAACTCACTGGGCAAGGTGAAAAGATTGGCCCAGGTCACATTCTTATTTCCGCCTTGAGCCGTGAGAGACAAACTCGGGAAATACGCCGCGCGCGCAAGCCCGACATTTTCATTGGCCACCAACATTTGCCGTTCGGCTTGGGCAATATCAGGACGCCGCTGTAAAAGAGTGCTGGGAATGGTGACGGGAATCGGCGGCACAAGGCCGCTAATTGAAGAAGAACTGAGCGAAAAATTGGAAGGAGATTTCCCAATCAAAACCGCAATGGCATGTTGATACTGAGCCCGCGATATTTTAAGCGCGCTTTCTTGCGCTTCCGCCGCCTCAAGCTGCGCTTTGGCCTGGACAATATCAGCGTCAGAGGCGACCCCCCCTTGATGACGATTTTCTGTTAAATCAAGAGCTTGAGAATAATCGCCAATGGACTCTTCCATAACGGCAATCTGCATATCCGCCGACTCAATTGAGAAATAGTCATTCGCGAGAGTTTCCTGCATGGTCAAAATCGTATTTTGATAGGCCGCCGCGCTGGCCTGAGCCGAAGCCTTGGCGCCCGCAAAGGCGTCATAAGCGGCAAAGGGATTAATAATCCAAGCGGGTCTTCCGTAAAGCTCGAAATTGTCGTAATAAACGCTTTGAACCGAAGTAAAGTTTTGGGAAGCATAAGAACGCTGAACAATAGCTGAAGCCGGCAAGGTCGGGAAAAAACTGTCCCAATCAATATTGACTTCTTCGACGGCCTCTTTGAGCTGAGCCCTCGCCTCCAAAAGATTTTGATTGGAAGAAGACAAAACCACCTCGAGATTATCTAAGCGCGGATCGTTAAAAATTTCCCACCAGGCGCTTTTTAAAACTTGATCTCCCGGGCTCGCCACCACCCAGGTTCCAGAAGAAGCCCGTGGAAGCTCCTGAAATTCCTTAGCCGCTTCCACTTTCGGCTGGTGATAGGCAGGAGCGCAAGAAATAAAAAGAAACCCAAAGATCATGATGAGTAATGCCCAAAGCATCTCCGAGGTATTAAATTCCATTTCGCATTATTCTCCCAAAAAATCTTGAAAAAGAAAATCCGGCGAACTTCATTCTCAAATCTTCCATATATAAATAAATCACGGGAGTCGTAAATAAAGTAAGCATTTGACTCACTACAAGCCCGCCAATAATCGCAATTCCCAAAGGCCTGCGAAATTCAGATCCCGTTCCGCTTCCCAACGCCAAGGGAAGAGCCCCAAAAAGCGCGGCCAAAGTCGTCATGGTAATAGGTCGAAAGCGCAAAAGAGCCGCTTCTTTAATCGCCTCCAATGGGTTCTTTTTTTCTTTGCGTTGCGCCTCAATGGCAAAATCAATCATCAAAATCGCATTTTTCTTCACAATCCCGATCAGCAAAATAATTCCAATCAAGGCAATGAGGTTTAAATCAGTGCGCGTCATCAAAAGAGCGATCAACGCCCCGGTCCCCGCCGAAGGCAAAGTAGAAATAATGGTTAAGGGATGAATATAACTTTCATACAAAATTCCGAGCACAATATAAACCGCCAAGAGAGCGGTCATAACCAAAGAAAATTCATTGGCCAAGGAAGCTTTAAAAGCCTGCGCGGTTCCGGAGAATTGTCCGATAATTGAAGAAGGAAGATGCATCTGAGATTCCACCTGTTCCACCGCATCCACGGCTTGCCCCAAAGCAAAACCTTTGCGCAAATTAAAGGAAATGGTGACCGAAGGAAATAGTCCACTGTGATTGACGACTAAAGCCGCATGCGTCTCTGAAATTCGCGCGAAAGCCGAGAGAGGAATCTCATTTCCTGATGGAGTCTGTATATAAATATCTTTTAATGTTTCCGGGGAATGCCAATACTGGGGAGCCACTTCCATCACCACATAATACTGGTTCATTTGCGTGTACATCGTGGATACTGGCCTCTGTCCAAAAGCGTCATAGAGTTGATTATCAATCATCGCCGCTGTTAGTCCAAAGCGCGAGGCTTGGTCCCTATCGATTTGTATCCATTCCTCAAGCCCGCTGTTTTGTTGATCGGTGTTGACATCAGCCAGCTCAGGAAGTTTTCTCATGGCCGACAATAACTTTGGCGCCCACTCATTGAGCAACTTTAAGTCCGCGCTCCGAAGGGTATATTGATATTGAGCATTGCTTAATCGTCCACCGACGCGAATATCTTGGACCGGCTGAAGAAAAAGTCGCGCTCCGGAAATAGCCGCCGTTTTTTTCCTAATTTGAGACATCACTTCTTGAATCGGAGGGCGCTCACCGTTTGGTTTTAGGGCCACAAACATCCTCGCCGTATTCATTCCGCCGGAACTTCCGGTAAAAGCGGCCAAGTCAACCACCGCCGGGTTAGACAAGACAATTCCAATAAATTGTTTGAGCTTTTTTTGCATGTCCGCAAAAGAAATATCCTGATCTGCTTGGATACCGCCCATAAACCTTCCTGTGTCTTCTTCCGGGAAAAAGCCTTTTGGAATATACGCAAAAAGAGCCGCACTCGTGAGAACTGCGGCAATCACGCTGAAAAGAACCTTTCTTTTGTGCCTCAAGCTCCAGTCTAACCCCCGCCCATACATTTTTATTATTTTGTGGAGAACTTCATCGCTTTTTTTGTGAAGAGAATCTTCCTCAAATTGCGCATTCGATTTAAGGAACTGCGCGCACATCATGGGGGTTGTCGTCAAAGAAATCACCATGGAAATAATAATCGCCAATGATAAAGTCATGGCAAATTCCCGAAGTAACCGGCCCACAATTCCGCCCATCATGAGAATGGGAATAAAAACAGCAATCAGAGAAACACTGATTGAAAGGACCGTAAACCCAACCTCCGCGGCGCCTTCAAGAGCGGCTTTCATGGGAGAATCGCCTCTCTCAATATAGCGCATGATATTTTCAATCACGACCACCGCGTCATCGACAACAAAGCCCGTACAAATAGTCAAGGCCATTAAAGAAAGGTTGTCAATGGAGTAATGCAATAAATACATCGCGCCAAAAGTTCCCAAAAGAGATAAGGGAACCACCACCGCGGGAATCATGGTCGCCGAAAGGTTTCGAAGAAACAGGAAGACGACAAAAACAACCAGAAGAATCGAAATAAGCAACGTCTGCTCCACATCCACGACAGAAGCCCGAACAGTGGTCGAGCGGTCAATAATGACGGAAAGTTTAATCCCCGCCGGAATGGACGCCTGGAGTCTAGGCAGGAGACGCTTGACGCGATCGACCGTATTAATCATGTTCGCGCCGGGTTGGCTAAAAAGAACGAGAAGAACGGCCGGCTTTCCACTTGAAAAACCCGCGTTTCTTAAATCTTGGACGGAATCAACGACGTCCCCCAAATTGGAGAGCCGAACAGCGCTTCCGTTTTTATAGGCTACAATCAGCTTTTTATAGTCGCCTGATTTAAAGAGCTGATCCGTGGCTTCAAATTCCCAGGTCTTATCGGCCTTAGAAACGCTGCCTTTCGGTTCATTGGAGTTGGCATTGTATAATACCGCGCGAATATTTTCGAGACTGAGCCCTAAGTGGCTCACCGCCTGGGGATTAAGCTCAACCCGAACAGCCGGAAGAGAACTGCCGCCGACAAAAACCTGACCGATACCGCGAACCTGGGACAGTTTTTGCTGCAAGATTGTTGAGGCCGCGTCATACATTTGAGCCTTGGTGGCCACATCCGAAGTTAACGATAAAATTAAAATCGGCGCGTCCGCCGGGTTGACTTCCCGCCAGGTTGGATTGTTGGGAAGATTCGCAGGCAAGTTTGCGCGCGCGGCGTTAATCGCGGCCTGAACATCCCGGGCGGCAGCGTCAATATTTCTTGAAAGATCGAACTGCAACACAATGCCGGTCGAACCCTCATAGCTTGTCGAGGTCATCTCAGTCACGCTCGCAATAGTTCCCAACTGACGTTCCAAGGGCGTCGCGACCGAGGAAGCCATGATATCCGGGCTCGCTCCAGGAAGCGAAGCCGAGACTTGAATAGTGGGAAAATCAACTTGGGGAAGCGGAGAAACGGGAAGAAGAAAAAAAGCGGCGATTCCTAGAAGCGCCAAAGCCGCCGTTAAAAGAGCCGTTCCAACGGGCCGACGAATAAAAATCTCAGAAATATTCAAACAGACTCCGTAATTTGAGGCAAGTCCCTATTTCGAATAATCCAATTTTTAAGCCGATCAAACTGGAGATAGATGACCGGCGTCATTAGAAGCGTCATGGGCTGGCTGATCAATAATCCGCCGATAATGGAAATACCCAAGGGCCTTCTCAGTTCCGCTCCCATTCCAAAACCAAACGCCAAAGGAACCGCGCCTAAAAGAGCGGCCATGGTTGTCATCATAATGGGACGAAACCTCAAAAGACAAGCTTGATAAATGGCCTCGCGCGGAGATTTGCCCTCTATTCTTTCCGCTTCCAAGGCAAAATCAATCATCATAATGGCGTTTTTCTTGACAATGCCAATGAGCAAAATAATGCCAATGAGAGAAATAATGTCGAGATCTTGCCGCGTAAGTATTAAAGCGGCCAAAGCGCCCACGCCTGCCGATGGCAAGGTCGATATAATCGTTAAAGGATGAATGTAACTTTCATAAAGAACTCCCAAAACAATATAGACGGCAACCAAGGCCGCGATAATAAGAATCCATTCATTGGCAAGAGAAGATTCAAAAGACTGGGCCGTTCCAACAAAGCCAAGGGATAAACTTTCTGGAGCTGATAATTTTTTCACCGCTTCGTTAACCTCAGAGACCGCCGCGCCCAAGGAAGTTCGTGGAGCCAGATTAAAAGACAAGGTCACGACTGGGAACTGCCCCTGATGATTAATGACCAAGGGAACTGAAATTTCTTCCGCGCTCACAATACTTTTGATGGGCGTGGGAACGCCGCCCGTAGAAAAACTTTGAGAATTTCCCATGGCCATTCCGCCAGGGGTTCCGGCGCTGGCTGAGGTAGGAACATAAATCCGTTCTAAAGAATTAACTCCTTCTTTCCATTGCGGCAAATTTTCCACAATAACGTGGTATTGGTTGGAATCGGTAAAAATGGTCGAGATTTGGCGTTGCCCGAAAGCGTCATAGAGGATATTGTCAATCGTCTGCGGCAAAATTCCAAGCCGAGAGGCATTGTCGCGATCAATATTTAGTCTTAGTCCCAATCCTCCATTTTGCTGATCCGTGGCGACATCCCTAAGACTCGGCAGGGTTTGAAACACAGAAACAAGTTTTGTGGCCCATTCATTGACCAGGTCCATATTCGGACCTTCAACCGTATATTGATATTGGGTTCGGCTGACCTGATCGGCAACAGTGAGTTCTTGAACTGGCTGCAAATAAAGTCGTATTCCCGGAACAACGCTGAGTTCTTTATCTAATCTTCGAATCACTTGGTCTGCGGAAGGCCTTTGGGAAATCGGCTTAAGATTAATCTGAACACGCCCGCTATTTTGGGTAATATTCGTGCCGTCTATGCCGATAAAAGAGGTCAAACTTTGAACCGCCGGATCTTGCAAAATCACATGACACAAACTTTGCTGGCGACGGGCCATTTCCGCAAAAGAAATCGTTTGCGGAGCTTCTGAAATTCCTAGTAAAGCCCCGGTATCCTGATTAGGCAAGAACCCTTTTGGGACCATCCAAAAAAGGAGCGCAGTTAAAACTAAAGTCGCCCCAAAAGCCCACATCGTTTCTTTTTGGCGCGCTAAGACTATATTCAAATAATGTTCATAGATTGAGAGACTCTGGTTATAGAGATTCTCAAACCAATTCAAAAAAGAACGCTCATCTTCTTTTTTATGATGACGCAAAATTTTAGAAGCCATCATCGGAGTAGAACTCAATGAAACCAAGGCGGAAATGAGGATGGTCACCGCCAACGTAACGGCAAATTCCTTAAATAACCTCCCAATAATATCGCCCATGAAAAGAAGCGGAATCAAAACCGCGATAAGAGAAATCGTCAAAGACACGATGGTAAACGCGATTTCTTTTGAGCCCTTCAAAGCCGCCGCGACCGGCGAATCCCCCGATTCGATATACCTTTCGATATTTTCAACCATCACAATGGCATCATCAACCACAAAACCGGTGGAGATGGTAAGCGCCATGAGCGATAAATTATCCAGACTATAGTTCAAGAGATACATCACGCCAAAAGTTCCCACAATGGACAAAGGAACGGCCACGCCTGGAATTGCCGCCGCGGAAGCGCTTCTCAGAAAAAAATAGATCACTAAAATCACGAGAAAAACAGCCAAAATTAATTCAAATTCCACGTCATCCACGGACGCGCGAATAGTCACCGTTGAATCGGAAACGGAGCGAACGTTAATTCCCGCCGGCAAAGACAGTTTCAGCTGTGGAAGAGTTTTTTTGATGCGGTCGACTAAGGAAATGATATTGGCGCTCGGCTGACGCTGAATATTGAGCAAAATCGCGGGAGTCTGATTAAACCAAGCGGCTTCTTTTGAGTTTTCCGCACCGTCAATTACCGTGGCCACATCTCCCAAACGAATCGGCGCGCCATTGCGATAGGCAATGATAATGGGGCGATAATCATCCGCTGAAAAAAGCTGGTCATTATCCTCAATCGTCCAATCTTGTTTGGGACCGTCAAAATTTCCTTTGGCCATATCCACATTGGCTTGGCTTAAAGCGGAACGCAAATCTTCAAGACTGAGCCCATAAGAAGCCAGGGCGACGGGATTAGCCTGAACGCGAACGGCTGGGCGTTCTCCCCCGCTCATGCTGACAAGCCCCACTCCCGGAAGCTGGGAAATTTTCATCGCCAACCTTGTTTCCGCCATTTTTTCAACTTCAGTGAGCGGCAAGGTCTTTGAGGTCAACGCCAAGGTCAAAACCGGCATATCCGCGGGATTAACCTTGTTATAAATCGGCGGATTAGGGAGATCGGCGGGCAAATAAGTCCCCGCGGCATTAATGGCGGCCTGAACATCTTGCTCGGCCACGTCAATATTGATCGAGAGATCGAATTGAAGGGCGATGATGGAACTTCCGAAAGAGCTATTTGAAGTCATGCGGCTTAACCCAGGAATTTGACCGAATTGCTTTTCCAGGGGGGCTGTCACCGCATCCGCCATTACCTGGGGGCTCGCGCCGGGATAAAAGGTTTGAACTTGGATGGTGGGGTAATCCACTTCCGGCAAGGCTGAAATAGAAAGCTGTCTAAAGGCGAGCATTCCAATGAGAAGAACGGCCCCCATGAGAAGGGAAGTGGCCACCGGACGTTCAATAAAAAGCCGCGAGGGATTCACGCGGATTAAGGTCTCTGAGCCTTGGAAGAGACGCCTGATTTATTTTTTTTAGGCATGGAAAAATGAACCTTGCTTCCAGGGCGAATAAAATCCATCCCGTCGGTCACGACCATTTCCCCGGCTTTCAAGCCTTGAGTTATTGAAACGTTATCGCCATTAGTCACACCCACCGCAACACTTCGGGCTTCGACAGTTTGATCGGGTTTAACAACATAAACAAATGAGCCTTGCGGTCCGGTCTGAACGGCAACCCTGGGGATTAAAACCTGATTTTTCTTTTGTTCCAGATAGAGACGCGCATTGATAAATTCATTGGGATAAAGCATTCTCTTTTCATTGGAAAATTTAGCCTTTAAATTGAGCGTTCCCGTGTTCACCTGAATTTGACTGTCCAGAGCCAGAAGAAAACCCGTCGCCAACTTAGTCTTTCCATCCCGGCTATAAGCATCAACCCGCAATTTTTCGCCTTTCTTGAGTTGATTGAGCCTTGTCATTAAGCGCTGAATATCTTCCTCTGGAAGAGTAAAAACCACGGTAATCGGTTGCAAGGTTGTGACTACAAAAATTCCATTGGCCCCGTTGGCCGTAGTCGTGTAAGCCACATTTCCCGGGTCCACAAGCCTTAACCCCACGCGGCCTTCAATGGGAGAAGTCACATGGGCGTATTCCAAATTTAACCGCGCTGTCTCAAGAGCCGCTTGATCACTTTCCACCATTCCCTCATATTGCCCAACCGTCGCTTTTTGAGTGTCATATTGCTGGGAAGGAATGGCGTCTTGGGCCAAAAGCTTTTGATAGCGATTTAAGTCTAATTTCGCGTCGGCCAAAAGAGCTTGATCCCGCGCTAAATTACCTTTGGCCTGATCCAAAGCGGCCTGATAGGGACGCGGGTCAATGAGAGCGAGTAGTTGGCCTGGATGAACCTCTTGCCCCTCTTTAACATAAACTTCCATAATCTGCCCACTTACGCGCGGTTGAATGGTGACAGTGTAATAAGCAGTCACCGTTCCGAGTTCATCTAAATAAACCGATACATCGCCGGTCCAGGCGGTTTCGACCCCGACAATAACCCCGCTCTTTCGCTCAGGTGGTTTTCTGAAATACTTCATGAGAAAAGAAG
Organism: bacterium; assembly: GCA_021796015.1. The sequence continues at coordinate 11,786 of JAJYOT010000039.1, forward strand.
CTCCCAAGAAAACGAAAAAAGCTCCTAGGGTTAAAACAACGATTTTTTTTCTGGTTGACCAGCCGGAAAAATTTTTCCGTTGCTGGCTCAAAGCGCCGCCCAAAGATTCTCTCAATTTTTTGGTTGGAAGCGTGTATTCTTCTAAATTAAAGGAAGACATATTAAAATTAAATCAATTTTCACAGCATCAATAATTAGACGCTTGAAACAATGGATAAGTGTCGGCCTTAGGATTGGAATTTAATGTCCGCGCCGAACTCTTCTCAATTAATTCGGGAAAATTCTTGGAATTTTCACGCGCACGGGTTTTCCGTTAAGGGCTATTAAAAACGCGACCAAATCTTTCTTTTGTTGAGCGTTCAAACCCAGGGGATGAATTTCCTTGTCCAGATAAGGGTTGGGATTTCCGCCCTTGTTGTAGAAATCAACCACCGCTTCCAAAGTCTTTTCTGATCCATCGTGCATGTAGGGATGAGTGTAGAGAAGCCCGCGAAGGCCCGGTGTTTTAAAACGCCCTTGATCGCCTTCTTTTTTGGTGACAACATAGCGGCCAAGATCAGGGTGTTTTGCGTTCATTCCCACGCCCAAATTGTGAAACTGAGAATCCGAGAAATTAACTCCTGAATGGCAAGCGTCGCAATGCGCCCGTCCAAAAAAGAGATTCATCCCTCTTTGAGCCGCGGGAGACAAAGCCTTTTTATTTCCCGCAACAAACTGGTCATAATCAGAATCGCCAGAGAGAATCGTCCGCTCGAAACTCGCAATCGCCTGGACAATTTTTTCCGCCGTCACCTGGGTGGAACCAAAAGCCTTTTTAAACAGCTTTTGATAGCCCTTAATCTTCCCAATTTTTTCTTCCACTCCTTTTAACGAAAAACCCATCTCGACAGGGTTTTGAATGGGACCCTTGGCCTGCTCTTCAAGACTTGGCGCGCGCCCGTCCCAAAACTGGAGTTCGTTATAAGTCGCGTTAAAAACCGGCGGCGCGCTCCGCCCTCCTTTTAAGCCGTGAATTCCGGTTGAAACCGCGCTTTGATCGGTCCAACCCTTGGCCGGGTCGTGGCAGGTCGCGCAGCTAACGGTGTTGTTTTTCGAGAGCCTCTTGTCGAAATAGAGAAACCTTCCCAGTTCGACTTTTTCCTTGGTGATCGGATTGTCAGCGGGAACCTTGGGTTTCGTGAGTCCCAGCGGGACGGAATAAGGATACACCGGCCCCGTGCTCGCCTCTTCTCCCCAATCGTCGGCCCGAAGCGTTGAGAAAGCTAAAGTCATGGTTAAAAGCGCAAGAAAAAGCGTCCCAATATATTTTTCCATAACGTCCCCCAATTTTAAAATTTTACGACAAGAAAGAGCGAAGCATCCAGGCCATTTTTTCGTGTTCTTCCATGACCCCAGTTAAAAAATCATTACTCCCCATATCGCCTTCCGATTCGCAAACCTTCAGATATTTTCTCAAATCTTGAATCAAGATTTCATGATCGGACAAAAGTTCTTGAAGCATTTCCTGAGATTTTAAATTTTTCTTCGGCGCGTCTTGAATAGAGGAGGAGGCCAGAAATTCAGACAAACCACCCAAGGCCCGCTCGCCCAAGGCGCGCACCCTTTCTGCCACTTCATCAATGATTCCATCTAAGGTTTCATATTGGGCCTCGAAAAACTTATGCAAATCGTTAAACTGTGGGCCCATTACGTTCCAGTGGAAGTTCCGCGTTTTAGTGTAGAGAACATATTCGCCGGACAAAACCTGGTTTAGAATTTCCGAAACAGCCTTCCGGTTTTTTTCCTCAAGTCCAATATTGATTTTCATCGTTTTCTCTCCTTCATGTGACTTTAATTTTTCTTTGCGGCGCAAGCACTGCAAAGCCCGGAAATCCGAACATCATATTCCTCGGGTACAAAACCATTCGGCAAGCAAGAAGGCGCGCGAACTTTTGCCCAGTGCTCATCTCTCCAATCTTCCATCTCTCCACAAATTCGGCAAACCAAATGCTGATGGGTTTCCATATTGGCATCTAAACGCAGAGGTCCGTTTTCAGAAGCTACGCGGCGGATAAGGCCGCTTTCGATTAAATCCTCGGCGATGCGGTAAACCGTGGGAAGAGACAAGGACGGCCAATTTTTTTTAAGTCTTTGGTGGATTTCCTCAACCGTGGGATGGCCCAAATCTTCAGCCAAGGCCTTAAAGACCGCCCGACGTTGAGCGGTCAAGCGAATTTTCCGCTTTCGACAATCCTCATCAAAACGCACCATCCATTCCCCCACCATGCGAGCAGGCCTCATTTTTGAAATAAATCTCATATGATAAATATTAACATATAAGACTGATTCTGTTAAGGCGCAAGTTCAAGGAACAAGTGCAACAGATAGGTGGAAGGAAAGAATTTTCCTGCAGGATAAAGGAGGCATAAATACCTACACGCAACTAACAACAGAGGGACGGGAGAAAATAGCAATATGAAGAAATCAAGGTCTATGTTTTACTTCGGCGCGGGGCCTTCGACGATTTCCGCCATGTCCGAGGGACGCAGCCACTTAAGAAAAACCTTCCGAACATCTTGGGCTTTCAGGCCGACATAGGTTTTTGCCGCGCGCTCAGGCTCATCCAGAGGAAGCCCGAAGTTGGAGAAGTACAGCCACTGAGAAGCCACTCCATCAAAACTTGATTCCCCCAAGGGAATGGAACGAAGAAGAAGAATTTTTCCCTGCCGCAATTCTTGAAGACTCACGTTTTTCTTTTGCATGGCGGCCAGATCGTTTAAAGCCAGGGTTTTGGCCTTTAAAACCTTATCCGGGTCGCAACCGTAGACAATCTCATAAGTTGATCTGACTTTTCCCGCATTCCAATGAGAATTGGCCGCATAGGCAAGACCGGTCTTTTTGCGAAGATCCAAACTGAGTCTTGAAGCGTAAAAAGCTCCGCCAAAAATTTCATTTCCCAAATTCAAAGCGTAGTAATCCGGAGAGAGGCGACTCATTGCCACTGTTTGAATCAGTCTCACCCCATCCTGAAGCCGGCTTGAATCGGGAACATTGACCTTTGAAAAATGGTTTTCCGCAACCACCGGATAGTCGACATTGGGTTTAGCCCCCACGGCTTTCCAGGAACCGAAATATTTCTCTATCACACTCTTCGCCTGTTCGGGATCAACCTGGCCGATCACGACCATCGTCGTCATGTCGGGACGGAAAACTTTTTGATAATATTCTTTGACGTCCTTGAGACTTAGATTTTTGACCTTCTTGGGAGTAGCCTCGCGCAAAATCGGATCGGTCTTAGGGTAAAGGGCCTTGTTCACCGCGCGCCCTGTCAAATAATCCGGGCTTTGAAGCTCGCCCACAAGCTCATCCGCAATTTCTCCGCGGATAATTTTAAAATCTTTCTTCGGAAGCGCCGGAGAGAGTTCGTTTTGAGCTAATAACTTCACGCCTTCCTCAAAATGTTCAGATAAAACATTAAGAGAGAAATCCGTGCCCGCGTTTTCATCCGCGGCGATGTCATCCAAAGCCTTTTGAAACGCAATGCGGCCAAGACTTCGACTTCCGTAGGGAAAAAGTTCTCCTAACACCTGATCCACTCCTTTTTTCCCTGGCGCAGTTTCAGTATCGGAATTAGAAAGAATATGTCCCATGATTGAAATGGTCGGGCTAATCGTCTCGGGCTGAATAATAAGCTGAAGACCATTCGACAAACGACTGACAAACGGGTGAAGGGTCAAGGGCGGAATGGCCAGACTTCGCACTGGTTTTTGCGCCCAGACCGGAAGCGAAACCGCTTTAACAGAAGAGGAGGCAAAAGACTCTTGCCCCCCGAAACCTTTACCCGAAATCGGTTTTCCTGAAGGTTGCGGAGTTAGAATCGCCGAAATAGTATGGTTAAAATCAATATATTTTTTGGCCACGCGAGCAACATCTTCCGGAGTTACTTTCTTAATCGCCTCAATATCCTCATCTGGAGATTGTCGTCCTTCGCCGGCCACCGCCTCCGACCACTCCATCGCAAGCCCCTCAATTGAATTTTTTTGAAATTCCGCCGAGGCCACTTCCCGGCGCTTGGCCGCCGCAATAAAATCAGGATTAATTCCTTTGGACAACTCTTTTTCTAAAACCTTCTTGACCTTGTTCAGAAGTTTCTGAGAATTGGCGCCTTTGGGGAAACCGGCGATCGCAAAACCAATTCCGGCCTTGGGGAGTCCCTCATAGGAAAACCCGGCGAAAAGCGCCTCTCCCTTGACCTGTAACTCGTAAAGAGGTCCGCGCGGATTAGACAAGGCGTCCGACAGAATCTGGGCCGCGGCGTAGTCGGGGCTGTCTGATCCGGGAAAGCGAAAGGCAAAAGCCGCTAGTCCATAAGGGCTGTCCGTATCCATTTTCTTAAAAGAAGACTGAACAGGGCCGAAATTAAAATCCGGCCGCTTGGGGATTTTCACTTCTGGAATTTTTCCAAAAAGCTGATTGACGGTTTTAAAAGTTTTTTCGGGATTAACGTCTCCCGCGATCACCAAAATCGCGTTGTTTGGTGCGTACCAATCCTGATGGAATTTCCCCAAGTCTTCGGCCGTTGTCTTGTCGAAAGACGGGCGCGTTCCCAAAGCGTCGTGTTCATAGGGAGTTCCCTTAAAAAGGGCCTTGAGCAGTTTGGTGTAGAAAACGTATTCCGGGTCCGACAGATCGCGGGACACTTCCTGCTCGATCGCGCCGCGCTCTTTGTCCCAAGAAGATTTTTTGGCCGAAATCGCGCGCATCCTTAAGGATTCAATATGCAAAACCGTGTCCAAATACTGAGAGGGAACCGTGTAAAAATACTGCGTTAGATTTTGCTGGGTGTCGGCGTTGAGCCGCCCTCCCACATCCGCGCCGATTTCGGCTAATTGATCGGCAGAAAGCCCGGGGCTTCCGCGAAACATCATGTGTTCCATCGCATGCGCCGTTCCGGGGAAACCCGCCGGAACCTCATCTGAGCCAACTTTGTAATTCACTACGCTGGTTGCAACTGGAGACAACGGGTTATAGACGATGATCACTTGAAGCCCGTTTTCGAGCGTCTTTCTAAAAACCTGTCCGGCGGAGAGATTCGCCCCTTGAGCGATGAACGGAACTCCTAGCAAAACGCTCGCCAAGCACGCCAACAACTTATTTCGATTTTTCATTTGCGGCTCCTTGGATTTGAGATACTCCCAAATAATAGCGGATTCAGAACTTTTTTGAAAACGTTCAGGACGTTCATTCAGATTGGCGCCGGTTTATTTCGCGTTTAATCAGGTCCCGATGAACCGGAGTTATGAAATCAGAGCGCAAACCGCCCTCCTGAATTCGTTTTAGGATCTCAGGG
>JAJYOT010000087.1 GCA_021796015.1 bacterium
TTTTCCTCTTCCCAAGAAGGTGTTCGCCCACGGATGGTGGACGGTGGAAGGACAAAAGATGTCCAAATCAAAAGGAAATTTTGTCGATCCCTATGAGGTGACTCGGGAATTCGGCGTCGATGCGTTCCGATATTTCCTGCTGCGTGAAATGCCTTTCGGGCAAGACGGAGACTTTTCGGTGGAAGCCTTGCGCCGCCGGTATAATTCGGATTTGGCCAACGATTTGGGAAATCTTATTTCCCGCGTGGTTGAAATGACGGACCGTTTTTTGGGGGGAAAGCTGCCTTCTCAAAGCGATCCGGAAAAGCACGATTATCCCAAACGCTGGGCGGAAAAAACTCCGGCCATTCATGCCGCGATGGAAAACCTTAATTTTTCGGAAGCCCTTTCCATTATTTGGTCGGTCATTTCAAGCCTGAATCAATACGTCAACGAGCAGGCTCCCTGGAAGCTTCAAAAAACGAGTCCCGAGAAAGTCGAGCCCGTCTTGTTTAATTTGGTTTGGTCCATTCGAATCGTGATGGGTTGGCTGGAACCCTTCATGCCGCAGACGGCGGCCAAGGTTCAAGCCCAGTTGGGAGTTCGTCAGTTGCCTCGCTCGGTTACGGCGGAAGAAGTTTTAGCCGGAAAGATGACGGCGACCCATGAAATTCTAAAAGCTCCGCCGCTTTTCCCCAGGAAAATCAAGGCTTAAGGCGTTTTTGGGGCGATCCTAAAAAGGCTTTTGATGCCGCTGATTACAAGGCCGATGGGCCCGAGCAGAACATAGATGGAGAATAAGAGAAATATCGCGTTTTGTGGATAAAGGAAAATAGTAAAGCCCGCTAAAACTAATCCCACTAAAATCCGCGGAGAATGGGGCCGAGTCGGGGATATGTTTTTAAAAGTTGGATAGGGAATAGTTGAAATCATGAGAAAGGCCAAAACAAAGACAAGTAAGGGGACGAGGGGATACAGAAACGGAATTTGATTCATCAAAAATTTCCAGGTTCTGGCGGGACGGCCTTCCTCTATAATCTGATAAAGAAGAACAAAAGAAGCTAGAAACCCCGCGCCTGCGGGAATGGGGAGCCCCGTAAAATGGTTTTTTGGAGGAGCGGAACCTTGAGCGGAAATGTTAAAACGCGCAAGTCTTAAGGCTCCGCAAAGGGCATAGAGAAAGGCCAAGGGATAGCCCCAAGAGCCGTAGTCTTTGAGAATAAAACCATACATCATAATTGCCGGTGCGATACCAAAGGTAAGAAAATCCGAAAGGGAATCAAATTCTATGCCGAAGACCGATTCACCATGAAATAACCGGGCGACGCGGCCGTCCAAGGAATCAAAAACCATGCCGGCCAATATCGCGGTCGCGGCGGTGGGAAAGTCGCGTTCATGAACCGACAAAAGGGCGTAGAACCCGCAGGCCATGTTGCCTACGGTTAAAAGAGACGGGGCCAATACTCTTCCACCGCGCTTGAGGCTTAGTTTGTCCATTGAGCGATAGGAGTGAGGCTTGCGAAAACCTTGTCTCCCGGTTTGACCAAGGCTTGGGCGGAGGGTGGCAGATGAACGGCGACTTGGGAACCAAAAGAAATGAGGCCATAGCGTTCTCCGGTTTTGAGAAGATCGCCTTCTTTCACCCACCAGGTAATTCTTCGGGCTAACAACCCCGCGATTTGATCGACCGTCATTTGTCTTTGGGGACTTCCACATTCAAGGGTCATGGAACATTTTTCATTGCCGAGGGCGGAGGCGAGCATTGCGGCTTTGAAACTGCCTTTTGTGTACTCTATTTTTTTGACTCTTCCCGTGGCGGGAACGCGCTGAATATGAACGTTTAAAAGGGAAAGGAAAATTCGAACCGTCATTGAGCCGGGCGCTTCTTGGGAAACGCTTAAGACTGTTCCATCCCCCGGGGAATAAATTTTTGAATCATCGGTAGGCGTGGGGCGATGGGGATCGCGAAAAAAATAGACGCAGAAAAGCGCCGCTAAAATCCCAAGCGCTCCTACCACTTCTCCGAATACTCGCGCTTGGGAAAAGTGAAAAGCGGTCCAGATCCCCAGAGCCGCGACTAAAATCGCGATCACGATGAATTTAAGCCCTTGAATAGCGATTTTCATAATTTAAGGTGTTTGGCTTTAATTTCCGCCAGCATAAAACCTTGGACAGGGCGGAAATCCTCTTCCCCCGACCTCCGCTTTGCTTTGGTCTCCTCCAGAGCCCGCCGCATCCAAAAGCCAAATCGTTGGCTTTTGTCTGTCGGCTTCGATTCCCATTCATAGCCCAAAAACATGGGCAGGGCGGGAATCGAACCCGCATGGCCTTGCGGCCGAGGGATTTTAAGTCCCTTGCGTCTGCCAGTTTCGCCACCTGCCCGGTCTTTACCCTAAAATATTATCATTTTCGCGTTGGCATGAATGTGATAAAATCGGGAGGAACCTATGGAGAATTCCAATTCGGCTTTGCGCCAATCGACGGAGAACTCGCGCGCCTCTGTTTGGGCCTCCGGTCATGGGTATTTATTTTTGTTCCTTGGTTTTTTTGCGGACGTCTTGATAATTGCGGCCGCTTTTTATTCCGCTTATTGGCTTAGGTTTCATTTTTATCCTCTCCTGCGTTTAATTCCGCCTCCGAAAGGGCATATTTCTCCTTGGTCGGATTATGAGGCTCTTTTGCCGACCGTCATTCTTATTTGGATGGCCATTCTCATTTTTGGAGTCAAAATCCATCAAGACCCTCCCGTTCCCACAGAAGATAATATCGTCTTAATCTTGTCCGGAACCGTCAAGGCGACGGTTTTGGTTCTGGCTTTGAGCTTTCTCTCAAAAAGATATTCCGATTCCCGCCTTCTTCTCCTTCTGACTGCTCCCGTCGCGGCGAGCTATTTGACGCTGGAATCCTGGCTTCTCAATGAATTATGGTTTAAGGCTCTGGCGCTTTTCGGCGGACAAGAAAAAATTTTGGTGATTGGGAGCGGCGTTCTCACGGATTCCTTGGTTAAGAGAATTGAGAGACTGAGGCGCTTTCTTGTGATTCAAAATAAAGAGTTGTCTGGAGATGAGATTTTACTTTTAGCCAGGGAGAAAAAAATTCGTCAAGTCCTTTGGACCCAGGCTTCCCTCAGCCAAGAAGAGTTGACGAATTTGGCCGAGAGTCTGGAGTTGAGCGGTATTCGCCTTCATCTTGTTCCAAGTCTTTTGGAAATCAAAATGGGGGAACTTCAGGTTTCGGAATCCTTGGGCGTCCCCACGTTTTATTTTAAACACGGTTCTCTTTCCGGGGAGAACTTCGTTACAAAGCGAATTTTCGATATTCTTTTTTCATTGGCGGTTTGCATTGTTGGATTTTTCCCATTTACTGTCATTGCCATTTTGATTAAACTTGATTCCCAAGGGCCAATTTTCTTTCGCCAAAAACGTTACGGTCTTAACGGGCAATTTTTTTATGCGTTTAAGTTTCGGACGATGCTCCAAGACGCCGAATCTAAAGTCGAAAAGGTCCAAGAAGCCAACCCTGCGGGAGCATTCTTTAAAATTAAAAATGATCCCCGGGTTACGCGGGTCGGAAAATTTTTGCGGCGGTTCTCAGTGGATGAATTTCCTCAGTTTTTAAATGTGTTGATGGGAGATATGAGCGTGGTCGGCCCGAGGCCCTTGGCTCTGAGGGATTTAGATAGGCTCAAAAAAGATTTTGGATCCGCTTACAAAAAACGCTTAAGCGTTGTCCCAGGGGTGACCGGGCTTTGGCAAGTTTCCGGCCGCTCAGATTTGTCCAATGAACAGAGTTTTGCCTTGGACACTTTTTACATCGAGCATTGGTCCTTGGGATTGGATCTAAGAATTATTCTAAGAACCATACCCGCTGTTCTCTTCGGCAAGGGGGCGTATTAATTGATTGCCCTAGGCTTGGCCTTGTGGGGAATTTTCCAGCCGCTTTCGATTGCGGGGGCCAATATCGCGATTGCCTTGATTTTGGCCGTGATTCTAAAAGCGCGTTTTGTAGATGGGAATCGGTTTTCGTTTGACGGCCGGAGTCTGCAAAAGCCTCTTTGGATTTATATCTTCGCGGGAATCATTTCGAGCGCGGTCATGAGCGGGTTCAAAAATGGCCTGGGACCCCTGGAGCGAAATTTTCAGCTTTTGGCGGACTTTTATATTTTTTCCATCGCTTTCGAATTTTCAAACAGCCTTGCGACCTT
>JAJYOT010000040.1 GCA_021796015.1 bacterium
CGGGGAAAACCGACACACGCTAGTCCCCTATTATTTGCTAGAATATAACGAACTTATTATTCACGGCAGTCCGCGAGCCTCCAATAACCCGCAAGGTAAATAACCGAGTCCGCGTTTAACATAAAACAAAGGGAACTCATGACTACTCAACGCAGAACCGATACGCGCAACATCGCCATCATCGCCCATGTCGACCACGGAAAAACGACCCTGGTCGATTCGATGCTTAAAGAAACCGGGCTTTTCATCAAAAAGATGGACGAGCCCCAGGAACAAGTGCTCGACTCCAACCCCTTGGAGCGCGAAAAGGGAATCACGATTTTAGCCAAGAACACCTCGGTCGTTTATCAAGGAATCACGATTAACATCGTCGATACCCCGGGACACGCGGACTTTGGAAGCGAGGTCGAACGCGCCCTCAGCATGGTCGACGGCTGTATTCTCCTCGCCGACGCGGCCGAGGGCCCCATGCCGCAAACTAGATTTGTCTTGAGAAAAGCTCTCGCTTCCGGGCTTAAATGCGTCGTCGTCATCAATAAAATGGACCGCCCGGACGCCCGGCCCCAAGACACGGTCAACAAGGTTTTCGATCTCTTCGTCGAGATGGAAGCTTCCGAAGAGCAGCTCGATTTCCCAATCATCTACGCCTGCGGAAGGCAAGGCTGGGCCTCGACTGAAACTGATAAAACGGGAACAAACCTCTCACCTCTTTTTGAAGCCGTTCTCAAGCATATTCCCGCGCCCGAAGCCGATGAATCCAAGCCCCTTCAGATGCAAATTACCATGCTCGATTACAGCTCTTATATCGGACGCATCGGGATCGGGCGCATCCGCAACGGAAAAATGGCTAAAAACCAGCCGGTCGCTCTCGTCAAAAGCGATGGGAAAATCACCAACGGCAAGTTGACGCGCCTTGAAAAATATTTCGGGCTCGAACGCCGCGAAGTCGAAAAAGCCTCGGCCGGAGACATTGTCGCGGTCGCCGGTTTTGAGGACATCGATGTCGGAGACACGGTTTCATCCGCCGAATCTCCGGCTCCTCTTCCCACCATTCATATCGACGAGCCGACGATGGCGATGGAATTCATGGTCAATACCAGCCCCTTGGCTGGCCGGGAAGGGAAATTTGTCACCAGCCGTCATATTAAAGAGCGCCTTTTAAAGGAAGCCGAAACCAACGTTGGGCTTAAAATCGAGGCCTTGGGCGGGGAAGGGCGTTTTCTCGTTTCCGGACGCGGAGAACTCCATCTGGCCGTCCTTATCGAAACGATGCGCAGGGAAGGCTATGAACTCGCCGTCTCAAGGCCCGTGGTCATTGAAAAACGGGAAGGCGGGGAAATTCTCGAGCCTTACGAGCGTTTGATTCTGGACGTCCCGAATCAATTTCAAGGATCGGTCATCGAGATTCTGGGGAAACGCGCGGCTCAAATGACCCACATGCAGCCGGAGGGGAATTCCCGTTTGCGACTGGAATACGTTATTTCCGCCCGGGCTTTGATGGGACTCAAAAGCGAACTCTTGACGACCACGAAGGGCTTGGGGCTCATGCACCATTCCTTTGACGGCTACGCGCCTAAGGGCCCCGATCCGGCGCCGCGCCCCAACGGCGTTTTAATCGCGAAAGAAGCGGGCCTCGTCACCGCCTACGCCTTGGATCACCTCCAAGACCGCGGAGTTTTCTTCACCGCTCCCGGGGTTGAGGTTTACGCGGGCATGATCATCGGAACCAACTCCCGCTCAAACGATCTCGTCGTCAATCCCTGCAAGGCGAAAGCCTTGAGCAATATGCGGACAAAGTCCACCGACGAAAAATCCCAACTCGAACCTCCCAAAATCCTGACCTTGGAGCAAGCTCTCGAATTTATCGACTCAACCGAACTTCTCGAGGTCACTCCTCAAAGCCTCAGGCTTCGGAAGAAATCCCTCAGCGAAGCCGAGCGCCGTCGAAGCGGAAAAGAAGAAGCCGCGGCTTAGAGCCCTGACGCACAAGCGCGAAAAATTGGGACCTTTGCCGGCGATTTTCTAGGCCTTTTGGCCCAGACTTTTTTTACTGAGTCAGGATAAAATATGGAAGAGCATCTGACCCATGATCCAAAACAAACAGGCGTCGCCCTGGCCGAAAATTGCTCTGACGTTTTTGCTTTTAAGCCTTACTCGGGCCCAAACAACGCTTGCCGGACCGAATAGTCCAAGACGTGGGTGTTTTCATTATAAAATTGACCGCCTTTACCCCTGCCAAATTTCCATAATTCGGGATACAGAAAAAAATCTTTCAAGTTCCAACCTTGCTTGCGGCCAAAAAACAGATTTAAAGCCTCTTCCCCAATACGTTTGTGATTATATCGGGGTGAATCTATCATCCCCAAAAGATTACTCCCCAACCCCGGATGGGTCTTGGTGGGCCACCCTGCAAGTCAGCAACTTCAATGACGAGGACTATTCCCGCCAAAAGCGAGACATCAAATCTGCGGACAGAGACTATCAAGTTTATCTTGGGACGCTAAGCGGCTATTTGACGTTTACAGCCAAAATGATTAACGATATTAGACAAAATCGTTGGCTCTCTCCGCCGGGATGGGGAAAAGCGGATGGTGATATTCTTTTAATTACTTTAAGACCGTTTCTTGGGAAACAAATCAATGCTTTCTATGTTTCCGATCCAAGGAAAGGCCCTTGGCAAAACACATGGAACTGGAAGTCCTATCTTGCCGTTTATGAAAAGAGAAATGCGGAACTGAGGGCAACAGAGGACGGGAATACGGCTGCGATGTTGAGAGAGACGCGCAAAAAAATTTCAAAAAACCTGGGAGAGAAATACGGTAATCTCTTTCAAGCCGATTTTAACAAAGATGAAAACGCACTAAACGCCCGCGAGCTTGGATACAACCATGCGGTGCGCGCGCAAAAACCGCATCTTTCATCCCCCAAGCGGACAAAAGCCCAGGCCTCAAAAGGCGCTCCGAATCAAAATACTCCGACCGAGCGTTTCCGCGAGAAAGCGCCGCCTCCGAAGTCCGCCGAGACGCGGCCGCCCGAGCCATTCGTGTTTTTACCAAATAATCTCCACGAGATTCACCAGCGCAATTATTTCGCGCAGGACTCATTTTCCATATCCCAAGGCGCACGGCGCATCTCGGAGGAGGCGCAGGTCGCGATTTGGCACGCGCTGGGCATGACCCAAACGATCGGGAACCCAGAACGGAGAGTTCCGCTCGCCTTCACCCAGAAAGACGGCACTTGCGCCCTCGCCGCCTTGACTCAATATTTGCAGGCCTATGGCAAAAAAGTAACGGTTGAGGACGTCTCCAAACTAGCGCGGGATCAGGGGCTTGCCGATTTCCCGGAGAAATTTAGCGACTCCGTGAATGCGACAAGCTGGAACATGAGAGGCGGCCCTACCCCTTTTTGGAGCGTAGGCGAAACCGCCAAATATTATGGTTATCGAGTTTCCCGAAGTTGGGGCCTGGGACGCTGGGGCGAAAGCGCGAAAAAAACTCAGCAGGAAAATCAAATGAAGTTGGATAAGGCCATACGGCGCGATAAGGGTGCTCTCATGGGCGTGTCCTCGGCGGTTCTTTGGCATAGAAAAGACCTGCCCATCCAGCCCGATCATGTCGTTTACGTCACGGGGGAAGAAATCAACACAACGACTCATAAGATATTGGGATATTACATCAACGACAGCGGGACCGGAGAAGGCGGTCGCTTCGTCGAAGCACAAACCTTTCTGCGCGCTTGGAAGTCCGCCCTGGATTTCATGGTCGTTATCAAGCCTGTCTCCTCCAAATAAGCGTGCCAAACACAATACCGCAGCCCAAAACTTTTTTAAATTAGGTCTTTTGCCAGAACTTTCCTAGGCCTTTTGGCCCATGATTACCGATGAGAAATCATACTAGTATAAAAGTATGAAGTCTTTATACTTAAAATGAGAAGACAATCCATCATTGGGACATTGGTTGCAAGCTTGTGTTTCTTATCTTCAGTTTCTCGCGCCGGAGGAACGGAGACCGTCCTTACGAGTTTTAATTTTGATGATCCTGGAAAAGCGTTCATTCTTCAAGGCTTTTCCAACACCCTAAAACTACCTCCCATTCCCGTTCCGCTTGAAACCAATCCAACACGCTCAGTAATCGTTCCGCCGGGTCTTTGGAATTCCCTAAAAGCTCCGGATGAGACCTCGCTTGAGATTATCGAGGCCAGCTTTCCTCAATGGAACACGAGCACCATCCACGAAGTTCCTTTAAAAGCGGCCGAGGCGATGCTCGCGGAGGGCGTCCGGCAAAAAATGAGTGCGTTGGATTTCTTCACCGATCCTGCCTGGCAAGGACCGCATTCCTATTATTTCTCGCAAGAGACATTATCTAAGGTCATGGCCCGATATAACCTCCACTCTCTTATTCCCGTCAACGGCCAAGACGTTGACGGGCTGCCCTTTCACATGCAGATGGCGTTGATTGGGAACGGCCGAATCGTGATGTTTATGGATCAGGATGGTTTTAACTTTACCAACCCCGACTACGCCTCTTTCCAGTATCACGGACATCCCTTTACTTTTGACGGCGATCGGATCATCATTGAAGAAATTATAGGGCCCGGCGACTTAAGGATTTCGGGCCTTCGCGTCAATGTCACCGTTAATACCCTCATTCATCCAAGCCTCCCTATCGTGGAAGCGAAAAAAATTTCCGCGACAAAACAACACATCCAAACGAGTTTAGGCGGAGGCGACGCGCCGCTTCTCCCGATCGCCTTGCGCACAATGGAAAAAAAGCCGTAATCGGTTATGCTATGATAGAGTAAAGTTTAAGAGGAATAGAAAAATGAAAACATCAACGATGAAAATTTTTATTCTTGCCGTCCTCGGCTTAACGTTTTTCAGCGCGTCTTCAAGAGCGCAAGACAGCATTGAGACGCAGTCCGCAAAATCAGGGAAAATGTTCGATTTAATTTTGGCTCGCGGCGGCCCTATTGGCGGGTTTCCCGGCGGTATGGGCCCGGGGGGTATTCAAAGCCTCAAAAAGAAAAAAACTCCAAACAAAAAGTCTAATATTTCGGATGATTACGGCGTTCATTGCGAAAGATCCGTAGACGTCATTATGCCGGGATGCCGCGACAAAAAGCATAAGAAACAAAAATCCGCCTCTCAACACGCAAGCCACCCGTCCCAAGATGTCAAGCCCGAGATCATTATTATTAAAGGCGGCAAAAAATGAAAAAAATTTCCTTACTGGCAGGAATCCTCGTTTTCGCGGCGACTCAATCGCCCAAAGCCCAAAATTTTGGAGCGCGGTTAAGCGCTGGGAGGCAAGCGGTCATTGAGTCTCCCCTTCTCAAAGAAATTAATGCCTCGGCTAAAGCCTCAAACGCCGAAAGCAAAAACTATAAAGCTCTCATGACGGCCGCCTGCGTCAAAAATGACGCGACGGGAGTCGCTAAGATTCTTAACGCCATGCCCAAAGGCGCGGTCAATCATATTTACGACAATTTGGCAGGCCACCACGGCGCCGGAGTCATTTGGTGCGCGGTCGGCTTTCAAAATACGGTCATGGTCAAAGTTATGCTTGAGCACGGAGCCGCGCTTGACGGTAAAAGCGCGACCGGCTGGACCCTGGCCATGGAAGCGGCCGCGACAGGAAATGACGTCATCGTCAAGATGCTCCATGCTCACGGAGCTAATTTTTGCGCTAAGAACAAAGACGGCGAAACCGCGGCGGATATGGCCAAGTCCTACGGTTTTCCTCAAATCGCCCAGGAAATCAACTCCTGGACAAAATTCTGCCGCTAAATAAATAGGGACAGTCCCTTCCCTCATAATCTTAAGGTCGGGACAGCGCCACCCGCAAAAGTTATGAAGAAGAGGCGCAGTCCCCATTTACCCCTAGGCCCTTTTTCACGACCTTTCTAGGCCTTTAGGCCCAGGCCCCCATTCAGGTTTCCTGTTAAGATATACCAATGCCAAAAGATAATCATTGGCTTCAAAATTTCGCTTTCGCGCTCGGCGCTTTCTTTGCTTTGACCCCGGGGGCCGGCGCGCGAGTTTTATCTCCCAAGGATATCCAGGCGATTAAAGCCTGTGAAATGACCCCGCGCGCGTTTGAATCCCTGACCTCTTCCCGGCAAAATGAGATTTTGTCCGGAAATTGCGATCATCACGCGGCATTCTTCATCGGGAAATCCCTCCGCCGCGGCCCCAAACAAGAGCGCGGCCTCAAAGAAGCCTCCCATCATGTCCGCGATTTCCTAGGAAAGGCGAAAACAGCCTTTGACCATGCGGCTCCCTCGGATGAAAACGTCGCCGCTTCCGATTTCAATGAGGCGACAGGAAAACTCATTTCTCCGGCCGCGGTCCAAACCCGCTTTTCACGAATTTCCCCGGACCAAACTCCTCTTAACGCAAATCCTTCTTCTCCCGGCTCTCAACCCCGGGCGCAAAAGCCCCTCTCCACGAAAACGCCCTCAAAGCCCAAAGCCAAAAAACCTCGGTTTATTCCGATTCCCGGAAGCGACTGGGAAAAAGCGGCCAACGGAGACCTCAGCCCGGAGGACGACCCCGGCTACGAAAGCGAAATCACTTTTAATGATCAGTTAATGAACCAAGACAATCAAGTCGGAGACACCAGTAAGGCTTGCCGCAAGCTTGACCTGCATGGATCCGGAGCCTACTGGTTCGGGAATCTGGGAATATCAGGCTCCATTCATCGCGCGATATTGGCTCTTCCCTACGCCAACGGACGTCTCGCGGTATTGGATTCTTATACGCCGGCTCCCGAATATCATTACGGTTTTGTCCCCACCAGTATTAGCGGAGCGCCGCTCACTCTCACATTAGGAATGAACACCAGCCTCAATACGACCGTGATCCGCCCGCTTCCCCTCAATCAAGCCAGCGCCTGCAACAGCCTTTTTCGGATATTTAACCCCATGGACGCAAAAACCGTTTTCCCACTTAAGGCAAAACGCATTGAGAAAATGGAAATCGGGGAAATCTGGAAGTTGCCGGTTCAAATTCAAATCGCAGCCGGACCAGGGCTCACCCCTATTTTCGGGCCCGCCATCATCGGGCTTAACCTTCTTTACTCTCAAACAGGCGGCTATGGACTCACCTTAAGACGCTTGGATAAAACCCATTTACGCGTGCGCCTGCGCTTTAACCACGCCAAACTCTTGAACGCTTCGGGACAAACCCTTTTTAGCATGGCCGGCCCCATGCTGTCGGCGATATTCTCGGAAGAAGTTCCGGTGGTCGGAGATTCCCTGGGAGGCAGAAACGTCGGGCAAGGACTCAGCCAGCTTTGGATTACCCAACTCATCAACTACACGACCACCAAACTCGGAGTTTCCATCTCTTGGAGCGGGGAAAACCAGGCCTTGATTGAATTTATTCTCAACCCCGAGGACCACAAACAAATGTTGGAACTTCAAAAACTCGCCACGGGCGGAAGATTTGGAACGCTCTCAACGCTCATGAAAATGTATACGGATTCGGCGAAAAATTCATTTAAGCTCACGGAAAAATCCGTGATTCAAAATGCTCGCCAAAACAGCTTGCGCCTTAAGAGCCCGGTCAACTTTCTTGGAACCCAAGAATCGATCGGCATTAGCCGCTCAATTAATTTCACGATTCCGATTATCTTTCATTTCTCCGCTCAAGACTCCCATGATCATCAACAAATGAAAATATTCGACCCTTCAGGAGGGGCTTTCAAGGTGAGCGGAACCTTTAAAGCCTTTGACGCCTCTCACGGAAACCAAAACGGAGAATTACAGCTCCCTTATTTCGGTTCTCTTTTTGAACAAGACTCCCAAGAAGGCGTCTCGACCTTCCTCTACTACGACAAGAAAGGACGCGTGTCCTCGCCGGTTATTCTCTACACCCAAAATGCGGGCCTCACCAGAAACAGTAAGGCCCCCTTGCGTTTAACCGAGCTTGCCCGGTCTTTCTTCCCAAGTTATGGGAATAAAAAATTGGCCCTCCCCTTGGATGGCTTAATTCCCAAGAACAAAAAAGACGCCTATAAGGGCGGTTCCTCGGCCATGACCGTCGTTTTGGACCACAATGCCATCTCAGATATTAAACACGCATCTAAAAACCTCATCTTCAACTCCTATTTAAACGCCCAAGATAATCGAAAAGAGCTTTTGTCCATCGCCGCAAAAGCCGCGAAAGAGCGCGTCACCCCTGAAGCATTCCTTGACCATAAAATTCGCGGGCTTTATCCTCCCGGAAAACCCAGCCCGGAAAAAACTCGCCGCATTTCCTATCTTCATGCCGAGAAGGATCAATTCGAGCAAATGAAAAATCTGGCAGCGGAACTACCGCATCTGGGAAACCCCCGCGGAAAATCAAAGATTAACCCCGAAGAGGAAACGCAAAACGTCCGCAATTTCATCACAGGACAAAGCAAAAACGGTCTAGCCTATGGTGATTTAATGAAGGTCCTCGTGCGTCTCATTAAACCCAAGCATTTAGCCGTGGAATTTGTCTTAAGCGCCAAAAGAAAAGGCGGGAAAAGAGACCAGACGCGCCTTTATCTCAATCATAAGCTTGTGGGAAACCCTCTCATCAAAAGATGGAGTTTGGCCGCTTCCCGCTATCTCGTGCTTCAAACTACAGACTAAGACGCGACCCCAAGATTTGCAAGATGTTATAATCTGGGTAGGAGATAAATTCATGATCCCAGTTTTCGGCGTATCCCAAGAATACAAGAAACTTCGCAAAGATTTAAGAAAAGCCGCATTAGAGGTTCTCGACTCCGGGCATTACATTCTCGGACCTCACACAAGCGCCTTTGAGAAGGAATTTTCTTCCATCATGGAAGCCCAGCACGCCATCAGCCTTTCTTCGGGCACCGATGCCTTGGAAGTCGCTTTAAGAGCCTTGGGAGTGGGGCCCGGAGATGAGGTCATCGTGCCGACATTCACCTTTGTCGCGACCGCCGCCGCCGTTTCCATGGTTGGAGGAACGCCGGTTTTCTGCGATGTCGACGCAAAAACCTTAAACATGGGCGTGAAAGAAATAGAAGCCGTTCTGACCCCAAAGACCAAGGCCATTATTCCGGTACATCTTTACGGCTCTCCGGCCAACATGACCGAGATTATGGACTTAGCCGTCCGCCGGAAACTCTTTGTCATCGAAGACTGCGCCCAAGCCCACTTGGCCAGATGGAAGGGAAAGCCGGTCGGCTCCTTTGGCCACATCGCGGCTTTCAGTTTTTACCCGTCTAAAAATCTAGGGGCTTTGGGAGATGCCGGGGCGGTCATCACCAACGACTCGGCCTTGGCTAATATCTGTTTAGAAATAAGAAATGCCGGACGCGGTCTCACGGGGCCGACCTACGAATATACCCGAGTGGCCGGAAACAGTCGCATGGCGGAAATCCAGGCGGCTCTTTTACGCGTTAAAATCAAGGGACTGAAGGAAAGAACGGATAAAAGAATCGAAATCGCCAAATTCTACGAAAAAAAATTCTCGAAACTTCCTTTAATCTTGCCGCCCATCGGGGACGGGGCAACGCAGTCGGTGTTTCACCTTTATATCCTCCGAACCGAAAAAAGAGATGAACTGGCCAATCATCTCAAAGAAGCAGGGGTGTCCTGCGGGGTTTATTACCCGCTGCCGCTTCACAGGCAAAAGTGTTATCAGCATTTGAATCTAAAACCTGAGGCTTTTCCCAATGCTGAAAAAGCCTCTCAAACAGTTTTAGCCCTTCCCATGCACCCTTTTCTCTCTAAAAAGGAAATGTATCAGGTGGCTAAGGCCGTGAGTTCTTTTTTCAAAGGCTCACGCCCAAAACCTGAACAAAAACGAGCGTCGGCCGTCTCATAACCAATGACGCGCCGGCGCATCCTCTTTGTCTCAACTTCAACAACCCGGGGCGGCGCGGAAAAGATACTCTACACGCTTATTACTCATCTCAACCGTGAGAAATTTGAAGTCTTGGGACTAGTCAGCCTTAAATCTCCGGGCGTTTACGCCTCGCTTCTCCAAGAAAAAAACATTCCTATTGAGAGCCTTGAGATCGAACACCGGGGAATTTTTTCAGCTGCCACTCATCTAAAAAACATCATCCGGGAAAAAAGTCCGGAGATCGTTTTGGCCTTTATGTATCAGGCTATTCAACTCTGCCGTTTAGTCAAACTCACATCCCCCGCTGCTTTTAAACTCATTTCCTCCCACCGCGTCAACCCGCGCGCACGCTCTTTTTCGACCTTGCTAGTCGATCGAATACTCAAATCTCAAGATAATCTCACCGTGGCCGAATGCGCGGACTCCGCTTCTTTCTTAATTAACCGACAAAGCTATCCCGGAAGCAAAGTCCAAGTCATCCATAATGGAATCGCGATCCCGCCCCATCAAGAAGAAAAAGCCGCTCTAAGAAAAAAGCTCGGCATTCCCGGGGATTCCTTTTTGATCGGAACGGCCGGACGCCTCCACGCGCAAAAAAACCACGCCGCTCTCATTGACGCGGTGGGAATTCTCAAAGACCGGAAAAACCTGCGCTGCGTTCTTTTCGGGGAGGGCCCGGAACGCGCGGAGATCGAATCTCAAATCGCCAAACTCGGTCTTAAAGACCGCGTCCTTTTAGCGGGTGAAAGAGAAAATGCCGCTTCATTTTTCCCAGCCTTGGACGCCTTTATTCTCCCTTCCCTTTGGGAAGGCTTTCCTTCGGTTATACTGGAAGCGATGGCGGCAAAAACGCCGGTCATTGCGACTGATGTGGATGGAACGCCCGAAATGATTGAAGACGGAATCAACGGTTTTCTTGTCCCGCCAAACGATGTTAAGGCGTTAGCTCATAAAATCGCGGAACTAGCCGCCACGCCGGAGAATTTAAGACGTCAGCTCGTCCAAAACGCTTATCAAACCGCGCGCGAAAAATTTCCCCTATCTAAAATGATAGCGGCTTATGAAAAAGTTTTATAATAATTCTAATGACCCCACAAACCGATTCCCCATTGGAAGAAGACCAAAAGCCCCGCCAAAGCCCTCATGCCGTCTCAAAGCTCAAAGCTCTTGTTCAAAAAGCGGAAGCAGGCGGCGGCCCCGAGCGCACTAAAGCGCAAAAAGCTCGTGGAAAGTTGACTGCGAGAGAACGCATCCATTATTTGCTTGATGACGGAAGTTTCCAGGAAACCGATCTCTTGGTCCGAACCCGCGCCGCTGATTTTGGGCTTAAGGACAAAGATATTCCCGCTGACGGCGTCATTACCGGGTTTGGAACCATTGCCGGACGGGAAGTGGCGGTTTATTCCCAGGATTTTACCGTTTTAGGGGGCTCTTTAGGGCTCGCCCATGCCGCTAAAATAGTCAAGATCATGGATCTAGCCATGGAAAGCCGGGTCCCTGTTATCGGAATACTTGATTCCGGTGGCGCCCGTATTCAAGAAGGAGTTGATTCGCTCGATGGCTACGCTCAAATTTTTTATCGAAACACGATGGCCTCAGGCGTCATTCCTCAAATTTCAGTCATTCTCGGCCCTTGCGCAGGCGGAGCCGTTTACTCTCCGGCACTCACGGATTTTGTCTTCATGGTCGAGGGAACCAGTCACATGTTTGTCACCGGCCCCGATGTCGTAAAAGCCGCGACCGGAGAAGAAATCTCCTTTGAGGCCTTGGGCGGAAGCTCCGTTCACGCCGCGAAATCGGGGGTTTGCCATTTCGTCGCGAAATCAGAGCCTGATTGTTTTAGGCAAGTCCGCGAACTTCTGTCTTACCTCCCACAAAACCGTTGGGAACGTTCGCCCCGCGTCGCCAACCCCGACCCAGTTCGTAGAAAAACGCCGCTCTTGGAAACTCTCTGCAATCTGGACCCCAAAAAGCCCTATCGCGTCCACCACATTCTTTGGCAAATCGCCGATGAACACAAATTTTTTGAGGTTCAGGAATCCTACGCCCGCAACATCGTCATAGGCTTTATTCGTCTGGGAGGAGACGTGGTCGGGGTCATTGCCAACAATCCCGGGCATTTTGCCGGCGCTTTAGACATCAATGCCTCGGATAAATCCGCGCGCTTTATCCGTTTTCTCAACTCCTTTAACATTCCCATCTTAACCTTAGTGGATGTTCCAGGATACTGGCCCGGACTCGATCAAGAACATGGCGGCATTATTCGGCACGGAGCGAAAATTCTCCACGCCTATAGCGAAGCGACGGTTCCTAAAATTTCGGTTATTCTTAGAAAAGCCTACGGCGGGGCCTATATCGCAATGAGTTCCAAATATCTCAAGAGCGACTTCAACTTCGCTTTCCCTTGCGCTGAAATCGCGGTCATGGGACCGCAAGGAGCGATTGAAATTCTTTTCTCCAAAGAAATCGCCGCCGCCAAGACCGACGAAGAAAAGAAATCCTTGCGTGAAAAACTGATCAAGGACTATTCCGACAAATTCGCTTCTCCTTATCCCGCCGCCGCTTCAGGTTCCATTGATGAGGTCATCGAACCCGCCGATTTGCGTCTCAAAATTATTCGCGCTCTAAGGCTTCTCAAAAACAAGCGCCTGCCGGGACAGCACTTAGTTTCAAGGAACATCCCGCTTTAAGGCTCCGTAATGAAATAATATGGAACGCGCCCAAATACTCGTCGTCGAGGACACGCCGTCGACCGCGAGTCTCATCTCCCATGTCCTAAAGGAAAAAAACTTGGGAGTCAAGCTGGTCTCTTCTCTAAAAAACGCGCGCGAGGAATTTTTAAAAATGACTTTTGACCTATTAATTTTAGATCGCGGTCTCCCGGACGGGGACGGACTTGATTTCGCCAAAGAAGTTCGCTCTTCTAAACATTCTCCCACCGTCCCCATTCTGATTTTGACCGCCCAAAATGAGATCGAAGAGCGCGTCGCGGGGCTCAGCGGCGGGGCCGATGATTATCTGGGCAAACCTTTTAATACCCAAGAGCTCGACGCGCGCGTAGACGCACTTCTGAGACGAGCGGGATACAAACTGGACGTTACCGAAATGAGCTGGGAGGGAATCAAACTCAGTCTCTCCGCCAGAAAGGCAACCCTCTCCGGCAAAGCGCTCCCTCTCAGTGAAAAAGAATTTGATCTCTTGTGGTTTTTTATGGAGCATAAAAATACGGCGCTCAACCGCGACTTTATTCTCCAAAGGGTTTGGGGTTACGATGCGGGCCTTAATTTAACGACCAAGGTCCTGGACGTGACAATTTCCCACTTAAAAGAAAAATTGGGAAAAGCGGCCGAAAAAATTATTCCCGTGCGCGGTATTGGGTATCGCCTCGAGAGTTGAATTTCAAATTACTAATGACGACGCTTGCATCGGTTTCCGACAGACTCATACGGAAAACGCATTTTGAAAGGCCTCTTTAACTTCCTTGACCCCGAAGGGTTTGAGGAGAATTCCCAAGGCTCCTAAGGAGACGACTTCTTTTTTAAGCATCTCCTGGCTATTGGCGGTCACGATCAGGACCTTCGCTTCAGGATGGAGTCTTTTGATTTCTTTAAGCACAAATAAGCCATCCACATCCGGAAGGGAAACATCGAGAGTCACTAAATCAGGCTTATGCAACTGATAGGCTTCAATGGCTTTGGCTCCGGTATCGGCGGTTCCGACCAATAGACACCCCAAACCTTGAATGACCTGACACAAAAAATCCCGGGCTACCGCCAAATCCTCAACGACAAGTATCCGCTTGTTCATCACGCCATCTCCCATAATTGTTACCCTATTATTCTCGCGGTATTTTGACTTTAAATTTTAAGCTCTGCCCTACAGACAAATGATCTCTTTTTGCCGCACCGGCCGGCAATTCCAAAACGTATTGAGCTTGCCCGCCAACCCGCGCGACATCGGAATCTTTAGTCTTAGGCGTTGAGGCCGCGACATTCGGATACAAAGCAGTAATTTTTTTATCCCAACCAATATAGACCATGTCTAAATTCACCCATGTGTTTTTCATCCAAAACTCGAAATAGTCCTCTTTGGGAAAAACGAAAAGCATCCCATAATTTTTAGGAAGCTTTTTTCTAAACATTAATCCTTCTTCTCTCTCTTTCGGCGTGTCGGCGATGTCGGCTTTGATTTTAGCTCCTGAAAGACACCTGATGACGGCATGACGAGTCGCATGAAACGCTTGTCCATCCTTCGCAAAAGCGGAGGCTTCCACGCAACCAACAACGGCCAAGCTGAAAACTAAAAAGGATTTTTTAAGCATTAATTTACTTTCTCTCTTGCGATATATATTATTAAACAAATTGGTATACTGACAAAGACAAAGGGAGGGTTTATGGTTACCGGACTTGTTTTGGTCAGACTGATGGCGGGAAAGGAAAAATCGGCGCTCAGCCAAATCAAGGCGATCAAGGGCGTCGCGCATGTCACGGCCGTTTTTGGAAGATGGGATTTAGTTTTAGACGTCGAAACGGAAGACATCGTCACTTTATCCAACGTCGTCGTCCGCGGTATCCGCTCGACCCCGGGAGTTCTCTCGACGGAAAGCTTGGTGACCACCGCGATTTAGGGCTCGCCGGTGCCTCCGATTCTCTCCATCTCAAATCTTAAAGTTCGCTTTTCGACCGATTCCGGCCCGGTTTGGGCGGTTGAAAATTTAAGTTACTCTCTTAACGCCAATCAAACCTTGGCCATCGTGGGAGAGTCCGGATCCGGAAAAAGCGTCCATGCGCTTTCGATTTTGAGGCTTCTGCCGCCCCCGCCTCATTGCGAAGTAGAAGGAGAAATTCTGTTTCACGACAAGAATCTTTTAAATCTCCCGCCGAAAGAAATGCGGAAAGTCCGGGGAAATAAAATCGCGATGATCTTTCAGGAACCGATGACCTCCTTAAATCCGGTCTTGACCATCGGAGAACAGATCGCCGAGCCCTTGATGATCCACAAGGGAAAAAGTAGAGCCGACGCCCTCAAGGAAGCCGCAAGACTCTTGGACCGGGTGGGAATTCCGGACGCCAAAACCCGCCTGAACAATTACCCCCATCAATTTTCCGGGGGAATGCGCCAGCGCGCGATGATCGCGATGGCCTTAAGCTGCAACCCGGAAATTTTAATCGCCGACGAGCCGACGACCGCGTTAGACGTCACGATTCAAGCCCAAATTCTTGAACTCATCAAAGAATTGCAAAAAGAATTCCACATGGCGGTGATTTTAATCACCCACAATATCGGAATCGTCGCCGACATGGCCGATCAAATGATCGTCATGTATGCTGGGCGCGCCGTGGAAACTTCCCCCATGACTTATCTTTTTAGTCACCCCTCCCATCCTTACACCCGAGGACTTTTGAGCGCAATTCCGTCTCTTGATTCAAAAAAAGATCGCCTTGAGGCCATTCCAGGGCGCCCCCCGGATTTAAAGAATAGACCCCGCGGCTGTCCCTTTTCCCCTCGATGCCCCGAGGTTCAAGCTCGCTGCCGAGAACAGGACCCGCCCTTTTTCGATATCGGAGAGGGTCATAAGTCCAACTGCTGGCTGATGGAAGCCGAAAAGGTCCCTCCCGCATGACCGCTTCAAACTCTCCCATTCTCGAATCGAGAAATATCCGAAAATTTTTCTCGGCCAAGGAGGGAATTTTTGGAAATCCCAAGACCGTCCGCGCTCTCGACGGAATTTCTCTTTCGGTCCAGAAGAAAACGACGTTGGGAATCGTCGGCGAATCGGGATGCGGAAAAACGACTTTGGGAAGAATTCTAGCGGCGCTTGAAACCCCCACGGAAGGGCAAATCCTCTATGAAGGCCGCGAAGTTCAAAATCTAAAGGGACGGGAGTTAAAAAAATTTAGAAAGGAAGTTCAAATTATTTTCCAAGACCCCTACGCGAGCTTGGATCCGAGAATGACGATTTCCGATATTTTAAGCGAACCCTTCATCATTCATGGAGAATGGAATTCCGCCGAAACTCCCAAGCGCCTATTAAAGCTCGCTTCGACCTGCGGCATCGCCCAAAGCCATTTTTCCCGCTACCCGCATGAGTTTTCAGGCGGGCAAAGGCAAAGAGTCGGAATCGCCCGCGCGCTCGCCTTAAACCCGCGCCTGGTCATCTGCGATGAGCCGGTCAGCGCCTTGGACGTTTCCATCCAGGCTCAAATTCTCAATCTTCTCAAAGACCTCCAAGAAGAAATGGGCCTCACCTACGTTTTCATCTCGCACGATTTTTCGGTCGTTCGGCATCTCTGCGATGAAATCGCGGTCATGTATTTGGGGAAAATCGTCGAATCCGCGAAAGCCGATGAAATTTTCTCAAGTCCCCAGCACCCTTACACCGAAGCCCTGTTGTCGGCCATTCCCTTAACCGACCCGGAAAAACAAAAATTGCGAAAGCGCATCATTCTCTCGGGAGATATTCCAAGTCCGCTCAACCCTCCATCCGGATGCGCGTTTCACCCTCGCTGCCGCTACGCTGAAAGCTCATGTCGTGAAAAGGTTCCCGAACTTGCGGAAGTTTCCCCAAGCCACATGATTTCTTGCCCTGTTCGCCCGCTCGCAAAAGTTTCCTCATAAGATATAATCTCAAAATGGATGAACTAGGAACCGCCCCCGCCGCTCACGCCGTACAACCGACCGAACACTCTCATAAAAAACCGGGCGAGTGGTTCGGTCACCCCAAAGGCCTCTACGTTCTTTTCTTTACCGAGATGTGGGAACGGTTTTCCTATTATGGGATGCGCGCGCTCTTGGTCCTCTACATGGTCAAGATTTTAATTTTGGACGCCAACAAGGGAATGACCATTTTCGGATACCATTCCGTCCGCCATTTCGTTCAATGGTCCGTCGGGCTTTTCGGGGTCCATAACCCCTTGTCGGTTCAAGCCTTGGCGTCCCAAATTTACGGGCTCTACACCGGCTTTGTTTATTTCACGCCTTTTTTCGGCGGAATCTTGGCCGACCGGGTCTTCGGCCAGCGAAAAT
>JAJYOT010000041.1 GCA_021796015.1 bacterium
TTAACGCGGAATTAATTGAGTGCGACAGAACAGAAAAAACATCAAGAAAGAGAGAGAGAATATAAAGACGAAATATCCAAGCGGGAAAATCAGATCTCTGAATTGGAGAAAAAGTTCAAGGAGTTGATCGAAAATGGGGAAAATCTACAAAAACAGATGGGTGATGCTAAGATGCAATTGGTGTCCGCCCAGGCCCTGAAAATAAGTTTGGAAAAAAGAGAAGAACGTTTGCGCGCCGCTTTGGATGTGATTCGTCATAAATGGGAACAAGAAATTGACGAGCGGGCGATTAAAAAATCAGAAGAACTCTTTGGACAAGAGAAAACTCGTCTCCAGTCTCAATTTAAACAAGAGGTTGAGCGGAAAGTGGAGGAGATGGTTCAGAGCAAGCGGAAAAAGATGGATGAGGAAATTGATGCGGAAAGGGAAAAAATATTGCGGGCTGAGCGTGAAAAGGTGGAAAACGAAATTGCTAGACTGAAAGAGGAGTTTGAGAAACAGCAAAAAGATGTGGAGGGAGCCTTGGCCGCTTATTTGGAAATGAAGCAACGCAAGGAAGAGGCCGAGCGCCTTTGTTCGGCTCAGGCAGCTCAGCTTTCTTTCGTCAGAAAAGAAGTGGAAAAACTCCAGGATCAGATGCGCCAAAAGCTGGCAAAAAACAAAGAAGGAAACTCATGATCTCAGTCCACAAGCTTAACGGTCAAGAGGTTTTCATTAACGCGGAATTAATTGAGTGCCTTGAATGCGGGCAAGAAACGATTGTGTGCTTGGCGACCGGGAACCGTTTCTTAATCAAGGAAAATGTTGAGGAAGTTGTTCAAAAAGTGATTGACTACCGGAAGAAAGTAAATTCGGATTCTAAAGTGATTAACCCAATAGCGGGTTTTGAGAGAAAAAATCCTTAAGGAGATGAAGCGATGGATATAGCGACCGTATTAGGCATACTCGTTTTCTTGGGATTGGCCGTCATCACGATTTTCTTGTCGGAAGGCTGGATTGGGTTTAAGCCTTTTTTTAATATGGAAGCCTTCTTGATGGTCATGGGGGGCACTTTTTGCGCGACTCTCGTCAATTATCCATTGAACCAAGTTGTGGGGCTTGGCCGCATTGTCCGAAAAGTTTTATTTTCCGCGCCAGAAGACACTCCTGACATTGTCGCGACCTTTGTGAGTCTTTCTCAAAAGGCTAAGAAAGAAGGGTTTCTAGCCCTTCAAGGCGATGTTAAGGCGATTCAAAACGACTTCTTGAGAAGAGCGATTCAACTGGTTATCGACGGGGCGGATCAAGAATTTATTCGCAATATGTTGGAGACGGAAATCGGGTTCATTCGCGAAAGGCATAAGGTAGGTCAAGAAATCTTCAACGCGATGGGGACCTATGCCCCGGCTTTTGGAATTATCGGAACAGTTCTAGGAATGATTTTGATGTTGTCCACCATTGAGGATGTGACCCAAGTTCCAAGGCGTATGGCGGTCGCTCTGGCCTCAGCCTATTTTGGTTTAGGGTCGGGATATTTGATTTTTCTTCCGATGGGCGGAAAATTGCGCCGGAGGTCGGAAGAAGAACTTTTAGTTAAGGAAATCATCATCCGCGGAGTTCTTCTCCTTCAAAGTGGGGCCACTCCGAGCGTGGTGGAAGCCAATCTCAAGGCTTACCTTGAGCCGGCGAAGCGGGGGGCGATTAAAACGCAAACGGCCTAAATTTTATGCCTCTCAAACCTCCGAAAGGCTTTATCGATGAAACCGACCCCAAGGTTGCCCAGATTGGCCATCCGGCGCCCCCATGGCTAGTCAATTACGCGGATTTAATGACCGAGGTCGCCTGTTTCTTTATTATTCTCTACGCTCTTTCCACCTCTCTTAATAAACAAGTCCAACAGGCGGTTGAGGATGTTCAGAAAATGGTGAGTTCAAAACAAATCAGCGGAGGGGTTACGGTTGACCGCGAGGGATTGAAAATTACCCTTAATGAGGAAGGTCATGTTTCCTTTTTTAAGAGCGGGGAGGCTGATACCACGCCGGCGATGGATGCGATGATCGCAAAACTTGTCCCGACCCTTAAAAAATTATCTAAGGACCATGATATTATTGTCGAAGGGCATACGGATAATAAGAAAATTTCAAATCAGTATTTTGATTCTAACTGGGAGCTTTCGACGGCCCGGGCTACGGCAGTCGTGAGACTTCTCAAGAATAAATATGGTCTTCCGCCTAATCGCCTGGGCGCTTTAGGCTATGGCCAATATCGTCCGATTGCCTCCAATCAAACGGCCCAAGGGAGAGCGGAAAACCGCCGCGTTGTTTTCTGGGTTAAAAACCTTTCCCCCTCGGATCAAAAAGCCGGCGCGCATTCCGGACCGGTCGCTGTAAAAACATCAAAGTCTCGGATATCGGCTCCTGCGCCCGCAAAAAAAGCGAGTTCCCCGGATGTAAAAGGGCTATAATAAATTTTATGTCTGATCTTAAGAAATTGGCGGCGATTTTGACGCTGGGGTTTCTTTCCGCTTGCGCGACTCTTCCTAAAGATGTTCCAGTTCCTTTGCCAAGACAACCCCTCCCGGTGGCGTTTCAAGCTTCCCCTTTGTTTAACCGCGCGACTCTCAATGCTTTCTCTTGGAAACCGCCGGTGGGTCATCCGCCTTTTCCGCATCTAAGATTAACGATGCTCCCCACGCAAAATTCCCGGAATTCGGAAATTTATATCGCCCAAATTCTTGGGTGGTTGTCCAAGCATGAGGGACCTATCAGCGGAGAGATGGCCCCGGGAACTACTTTTTCGCAGATTCAAGAGTTATTTAAGGATAATTTTGAGGCGGCTTCTCTGGGGTTACAAGGCGCCGAGGTTCAAGCGGACATTGACTGGTCGGCGGAGGTGCCTGTTTTAGAAGGCCGCTATGATCAAAATAAGATTAAGCTCAGTCTCGCGATCGCCTTTATGACTCCAGAGGGAAAACAAATTGAGAAAATCAAGGTTCATTCTTCTGAATCCATGGGCGCGAAGGATTGCTCGCGCTACGTTAGTCTCGCCCATGAAGAGGGTTTTCCCGCAACCCAGACCCAATGCTTCGAACGCGGGTTTCTGGTGGCGTTAAGCGATTTGTTGGGGCATTTGGAATCTTCATTGATTCATTCAAAAGCCTTGGGCCTTTATCAATCGCAATTAACGGCTAATTTAGTTGCTCAAGCGCCAATTCCAAAGAATATTTTTAATTCTCAAAACGTGGCGGAGTCGGCAAAATCCGCTCCGGTTTCCTCCTCTCTTACATCAGACGTAGACTCGCCAAGCTACGCTTTAAGCGCGGCGCAAGACGACTACGCGGTCGTGGTCGGCATTCAGAAATATGAGAACGTGGCGAACGCAGAATTTGCCATCAATGACGCGCGGGCGATGAGAAGGCATCTTTTAGCCTTGGGCTTTCCGGATCAAAACATCGTTTTTTTAACCGATAGGCAGGCGACTAAAAGTGGAATTGACAAATATGTGGCTGGTTGGTTGCCCGATCACGCCTCTAAAAAATCGAAGATATTTTTCTATTTTTCCGGGCACGGAGCCAATGACCCCGTGTCTCATCAGGCCTACCTGGTTCCTTGGGACGGAGACCCTTCTTTTCTAAGCGCGACGGGATATTCAATCTCGCATTTGTACCGTCAACTCAATAAAATAAAGGCCGGGCGCTTGATTGTAGTTTTAGACTCCTGTTTTTCGGGACAAGGTCCGCGTTCGGTCATGGCCAAGGGACTTCGCCCTTTAGTTCAAAAAGTGGACATGGGCCCGGCCAATTTGGGGAAAATCGCGGGTTTGGCCGCCGCCGGGCCGGAGCAGGTTGAAGGCGTGATTCCCGAGGAAGGACATGGAATTTTGACGTATTATCTTCTCAAAGGGCTTAACCGGTCTCAGGGACTTGGAAAGCTCTACGATATTTATCATTATATAGAACCAAGAGTTGAGGATGTGGCGCGCAGTGAGGGAAGAGTTCAGACTCCGCAACTGATGGGAAAAAACACTCTGATTACCTTAGGAGGCGTTTTCAAATGAAAACAGGGATTCTGATGTTAGCGGGAGCCATAAGCGTGGGAGCTCTTATTTTTGGATGCGCTCCAAAAACCGGGAACTACCACATGGTTCATTCGGATTCTCAAAGCGCTCAAAAGGCGTTGAATCAGGCAATTTTAAATCATCCTTTACAATAAGAAAGAGATAAAAAGATGAAACGATTTCTCTGTTCTGTTGCCGCTTTGAGCTTCATTTTGGGATGTCATGCGGCCAAAACGCCCAATTATGCGGCGATTAAAGCGGATGCGGCGAAAGCGGAATCAGGACTAAGCGTTCAGGGCTCCTCCCAGACGGTTTCTTCTGGAACAGGACAAACTCAGTTTGTTGACAGCTCTCTTAACGCCGCCGTGACAGGCCACAGCGCAAAAATGAAATGTACCTGGGTTAAATCCTTGGGAGTGGCGGATGTGACCAGCTCCATGAGCCCTGAGCAGGCGAAGGCGATGGCGATTTCCGAAGCTCGGCGAATGGCCTTGGAAAAGGTTCTGGGGGTTCGCATTCGCTCGCGAGATTTAGTCTTTCAGCAATCGGGACTCGCGGGGCGAGATAGCATGATTCAAAGCCTGGTCCAAACCATGAGACAAGGAAGAATCATTGATGAAAAAATCGGCTCAAACGGGTATGTTCAGTCCAGTCAGTGTCCCTACTGCCGTTATCAGGCCGCGGTCTCGGACTGCGTAAAGCCTTTCCCTCAGCATTCGGACCGAAACTTCTGGGCACGAATTAATCTCTCAAAACAGCATCTCGTCAATGGGGCCGCGGAAGAAGTTCAGGTGTCTGTTAGCACGGGCTGTTATCTCTATCTTTATGATCAGGCCATGGACGGTTCGCTTTCCTTGATTGCTCCCAATGAATACGTTGCTCGTCTTAAGGCAAGGCCGGGACATTCCTTGATTTACCCTGATCCGAATAATCCGGCAGAAGAAGGACTCTCTCTCATTGCGGAAATACCTCAAGGAGAAACTATGTCCGCTGAAACTATTTCCGTAATCGCCTCTAAAGAACCCTTACCCTCGACTCTCTATCAAGTGCGAAAGGCGGATGATTACTTCTCGCTTCTTAAGCGTTTGAACGCTTCGAGGTATGACTGGACTGATGACGCCGAGCCCTATTTCATCTACGCCCATTAGCGCGCCCGTTTCTTTTCGGGTTTATACTGATGGAGCTTGTTCCGGAAATCCCGGTCCCGGGGGTTGGGCCGCCGTCATTACCATGGGAGACAAGGTCTGCGGAGAAATCGGCGGTTTTGAGCCGCAAACCACTAATAATCGAATGGAGATGCGGGCCGCCGTTGAGGCCTTGAAACTGATTCAAAAAATTCCTCAGAGTTCAATTCAGATTTTGACCGATTCCAAGTATCTTTTGGGTGGGGCCGAGTCCTGGATTAAGAACTGGAAAAAAAAAGGCTGGAAAACGGCGCAAGGTTCGTCCGTCTTAAACCGCGATTTGTGGGAGGTTTTAGACGCCCTCATGAGCGCTTTGGGGAAACGGTTGTCCTGGAGTTATGTTCCGGGCCATTCGGGTTTATTTGGAAATACTCGCGCCGATGAAATTGCCGTTTCTTTCTCAAAGGGGAAAGCGCCGACTCTTAAAACCTTCAACCTTGATTTAAACGGCGCAGAAACACCTTTTTTTTCTTAGAATTTCTTTCTGTTTTTCCGGAATATCAATATATTTCTTTTGGACGCCGCTTCCTTTTGCAAGATTTTTATTGAGCGGGCTTTGATGTTGGTATCCGCGGTGGTTCATTTCCCGAACTAACTTCTCATGTCGCAGAAATAAGGCTTTCAGGCGGCCCTTCCAGCGCAGGGTTTCCGGGTGAAGAGAATATCCCTTCTTGTTTTGAGTTAAAACCGTCCAGATTGCGTGCAATTCCCGGTGTTCTCCCAGAAGATGGTTGCGGCATAAGATTCTCGGCGGTAAATCCCATATTCTCATTTAAATCACCGTCTTATTTCGACGTGTCTCGATTTTAGCATTTGATGAAATAAGTAAATGCGTCTTGCTTCTAATCACGGCTGGCAATTCTTTCTCCTTGTTTTTTTCGTTCCTTCCGTAGAGTCGCCGCCGGAATGGTGACCTTGGCTTTATTTATCCGCGGCGGCTCTCGCGAGCGCGGGCCTTCGGGCCCTTGACGTTGTTTGAAAAACCTGTTATCTAATCGGGGATGGAGAGGGTCAAAAGACGTGAGAGGCATTCATGAAAAAGAATCGTTTAATATTTCGCGGAGTTTGGGCGTCGGCCGCCGTTTGCGCGGTTTTGATATCGTCGGCTCCCGCGCGCGCGGGAGGCGGGATGGAAGGATCCGTTCACCTTCAAGTGGAGAATCTGTCGAACTCAATCGGCAAGGTTTTTAATTCCGATACTCTCGGCGCTCCCGAGTACGCCGCGCTGAGCGGGGCCTTGTCCGATCTTGGGAAGCTGAATTTGAAATCCGGCGATCCCGCGCTCGAGCCGGTGGCCCGGGCCGTTCAATCGGCGGCGCAGCGCTTCACCGAGGAGAAGGTCACGCCGGGGGCGGTCGAGAAACAGAGCCGGGGGCTTCAGCAAGCCAATGCCGAGAAGCTGGCTTTGTTGGACGGAGTCTTTTCCCAATATTTGCTCGGCGCGCAGCAGGCGGGCGTGGAAAGAGCCGCGCGGATTTATCGCGAGAAACTCTCCGCGGCGGACCAGGCCGCGGTCAAGCAGAGGATAGCCGATATCTCCGCGGCTTTAGGCCAATCCCCGGAGTTGGGCGGTTTAAACGGCGCGATTCGCCCTGATAATACTCTTTATGCGTTCTCTCCCGGTGAAAAAGAGCCTCATGGACAATATCAGGGAAGTATGCCGGGACTGACGCTTTCCCAGGAAAAAGGAGCTGGCCAACAGCGCCATGACCAGAAAATCGCGGATTTCATCGTCGCCAAGGCTGCTGCGAACGCGGCGGAGAAAAAGGAGCTTAAGAGGCGTCGTCAGGAAGCGGAGAAGGACGCCCGAGTCAAGGCAAGTGAGGAGTGGAAACAGGCAATGATCAAGGAAAATCTCGACCTGGCGCTGAAAAAAGCCGGCGTCAACCCCGGGGAAATTATCGGCTGGAAGTTGGTCAAGGACTGGGGATTGGCGCGAGAGAACAATGTTTACGATCAAGAATGGGCGGCCTGGACCCAGGATAAGGGCTATAAAATCGAGATCAGCGCGTACCAAAACGACATGATGGGGACAAAAGCACTAAAGACTCGGAACGTCGAGGAAGTCGACTTGCCTCAAGGCCTTGTAAGTCCGGCGCCGCCGGCGGCCGAAACAAATCCCGCGGCCCCCCTCGGTTCGACCATCGGAAAAGCGGGGAATAAAAATTCGTGGCGGGCGAAATTAAGCGGTATGATGCCTGTCATTGCGATAGGGTCTCTGATGGGACTTATTATGTTTTCCCTCGCGATTGCCATGGGGTTGGGTTCCGTAGCAAGTATGCCTTATGTGATCCCTATTTCAATGGGAGTGATTGCCGCTTGCTTAGTGGGAATCGCCGTTATCTTGTCGCGGATATAAGGCGGTCCATCCGGCGGCCTTTCTTTGGAGCTCGAGATTTTTATTCGTAAGTGTTCGGTAAACCCACTCAATCCCTTGACGGGCAAGGGTGAGGGTGAAAATGGGGTCTTTTTTCGCATTTGATAAGATGGAGAGGTGAAGGTTCCAGAGACCCGGAAGCGACAGATTTTCTTGCTCACTTTTTTTCGTTCCTTTCGTAGCGTGGCCGCCGGAATGGTGACCTTGGCTTTTCCTTATCTTATTTTAAAAGATTTGCATTTTAGTTCGCTCACCTTAGGTTTTATTTATACTGCGGCGACTCTTGCGACCGCGGGGCTTGGTCTTCTCTGCGGGTTTTTGGCGGATGTTTGGGGAAGAAAAAAGACATTAATTTTTATCAGCGTTCTTTTACCCGTGGGATGCGGGATGGCGTATTTGTCCCATCATCTATTTTGGATTTATGCCGCCGCGATGTTGGGCGGTTTTTCAGCCACCGGGGCATTGGCCGGGGGTGGGGTTGGGGGAGCAGCGCAACCCATACAAAGCGCCTTAATCGCCGACTTGACTTCTCCGGAAGAGCGCACGTTTTATTTCTCGGTCTTCACTTTTATATCGGGAGCCCTCGCGGCTTTGGGAATTCTTCTGGCGAGATTTTTAACGGCTAAAGAAGATTTTCTCGCGGCCACGATTATTTCGCTTATTGGGCTTTTTGGACTTATTCCACTGAGGCTCAAGGATCATATCGGCAGCGCCAAAAAACTTCAAGGAAAAAAAACCATCGGCCAATTTGCTTTGACCGGGATTCTTAACGGATTTTCTCAAGGGCTTGTCACTCCCTTTCTTGTTCCTTTTTTTGTGATTGTTTATCATGTTCCTCGACCCCAGATGGCGGTTTATGGATTTGTCAGCGGGCTTTTGGGGGCCATGGCCATGCTGACGGCTCCTTATTTGGAGCGCAAGCTTGGGTTTGTTCACAGCATCGCACTCACGCGAGGCTTGGGAGCTTTTCTTCTCGTTCTCTTGCCGGCTGAAAAAAATTTTATGTTGGCTTTGGCTGTTTATTTTCTGACCCCGGCGTTAAGAGTCGCTGCCCTTCCGGCGCAACAAACGGCCATGACCGAATTTGTTCCCGGGGAAGAGCGCGGTCGAGCCTTGGCTTTAAACCAAGTCGCTCGCCTGGGTTCTTCTTCCGCGGGAACCGTGTTTACCGGAGCGATGTTTAGTTTGGATGAAATCGGTTTCCCGTTCTATCTCTACGGCGCCGTTATGGTCGTCAATATTGGTCTTTATTTTCTTTTTTTTGGAAAATCCCGCGTGAAAACCGCTAAGGGCGTAGTCTCATAAATTTAGTAGCATAGCTCCCAGGAGAAAATTTTATGCGTCTATTGATTACGGGTGGAGCGGGGTTTATTGGGAGTCATCTTTGCGAACGCTTTCTCAAAGAGGGTCATTCCGTGACCGCCATTGATAACCTTTTAACGGGGCGTTTGTCGAATATCGAACCGCTTTTTAAAAATCCGAATTTTACCTTCATCAAACAGGATGTGACGAATTTTATTCATGTTCCCGGAAAGGTGGATGCGATTTTGCATTTCGCGAGTCCCGCCAGCCCTGTCGATTATGCGAGATTTCCGATTCCGACTTTGAAGGTGGGAGCGCTGGGAACGCACAAGGCCTTGGGTTTGGCCAAGGAAAAAAAGGCTGTTTTCATGCTCGCTTCTACTTCGGAAATTTACGGAGATCCCGATGTCAGCCCTCAGCCGGAAAGTTATTGGGGCCGGGTCAACCCTATCGGCCCTCGAGGGGTGTATGATGAAGCCAAGCGTTTCGCCGAGGCGATGACGATGGCCTATCACCGTTATCACGGGCTTCAAGTGCGGATTGTCCGGATTTTCAACACTTTTGGGGAAAGAATGCGGACCGAAGACGGGCGCGCGGTGCCTAATTTTACCATGCAGGCCTTGAAAGGCAAGCCGATTACGGTTTACGGGGACGGATCCCAAACTCGTAGTTTGTGTTACGTTTCAGATTTGGTGGAGGGTTTGGTGCGGCTCTTAAAATCAAAAATTAATTCCCCGGTCAATATCGGAAATCCGCATGAGATGACGATTCGGGAAATCGCCGAAATGATCAAAAGGCTGACGGGGTCCAAATCCAAAATCGTCTACAAGTCCCTTCCGGTCGACGATCCGAAGCAAAGGCGCCCTGACATTACGATCGCCCAGAAAGAACTCAAGTGGGCCCCGAAGGTTTCAGCGGAAGAAGGCTTGAGTAGGACAATAGAGTATTTCAAGCGCGAAATCGCGAATTGAGATTGATTGCGGTGGGCTAAAAATTTGCTGGAACTAAGCGGCTTTTGCTAAGTTATAAGCGGATATGACGCAAGACGCTCTGGCGGTTAAGGAAGGTTATGACGTCCTTGGAAAGGATCTCCTGCGGCGCGTCCATTCTCTGATGGTCCAAGCCCGCGTTTTGGAAGAGCGCCTGATTAAGATGTCTAAAAGCGGGGACGGCTTTTTTTGGATTGGCGGTCCTGGAGAAGAAGCCTTTAACGTTTCTCTTGGCCTCCAGGTCAAAAAAGGCGGCAGCCTTGAGCATGATTACCTTCATTTGCATTACCGCTCGAGCGCCATTCTTCTGGCGATGGGAACAAAACCCATTGATTCTATTAGGCAGATGCGTTCGGTGGCTACCGATCCCTATTCCAAGGGGCGAAATTTCGTCAATCATGCCGCGATTCCCGAATTGAATGTCGTGCCGATGTCTCCGACGATTGAAACCCAATATTCGACCGTGATCGGAACGGGCATCGCCCAGGCGAGAATCAAAACCGACGCGATTTCGATCGTCAACGGCGGAGATGGCGGGTCGGCCGAGGGCGATTTCCATTCCTGTCTGGTTTGGGCCAATCGCCCGGCGCTTCCCTTGCCCGTCTTGATTATCGTCGTCAACAATGGTTACGCGATTTCTACTCCCGAGCCGACCCAGCACGGCGAACGCCATATCGCGGATTGGGGCCGCGTTTTCAATATGCCGTCTAAAACTATCAACGGCAACGACCCCGTCGAATCTTATTTGGCGATTAAAGAGGCGATGGCCTATTGCCGCAAGGAGCGAAAACCCTATTTGTTGGAAGCGATGGCCAGCCGCTTGAACGGCCACTCTTCTTCTTCCGGCGCTAACCGCGTTTCAGAGCCCGATTGCATCGCCCTTTTTGAGGCCGAACTTAAAAAACGCGGCTTGATGAGTCAAGATGAAATAGCCCGCGTGTGGGATGAAGCTCTTAAATCCATTGACCGCGATCAGCAGCAAGTCAAGACCGAGCCGTTCCCGAAGCCGGAAACGATTTGGGAAGACGTTTTCGCCGATGGCTTGCCCGAGTCTTATCCCACGAAGGGGGGCAGCTGATGGCGAATATGGCGCAGGCCATTCGGATGGCCCTTCATTACGGCGAGGAAAATCTGGGCGTCAAGGAAATTTTCGGAGAAGACGTCGGCGCGCCCTTGGGCGGGGTGTTTACCGCGACCCAAGGTCTTAAAACCGCCTGGAATTCCCCCTTGGATGAGCGCGGCATTGTCGGCGCGGCCTTGGGACTGGCTTGGGCGGGGTCGCGGCCGGTGGCTGAAATTCAATTTGTCGATTATATTTTCAACGTCATTGATCTTCTGAAATTGTGCGGAAATTCCTGTTGGACTTCCGGCGGAAAATACAAGACTCCGATGGTTTTGATGACGCCGACGGGGTCCGGCATTCACGGCTCGGTTTATCATTCCCATTCTTTCGATTCCATCGCCTCCAAAATTCACGGCATGAAGGTCGTCTGTCCCTCGACCCCTATTGACGCTTACGGCTTGATGTTGGCCTCGATTAAAGACGACAACCCGGTTTTGTTTCTCAAGCCCAAGGCCTTGTTGAGAACTAAAGGCGAGGAACTTATTCCCGGCGAACCCGCCGATGAAAAGACGCTGAAGGCCGGAATCGACGCCCCCATCGGAGACCGCAGTCAGTGGGCTCCCAAATGGCCGGCTTTGAAAGAGTATCTCGTGCCCATCGGCCAAGCCAAAATTTCAAAACCCGGAAAAGACGCGACCGTCGTCACCCATGGGCGTATGGCGCCGATAGCCCTTGAGGCCGCCAAGGAATTGTCCGCTTCCGGGGAAGGGGATATTGAGGTCATCGACATGCGGACCTTGATTCCTTACGATTGGGCCGCGATAAGGGACTCAATTCGGAAAACCGGCCGCGTCCTGTTCTTAAACGAGGAAACGGAGATCTCGAATTTCGGAGAGCATTTGTTTCGGCGGACGATAGACGAATTATTCTACGAGCTCAAAACCCGCCCGCGTCTTCTCTGCGGGAAGGCCACCCCCGGAATCAGCTTGTCTCCCAATCTGGAATATTTCACGGTTCCCCAAAAAGCGGACGTCTTGCGCGGCATCCGGGAGCTTCTCTCCGAAGAAGCTTGAAGAAGTTTCTTACCGTTGTCAGGAAGATTTCCACTTCTCCGACCGCCGCGACGATCATCGTCTCCATTTGGTTTTTCATCTGCATCGCCCATTTTCTATCCGGATATTCTTGGTTTCCTCCCTTGGAAATCTTGACTCCGGAGATGCTGCGAAGAACTCTGGACTTATCGTCGTCCTTGGCTTTTTTCTGCTGGGCCGCTTGGAGCCTGGGTTATTGGTTTTTAAGATTCTTTGAGCCCCAAGACGAAACTCCCACCGAACAATTTCTCTTGACCATGGGACTCGGGCTGGGTGGTTTGGGGTTGATTGCTTTCGGATTGGGTCTTTCCGGCCGCCTTCGGCCCGTTTTCATGTTCGGCATCCTCGTTTTTCTCTGCGGCCTCGGATGCGCGCCGATGGCCAAAGGCCTTTGCCGCGTTGCGAAAAATTTAAAGGATCGCCGAAAATTTCGGGGCGAGAAAAACAGCTCCCATAATCTTCTTCTCGCGGCTCCGATCTTGATTCTGGCCGTCTATGGGTTCTATGACTT
This sequence comes from bacterium, assembly GCA_021796015.1. The sequence continues at coordinate 12,553 of JAJYOT010000041.1, forward strand.
ATTGATTTCCCTGGGTCCCAACAGTTTTTACGACAGCTTGGTCTATCACACGGCTTTGCCCGATCTCTATCTTCGCCGCGCCCGCATTTTCCCCACTCCTTTCAACGTTTATTCCGGCATCCCCGGCGGCATCGAGATGTTGTATTTATGGCTTCTTCCGCTGGATCCCGGCGGATCCCTTTGCCAAATTCTGCATTGGAGCCTGGGGCTTTTCACGGCGGCGACGATCCTTGCCCTGGGAAAAAGAATCAGCTCATGGGTTGACGGATTGTGGGCGGCGGCCATTTTTTATTCCGCGCCGATGGTTCTCATCATCGGCCATAAGGCGGGGGTGGAGCTGGGGTCCAGCTTTTATTTGGCCCTCGCTTTGTTGTCCTTATTTCTCTACGACCAGGACAAAAGATTCTCCCGGCTTTTATTGACGGGGATTTTCGCGGGGTTCGCGCTCGGAACCAAATACCAAATGGTTCTGCTACTGCCGGCGGTCGCGGCTTTTCTCATTGACCGTCTGGGGTTTTCCCGAGGTTGGCGGGCTTTTCTTTGGACGCTTTTCCCGGCCCTCGCCGTCGCCTCTCCCTGGGGAATCAAGAACATCGCGTTTTACGGAAATCCCATTTATCCGTTTTTAGACCGATTTTTTTCCTCTTCAAGCGTTATCGAGCCGTGGCATTTGGCCTCATCCGCCCATTCGCGCTTTCTCCCCGGATATTTCGGAACCTGGGCCGAAGCGCGGGATTTCGCCGTTCATCTATGGTCCTACTCCTCCTGGGGAGAACTCGACAATCTTCTTTCCCCGATTTATCTGGCGGTTTTGCCGCTTTTCATTTTTTTCCATCCCCGCCGCTTGGTCCGCTCGCTTTTGATTTTCACGGCGGTCATTTGGATTCCGATGAATGTCCTCAGCGGCTTGGCGCGGTTCAGCATTCCCGCCTTGGTTCCCTTCAGCCTGGCCCTAGCCTTGGCGCTGCCGGATTTTCCGAACCCCGTTCGGACCGCGACCCGCTGTGCCTTATGCTTGATGTTCTGCCTGGGCGGACTTGTCGCCTATAATCTTTCCGGGATGGGCGATTACTGGCAAGCCCTTAAAAGCCCCAAGGCCTCATCCGAATATCTTGCCGAAGAACATCCCGGTTATCCCAATCCTCCCTACTCCGCTTTTCAATGGGCGAACTCCCATTTGCCGCCCAAGGCCGAGGTTTTGCTGATAGGCGATGAAAGGCCGTTCTATTTGGAGAGAAACAGGTTGGCCGCGAGCCTTTACGTTCGCCAGCCTCTTCTTGCGTTTATCGACGAATCCTCCTCCGGCGCGGAGCTCTATCAAAAATTCGTCAAGGCGGGGATCACGCATGTTCTCATCAATAAGGAAGAATACCTGCGCACCCAGGATCCCCTCGATTTGACTCCCTCAAAAAAACGGATTCTCGATTCTTTCTGGAAAAAGCGCCTTCGGCTCATCCATGTCGATCCGGGAACGACCGAAAAAGACGATTGGGATTTCGCCTTCTACCGCCTTGAGCGCTCGGTCAATCCCAAATTTCAAAGCTCCGTGCCGTATTTCTTGATTCAAAAACCAATTCCCTAACTTTTCTAGTATAGTGATTCGAAAATCCTTTTATATTCGTCACCCCGGCAAGTCAAATGTAAAGAAGCGTTGGAGTCACTACACTAATGTAGTGTCCCTAACGCTTCTTTACAATGACTCGTCGTCATTCCGACGAAAGTCGGAATCCAGAGCGCACGATTCCGTCCCATCCGCTTTCGCGATCAATATTACGGCTACACGGGAGCCTGGACCCCGGCTTTCGCCGGGGTGACGAATGTAAAGGGATTTCCGGGACACTACACTAAGATGCCGGAATTATCGACAATTCCTCATTGCTGAAGAGACGAGGACAAGGATTTCGCCGCCTTGAGCGTTCCCGCCGATTTGCGGCCGTCCAAGCGGCTTTTGGCCTCCGGGAACACGCGGGGCCAGTTGTTTAAGCGCGCGATTGGAAAGTTCTTAGCCAGGGTAAAACTCTCGGATCTCATGAAGATTACGTCTGCTCGCTCGACGGCAGAGAGCTTCCTCCATTCTGACTCGGTAAAATGCGTACTAAATTTTGGCGAGAGATAAACTATCGTAACATGATAAGCATTGTCGCGCATGCGCTCGTTAATGTAGGCAAGCCGATCGTCCAAATACTTTCGTTCTCGCATGATAAAATCTGGCACGGAATGCACCTCTGGGTCCTCGGCATGATAACCCTTGCCCGCCAAATAATCATCGAGAGTCGGCGCGTAACAGCCGCCCTTAGTAATCTTTCCAGTTTTGGGGTCCTCAAACTCGCCGCCTTTTCCAATACATTCCCCAACATACACCTTTTCATAATAAACGTCGGGGTTTTGCATCAAAAGACCCATGAGATTAAGGGTTTTCTTATCGGCATTGACCGGAAGATCGCCCTTTTTGACTACTATACTCACATTCAAATTCTTTCCTTTATAACCTTTGTAGTCTTTAATCATGATACAGGCCGATTTTCCCCGATGCAGGGAGGATGGCAGAACGGATACGGGGTCGCCGCAAATTATTGGAGCGGTGCTCCGATTGACCTTGTATTTCAGGACTCCGGGCGAATGGGGTCCAAGCTCGCCGGCATCCGAGGCATGCGAAATTGACGGCGCGGCGAAAAACAAACCCATCGCCGCCGCGATGACGGCCAAGAAAGACGACGATCGTTTCATAAGAACCTCCGTTTGCGAAATTGCGGCTTGCGGCGTTTCCATCCTTAATATATATGCCCCCCTGTCCGCGTTTTGTCAAGGGCCTTTCGAAAAGAGTAAACTGTCGTTAATGAAGATTCTCGCCGCGGCCGCGCTCATTTCCATGTTCGCCGTCGCGGCTTCGGGAAACCCTTATGTCGCGGCGAAAAAAGCGGAACTGAGCGAAGTCGGGGTGAAAACGTTTACGGCCCCCAATTATAAGCCGGGACTCGTCCGCCATATCGTCTTGTTTCGCTACGGCGCCTCGGTCACAAGAGCCCAAAAAGCCGAGGTTCGCCGGCGGTTCTTAGCCTTGAAAAAACTCTGCGTTCGGAGCGGAAAACCCTACATCCAGTCGATTGAGGCGGGCTCTCAAATCAGCGGCGAGGGGGCCGGCGGCGGTTTTGAGGACGGCTTCGTGGTGGCGTTTCGGTCCCAGGGCGACGCCAATTATTATATCGGCAAACCCCTCGTGAGGGACCCGGGGTTTTTCGACCCCGCGCACGAGGCGTTCAAAAATTTCGTCGGCCCGCTTCTTCGGCAGCCGGCGATTCCCTCGGGGGTCTTGGTCTTCGACATGGCGGTCGGCGCGGAAAGCGGTATGCCCGCCATCGCCCAAACCGCGACGAATTTTCAAGGCAAAATCGCCTTGGAGCTTCCGGCGGCGCTTGAAAACCGGAGAGGCGCGTACGAGCGGTTGATCATGGAATCGCGCGACGAAGCGCTCGCTTGGTTTGCCGAGCAAGGCATGCCGCTCGGCAAAGACAATCTCATCGACCGCGCGATCGTGTTCCAGAATGTCGAAGCCGCGCGTCAATACATGACAAAGCTCGGCGACGTATCGAATATTCCCGCGACTTTTGGCGGCACGGTCATCGGCAGGACGCTGTATCTTGTATCGGAGGAAGGCTTCCGCCCCAGCTGGACGAAGCTTTATCCCGCTTGGCCCTGGAACGAGCGCTCCTACCGCAGCCTCATCGTTCACGAACTGGCCCATCGCGCTCACGCCGATGTGTCGATTGAGCTTACCGGCAGCGAGGACGCGATGGGCCCTAGTTGGTTCTTCGAGGGCTTGGCGGTCGCCTGCGCGAGCCAGTTCGTGAAGGGTGAGACGCCAATGGACGCCGGCGAAATCCTTGATGAGGTCGGCGCGGGCAAGAAGCCCAAGACCTCGTATCCCCTTTACGGCCGCATCGTCCGCGGCTTGGCCCGGCTCGTGCCGATGAAAACCCTGGTCGAATCAGCGGCAGACAGGGATTTTCCCGACAAGCTTCTCCAAGCTAAAAAATAATTTGTGGATATTGGTCTTCGACATGTCGGGCGGCGCGTTTCGGAAACCCGCGCGATAAATTCGTTTCGCCATTAGAAAAATTCTTTATTTTTCATTCTCCCAGAACGTTGATGTCGACGGAATCAACGGGCTTGCAGGTTTTTTCGCAGGTATAGAGCTGAACGTGGGAGGAACACGAGGCATCGGTCAGGAAATTTTGAAATTCCCAAAGAAAAGCCCGGAGAGTGAAATCGTAGAAACCCTTGGCATCGGTCGTGACGGTT
>JAJYOT010000088.1 GCA_021796015.1 bacterium
TAATCGCTTGCGTTCCGAGATGGATTTTGGAAAGCGGGCTTCTTTCTCTTTTACGTGGGCAAAGGTGATTAAAAGATCCCCTGCGGATTGGTATCAAGATTTTATTATTTCCATCGGAAAAAATAAAGGAATTGAACCTAATGCTCCGGTCTTTGCGGTCGCTGGCCCTACTATAGTCGCGATAGGGCGGGTCGTCGAGACAAGAACCGCTACCGCGGTCGTTGAGTTACTAACCAGCGATCTTTCCGCGGTCGACTCCTATGTCGTGTCCCAAAGTTCTCGCACGAAAGGAGCGTTTAACGGATTGACCCAAGGGCAGAATGCTCCAGATTTACAAATTAGCTATTTGCCGGTCCAGGCTTCTCTTAAAGAAGGAGACAAAGTTTATACCTCGCCCCATAGCGCAAGTTTTCCTCCATCTATTTGGATTGGAACCGTGGCCAAGGTTTATCCGGTTGACCCATTTTTAATTTTTAAATCCGCTGACGTCTATCCGGCTTTGTCGCCGGGCGAAATCAACGAGGTTTTAGTGGGCCACGAAATTACGAAGACGGATATCAGCCAATGAAATTTATTAAGAGTGCGATCGTTTTTTTTGTAGGGCTAGCAGGAGAATGGTTTTTCTCGCGCTATTTGTCTTTTCACGGGCTTAACCCGCAGGTTTTATTAATTTTAACGATTAACGTCGCGGCTTTTAACGGCGCTCCCGAGGCGATGGTGTTTGGGTTTTTCTGGGGTCTTTGTTGGGATGCGCTCAGCCTGAAGTTGTTCGGCGCGCGAGCTTTGGCTTTGACTCTGATTGCCTACGGGCTTGGCCTTGTTCGGAGACAAGTGGATATGGTCACTCCGACTTCCCAGGCCATTGTCGCCGTTGTGGCTACGATTTTTTATCGTCTGATTTTAGGGTTGGTTTATTTGATTTTCTCCGGACAATTTTTGTGGCTGGGATGGATAATTTTCTTTTTCGAACCCATCTATAACGGAATCTTTTGCGTTCTTTTGGCTTTTTTTCGTCCCCGTTCATATTCTTCTTCATCTAAATGGGAAAACGTTCGCTCATGAAAAGAAATTTTTCATCTGAGAGACTTCAATTTCTATTTATGATGTTTTCCATCATCTCGGCGGGGCTTATTCTAAGACTTTTTCAAATGCAAATTTTGGAAAAAACCTCTTATCAGTTAGCCGCGGAGCGCAATCGTACGGAGATGGTTTATCAAACCGCGCCGAGAGGGATTATCTATGACAAAAATGGTATTCCTTTAGCGACGAATGAACCGGTCTTTTCTCTCATTTATCTTCCCCCTCAAGAAACCACTCCGGGAGAATTAAGCCGCTTGGCCGATGAATTAAGCCATACTCTGCGCAAAGATCCCGAAGAAATATTATCCAAGTTGGAACAGGCCCGCCAATCCGGGACGGCTTTACGCATTGCCGAGAACTTGCCGGTTCCGGTGATGTTTCGGCTCTCTGAGCTTAAACCCTTTTATCCTGGGATAGACTTGGCTCTGGAAGCGCGACGCTATTATCCTTTTGGCTCTTTCGCGAGCCACTTGATTGGTTACATGGGAAAAATTACCCCTCGGCAATGGGAGCGCTTAAAATCCGAAAACTACCGAATGGATTCTCGGATTGGACGCTTGGGAGTCGAGTCTGTTTTTGAAAAGAATCTGCGGGGAAGAGACGGCGCCGTTCAAATAGAAGTTGACGCTCGCGGAAGAATTCGAAGAGTTCTTAAACGTCTTCCTTGGAAAGACGGGCGAAATGTTCATTTGACTTTGGACGCTTTCGCGCAAAGGGCCGCCGATGAAGGGTTGCGGCATACTTCGACGAAAAGAGGAGCGGTGGTCGCCTTGGACCCGTCTAACGGCAATATTCTCGCGTTTGCAGCCGCTCCTGATTTTAACCCCAATGAGTTTTTGGGCGCCGATCCATTCTCTCTGGATTATTCGACTTTTGTCCCTTCTTCCGTGCCTGAATTTGATCGCGCTATTTCCGGTCTTTACGCTCCGGGATCGACCTTTAAAACGATTGTTTCGGTCGCGGGAATTAATGAGGGGAAATTGGATCCCTCCAAAATTATTTTTTGTCCGGGCTATTTTAGGCTCGGGCGGAGAACTTTTTTGTGTTGGGACCATCGCGGACACGGGGACGTTGATTTTTTTACGGGCTTTGCCCAATCCTGCGACGTCTATTTTTATAAGATGGGTTTGACTATCGGCGCGGATTTAATTGAGAAATATGAGAAGCTCTTTCATTTAGGACAAAAAACGGGAATTGCTTTAAAAGGCGAGGAAGCGGGTAATTTGTTTGGCCCCGAGACTTCCATGAAAAAAGGAAAAACTTGGGTAGGGGGAGACACGCTGAACCTCGCAATCGGCCAAGGCCGGCTTTTGGTGACCCCCATTCAAATGGCGGTTGTGGCTGCGGCCTTGGCTAATCACGGAACCTTGTGGAAGCCTCGATATTTAATTTCTATTGATTCATCAAGTGGAGCGGGAATTTTAAGCCAAAATCCCCAAGCCATCGGTTTTGTTCGGGCGAGTCAGCGGACCTGGAACTTATTGGATCAGGCGATGTCTTTGGTTGTCGCCTCAGGGACGGCCAGGGGAGCCTACATCAAAGGAATTCAGGTGTGGGGAAAGACCGGAACCGCGCAAAATTCCTCCGGTCGGGATCACGCCTGGTTTATCGCTTTCGCGGCTAAGCCCGGACAAGCCCCTTCGATTGCGGTTTCTGTTTTAGTCGAAAATGGCGGACATGGGGCGTCTGCGGCCGTTCCTATCGCGAGACAAGTCATCGCCGCGGCTTTTCGTGTTGGAAAAAAATCTCAATACCAATGGCCTCAATTTTCCCCTAAGAAAATTCCTCCTTCTGTTCGAAAAGGAGTCACCTTATGACGGGGCTTTCCCACTCGCTCGGAAGAAAGAGTCGGCTTGACGGTATTTTTTTAGGGGCGATTTTGGCGCTTCTTGTGGTGGGAAGTTTGGCGGTCCTTTCGGCGGCCCGGCCGCTTCCATATTATCATCAAGCGCTGGAGCGCCATTTTTCAGCCATGCTTTTCGGCTTTTGTATCTTTGCCGTCGCGGCCAATTTCTCTTATGAGGTCTATGAAGATCAATTTTGGGTCGTTTATGGAATAGTGATTTCCTGTCTTGTCGCAGTCCTCATTTTCGGGACGATTCACAAGGGGCATCGCTCCTGGATTCAGCTTGGATTTTTCGCCTTCCAGCCTTCGGAATTTGCCCGAGTCGGAATGGTTTTAATTTTAGCCGCGATTCTCGATAAAAGAGCCCTGAGAATGGAATATCTATCAACAGTATTGATTTCCTTGGCGGCCATTTTGCCGATTATCTCTTTAATCGTCAAACAACCCGACTTCTCGATGACTTTAACTTTGCTCCCCATTTTTTTTGCCATGCTTTTTTGCGCCGGCGTCGAATGGGAGCATTTGGCCGGTTTTATGGTCCTCTCCCTTGCCGCGGCGGCTATGCCTTTTCTCTATCTATTCTTAAGCGTCTATTATCCCGAGCCTGTTTCAGGAAGCTTGCTCTATTTTTTTATGGAAATCTTCCGTTCTAAAGGGGCTGAGTTTGCGTTGCTTTTAAGTATTGCCGCCGTTTCTGGAGCGGTTTATTACGTCAATTTGTTGATGCGCTGGCGCTTAAGGCCGAACTTGTTTATCGTTTTTTGGCTTTTACTTGCCTCCGGAATCGTAGGAGGCGTCGCGGTGAGCCATAAACTTAAGGGATATCAAAAAAGCCGGTTTACCGCTTATATCAATCCTCATTCCGATATTCATGGAGCGGCTTATCACGTTCATCAATCGCAGATTGCCATCGGTTCCGGCGGGATTATCGGGAAGGGCCTCTTTTCCGGGACGCAGTCGCAACTGGGTTTTCTTCCCGAGCGACACACGGATTTTATCTATTCTGTGATCGGAGAAGAGACGGGGTTTCTTGGCGCCGTGATTGTCGTCTTACTCTATTTGGCGATGATCTGGAGAATCACCGATATCGGTTTTAACGCCCGAGATCGGTATGGGTATTTGGTCTGTTGCGGAGTTGCCTCTGATGTTCC
>JAJYOT010000042.1 GCA_021796015.1 bacterium
CGCAATACACATTCTTAGGACGCTGTTGTTAATCCAGATGAAATATTGATCGACCATCAATTAAAACGTTTTGGCCCTTTTTTTGCGGTTTTTGTAATTATTTTTTGTCTTCTCTAATTCTAAGGCGTAAATTTTACATTACCCCGAGAGCTTAAACAAAATCCTTAGAGGAAAAAGATTCTTTAGAAATTTTTTGGAATGCCAGGCTGATTTATGACCTAATCCCTTGACCTCCGTCTTAAAGTTTGCATCCCTTGTTTGGGTTTTGATTTAATAAAGATATGAAGCAATATGGATGGGGTTTGCCGTTGGCCGCGTCAAGCTACGCAGGGAGTATCGACTTTGGAATTTATCTGATTCACGCCGTAATGATTTTGATTTTCATCATCTGGGGCGTTTTTTTTACTTACCTCCTTATTAAATACCGAAAGAAAACAGGGGTTGCGGCCCAGCGTGATGAGGCCCACGGGGTTTTCAAAAGTTTGATTCCCGATCTCATAGTGATGGTCTTTGAAATTGTTTTGATTGCGGTTTATGCGATTCCCGTTTGGAGTAAGATTAAAATTGACACTCCTGCTTCCGGCAATGTGAATACAGTCGCTATTGAAGCCCAGCAGTGGTCTTGGAACATTCACTATCCCGGCCCGGATGGAAAATTTGGAAAGACCGAATCTAAATATGTTCATTTCTCTAATCCCATTGGCCTAGATTATAACGATCCGGCGGCGAAAGACGATATTGTAATTGCGAACGAGCTTCATTTGCCGGTTAACGAGCCGACTGTGATTGAATTAACTTCGATGGATGTGATTCACAGTCTTTTTATACCGGAGTTTCGCTTAAAACAGGACGCGGTGCCGGGGATGAAAATACCGGTTTGGGTGAAACCCACTAAAATCGGAACTTTTGAAATTTCTTGCGCCCAGTTGTGCGGAATGGCGCACAGTTTCATGCGGGGGAAAGTCGTCGTCCAGAGTCGGGCAGATTATGACGCTTGGCTCAAAAGCCGTGAACCCCAGTCCGCGCAACCCGTTTCCGCAAGCGAGGCCTTCTAATGAGTCAAGATTCTCACTCTTCATCAAAACCCTTTTACCGCTATTTCTTCTCCACCGATCATAAAGTGATTGGCCTTCTCTATACGATTACCGCTCTATTTTTTCTCTTGTGCGGCTTCATGCTGATGCTTGTCATGCGCTGGCAACTGGCTTTTCCCGGAAGCCCAATTCCGTTTTTGGGTCATATTCTTTCCCCGGCATTGGCTCCCAACGGCGTTATGACCCCCGATTTTTACAACGCCTTGGGCGCGATGCACGGAACCATTATGGTCTTTTTGGGGATTGTTCCCTTGGGAGTCGGTGGTTTTGGAAACTATGTTCTTCCTCTTCAGATTGGCGCGGAGGACATGGCTTTTCCGCGTCTTAACCTCGCGAGCTATTGGTTTTTTCTGCTCGGCGGTCTTTTGATGCTTTCATCTTTCATCATGCCGGGCGGCGCGGCGCAATCGGGCTGGACTTCTTATCCTCCCTTAGCCATTATCAATCCCGGGCAAACGGTTTGGCTGTTCGCAATGGTGATGCTGATTACTTCCTCTCTGTTGGGAGCCGTGAATTTCTTAGTCACTTCTTTTAATATGCGCGCCTTGGGAATGAAATTGTCTCGCCTTCCGATTTTTGTTTGGGCTCAGATTGTAACGGCGTTTCTTCTTTTGCTGGCGTTTCCGCCTCTTGAAGCCGCTTCGGTTTTGCAGTTAATGGACCGCATTGCTCATACCAGTTTTTATTTGCCGCAAGGTCTCGTGATTTTAGGGATGCGTCACATCGCTTCCGGCGGCGGGCAGCCGCTTTTATGGCAGCATCTTTTCTGGTTCTTGGCCCATCCCGAGGTTTATGTGCTTTTGCTTCCGGCAATGGGAATTGTTTCCGAAATACTCGCCAATAATACGCGCAAACCCATTCATGGCTATAATGTAATCGTGGGATCAATGATTGCCATTGGAATTCTGGCCTTCGTCGTCTGGGCCCATCATATGTTTATTAGCGGAATGAGTGCGGTTTTAAGCGATTTTTTCTTGGTCACGACCATGATTATCTCGGTTCCCTCGGTCGCTATTCTCACCAGCTTTGTCTTTAGCTTAAGAGGGGGTTCCATTCGTTTTACGACGCCAATGCTTTTTGCCCTGGCCTTTCTTCCAATGTTTGGAATTGGAGGGCTGACCGGGCTTCCCTTGGGATTAACGGTTACCGACATTTATTTGCATGATACCTATTATATTATCGGCCATTTCCATTACATTGTCGTCCCTGGTTCTCTTCTGGCCTTGATGGGCGGCGTTTATTACTGGTTTCCCAAATGGTTTGGCCGAAAGATGAATGACACTTTGGGAAAATGGCATTTTTGGACTTCCCTTATTTGCATGAACGGGATCTTTTTCCCCATGTTTATTCAGGGCTTGGCCGGCCAAGACCGCCGCTATTATGATCCGATGGCGGCCTTGCACAGCGTTCCCACTCAACCCCTTCACGTTGTCAGTTCCGTTTTTGCGGGGCTTCTCTTTCTCGCCCAAATTCCTTTTATTTATAACTTTTTTCACAGCATCCGTCATGGCGAAAAAACCGACGATAATCCTTGGCAGGCGACGACTCTGGACTGGGCGTGTCCTTCTCCGCCTCCTCATGGCAATTTCACCAAGCCCATCCGCGTCTATCACGGTCCCTATGAATATTCCCCCGTTGGACACAAGACCGATTGGGTTCCCCAAAATGAGGAGGTTTTAGCATGAGTTCGTCGACAGCGACGCTCGTTCATCAACCCGGAGAATCAACGGGGGTCACCAATGCTAAATTGGGCATCTGGCTTTTTTTGGCTTCCGAGATTATGCTTTTCTCGACCCTTTTTACGACTTATATCGTTTTGAGGCTTGGCGCCGCCTCATGGCCTAGGGGTTGGGATGTTTTGAATGTTCCACTGGGGATGCTCAACACTTTTGTTCTGATTACCTCCAGCGTCACGATGGTCATGGCTTACGCCAAAGCCCATGACCGGGACCTTAAAGGCTTTCAACGTTACATTTCCCTGACGATCTTTCTGGCTTTTGTATTCTTAATCGTCAAGGGCTTTGAGTGGGACGCTCATTTTCGCCATAATGAGTTTCCATCGACTTCTATTTTTCATGCTGTCTATTTTACCCTGACCGGGCTTCATGGCCTTCACGTCATCGGCGGCATTATCGTAAACTCAGGACTCCTTTATCTTTCACGGACGGACTTTGATCATCCGCTTTTTGTGGGCCGCGTTGAAGGGGCCGGGCTTTATTGGCATTTTGTCGATATTGTTTGGATTTTTTTATTTCCAGCCCTATACCTGTTATAGTTGGAGGAAGTCATGAGCGCAAATGTCGCCGCAGTTGCCGAGCATTCTTCTCATGGGCCGAATGTCAGGGCCTATATGACTGTTTTTGGGGCGCTTCTTTTCTTAACCGTCGTGACGGTTCTGGTTTCTTATTGGCATTTGCCGATTAAAATGGCGGTTGCGGTGGCCTTGGCTATCGCCACTTTGAAATCTGCCTTAGTGGCGGCCGTTTTCATGCACCTCAAAGGAGAGCGAATCATCATTTACGGGCTCCTAGGCATTACCGTGTTTTTCGTGCTTTTCCTAATTGCCGGGCCTTCTTTCGATATCGTGAGTGTCGGCGGGCATTCTGTGCATGCGCCGGTTGCGATGCAGGCGGAAAAATAATGTCTCTTAAAAAATTTCATTTATTTTTTATCACGACGAGCCTGACCTTGATGCTCTTTGTCGGCGCTTGGGTTGTTTATCAGTTTCAAATGGGCATGGGAAAAGACTGGATGGGAACAGGATTAATGGCGGTTATGGGTTTTATCGCGGGGCTTTTCTATGCGAACTGGTTTAGGGTGAAATATAAAAATTTATGAATTTTGTCTTTCCAGTGATGAATCAAATCGCGCGTTCCTCTTTTGCGTGCGCGGTTTGTTTTGGCGCCAAAAGTTCGCCGGAATTATTGCGCGGCCTCATCATTAGCGGCGTTATTCTTCTGGCTTTTGTTTTTTCGATTTTGGGCGTTTTAATTAAAACCGTCTATGATATGGAAAACCGCAAAAATGCGGTTGACGCCTCCCGCCATTCATGAGTGAAGTTTCTTCCCCGTCGCTTGAGGTTTCTCCGGTTCCGCCGTCCTTTCATCTTTTTGCAGTGCTAACGGCCGTTTGCGCTTTTATTTTGGTGTTTGTCGGCGCGATGGTGACTTCGACCGGATCAGCCTTGGCGGTTCCGGATTGGCCGCTTTCTTTTGGAAAGTTTTTCCCGCCGATGACGGGCGGAGTCTTGTTCGAGCACGGGCACCGGATGATTGCCGGTTCTGTCGCCTTGATGACCTGGGCCTTGGCTTTATGGGCTTATTTCTCGCGCTTATCCAAACCCGTGAAGCTTTTGAGTTATCTCATCGCTTCTTCTATTTTACTTCAAGCAATTTTAGGAGGGTTGACCGTTCTTCTTCTTTTGCCGCCTTCTATCGCCGTCTTTCACGCTCTCTTGGGGCAAACCGTTTTTTGTCTTCTTTTAATTTTAGCCGACGCCTCATCCCCATCTCTCAAATCTAAAATTGAGCCTTCAAAACCCGGTCTTTGGAAATACGGCGCTGTCGCAGTAACCGCCCTCTACCTTCAACTTCTCTTTGGCGCGGTTTTAAGACACTCAGGAAAATACGGCTATCTTCATTACACTTGGTCTATTGGGGCGGCCATTTCTTTGATTGTTTTATCCATTGTGGGACTTAAAAGCAAAATCAAGAATTTAAAGGCGCTCTCTCTTTTCGCGGGCGTTTTCGTTTTTTTTCAGGTGGCTTTGGGCCTTTTAGCTTATATGCGGCGTGTTTCTCTTGATATGCAGCCAGGATATAGCCAAGGCGCTCTTTTAACCTCCATTCACGTGGCTTTAGGGGCGTTACTCTTAGGGTCTTCCGTTTTATGGACTTTTCGCGCTTCTCAAATACAATGATCAAAGATTATTTGTCTCTGGCTAAGCCCCGCATTTCTCTTTTAGTCGCTTTAACCGCGGCTTTGGGATATGCCTTGGCCCATGGAGTTTCCGGTGCGCATTTGTATTGGATGCTCATTGGAGTTACCTTGAGCTCAGCCGCCAGCGCGTGCTTGAACCAATGGATGGAATTTAAGCAAGACGCTCTCATGGAACGGACAAAAAAGCGTCCCATTCCGCAAGGTCGAGTTACACCGAAAGAAGCTTTTGTTTTCGGAGTCTCTTTGGCTGCTCTCGGCTTTCTGGTTCTTTTTTTTAAGTCCAATTTTCTCGCCTTATGTTTAACTGAACTGACGGTCGCGGTTTATGTTTTAGTCTATACTCCGCTCAAAATGTCAACGCCGCAAACCACTTGGATTGGGGCTTTTGCCGGGGCGATGCCCCCTTTGATTGGCTGGGCCGCGGCGACGGGCCGACTTTCTTTAGAGGCATGGATTTTGTTTGGAATTCAATTTTTATGGCAAATTCCGCATTTCCTGGCTCTATTTTGGATGTATCGCGACGATTATGCCCGCGCCGGGTTTAAGGTAATGCCGGCCGTCGATCCCGAGGGAAAAATTACTTCCGCCCAGATCGCTCTTCATTCCTTTTCCGTTTTACCGGTAGTTCTTTTGCCGGCTTTTTGCGGCATGGCGGGAACGGGATATGAACTAGGAGCCTTGTGCGTGGGAACCGCTTATATGGGTTTGGGTCTTAAGGCCAGTTGGGGGTTGGAAAGAACGGACACGAAACGCTTGTTTTTCGCGTCGCTCTTTTATCTTCCTCTTATTTTTGGAATGCTTTGGATAGGAGCGTAACATGATGAAGAAAACTTTGATTGGGTTCGGGCTTTTGATGGGAGTTTTAGCCGCTTGTCAGACGGTCTCTGAAGATCCGGTGGTCCGAGGAAAAGTTTATTTCCATGCCCTGGGGTGTATGCAGTGCCATCAGATTGGAAATGAAGGTGGAACCTGGGGACCGAATTTGACTTTCATCGGGTTTAGGAAAAGCCCTCAGTGGTTGGCCCTTTGGCTTAAGAGCCCGCACTCGTGGAATCAAAAGACCGTCATGCCTAATTTTCATTTAACCCAGGATGAATTGACGTCTTTGGTGTCATATTTGTCCTCTCAAAAAGGTCAGGCGTGGACTGACGCCGAAAGGCCTTGGAATAAGCCGGGGCTGACCGAGCTTGAACGCGGTCATATACTCTTTAACAAAGCGGGTTGCGTGGCTTGTCACGGGCAAGACGGGCGCGGTGGGTATCCTAATAATAATGTCGTCGGCGGTCAGATTCCCGGGCTTACCCAGGTTTCATTGGGATACAGCCGCAAAGAATTGATTCGGAAAATTACTGACGGCGTTCTGCAGCCCGCTCCGGCTGATCCCAATAAACCCCTTCCGATGATCTTCATGCCGTCTTGGGGAAAGGTATTGTCCCAGTCTGAAATCTCGGATGTCGCGGATTATCTTTTGTCTTTGGGCCCCAAACCCTCATCTTCCGCGGACAGCTTCTAATTTCGCCGGCGCTTATCCGCCCCAGCCGACTTTCACGACGCCCATTCCGTAGTCAAAGACGAGACGTCCGCCAAGGTAAGCGGTCGATAAAAGAAGCCCCAAGGCCGCGGCCCAGAAAATAATTTGCAGGATTTTGTCTTGTTTCCTAAAGACTCGCCACAAGGACAAGAGACTGAAAATTCCGACCGTCCAAAAAGCGTGCGCTTTATGATCCGCCAATACTTCCCAGGCCGGAGGGACATGCGGGGCTTTGTCCTCGGCTAAAAGCCCAAGACTCATCGCCGCCCAGGCGGCGAGAGTTCCTAACCATAAAAGCCAGGAAACGACGGCATCGATCCATTCAAACGGCTTCTTTTTTCTTAAAAATCCGGCCACAAGCGACAAGATAAAACCCAAGGATAAAAGCGCAATAGGGAAATGAACGGCGACGGGGTGAAAAAGATAAACGGGAGGAATTTTCATGTCGGAAAAGGAAAGCAAAAGAAAGAACGGAGAGTAAAAGAAAGCAACGGGAAACGGCTTGTTGTCGTTTCTTGCCGTAGCTTTCCGTTCTCTCCGTTACTCTCCGTGACTTTCCGTTTAGCTTTTTACTTTTTCGACTTTGTCGACGATCAAGGCTTTAAGGCCGCCTTTGTGGGACATGTCGCCGGTGACTTTAACCAGTTTTGAGGCGAGTTTTTTCGCCGTTTCGTAGGCGGCTTGTTTCTCGTGGTTGTTGACCAGGAGGTAGAGGGAACCTTTCTTGGTCAGAAGCCCCATGGGGTATCCCTTGGTCAGGCATTCCTTCGCGCAGTCCGCGTGTTTGGCGCCTTTGGCTCCATGGCCAAGGTAGCACGCGAGATCGACGATTTCGCCCGTAATGGTTTTATCAGCCATCTCGTGCTTTTCACTTTTCATGTTCATGCCTTTCATGTCCATGTCATGAGACCAGCTCGCGGAAGCGGCGGTCAGAAGGGACGCGGCTAAGAAGGCAATGGTGAGTTTTTTCATCAGTATTCTCCTAAAAAAATGGGCTTCATCGCCCATCCTTTGACCTTATTTTATCAAAAAATCACTTTTCTTTCTATTTTTTGAGAAGAGCGTGTGCGGCTTTGAGGAGAATGGGTGTGATGGAAGGACCGACGGAATTAGTTTCCTCATAATGATCTCCCTTGGGGCGCGGTTCCATAATGAGATCACGGGTGATTTTAAAATCATATCCCGGAATAATGTAGCCGAGCTCGTCGTTGGCAAGACCCGCGACGATTTTAATTTGTCCCGGTATTTCCTTCCATAAGTAGGGTCCTTCCGGAGCCTTTGAAAGATCGGGAGGATTTGGATTGTTCGGCTTAATCAAGGGATGACCAAAGCGATACCTTCCGTGATATCCGCCGATGACCAGTTCCGGGAAAATTTCCCCGGGAATCCCCAAAATGGTGAGTTGCCCAATGCGTATAAGACTCAGTTCGCTTTTAATCCACGGGCTTTCTTCCGGTTTTAAGAGCCCAAAAGCGTGCTTAATCGCGATCCAGTAAGGGCTCTCCTTGAGAGGCGCGCCGTCTTTGAGAAAAAGCTTGTGCCCGAAAACAAGGGAATAAAGGAAAAGAAGATATCGGGAATTTTCGACCGGAACAAGAATGGGCGCGCTTGAAATGAGGATCTTTGAACTCGTAATCGCGTGCGTTTTTGGAAGATTTTTAAGCGCGAAATCGGCGACGGCGTTTCCAATACGGTCGTTTTCTTCCCAAGAGCCGTCCTTGCCCTTCGTTTCTTCCGGAGTCAAAAGCCCACCGATGGGACCGTTGACAAAGAGGCATGTCCCTCCTGATTTTTGTTCTACGCGGGCGCAGAGGACCCCGGGAAAATCGGCGGTTAAAAATTGGTTGGCGTGATTGAGAACCTCCGCATGACAAGGCCAGTGGATGAGATTGGCCAGCGTTTGTCCATTGAGCTTTTGGATGTGAACCAAGGAAAAATAGGGGTCAATGACGACCGGGTCCCGGCTGTCGCGGCAAAGACCGTTGGGCGGTAAGACTTTGGTTATTCCGGAAAGATGGACGGGTTCTAAATTTTGGGATAAATCCGCTATTTTTTTTGCGACAAGCCCTTCGATGCGCTTAAGATATTGAGGGTTGACTCCGGAGGCGCCGGGCCACGGCCCCCAAAGCCCCAGCGTGTCGGGACCGGAGTGATCATGGGTCGAGGCGACGAAGAGATATCGTCCAGGCTGGTTAAAATTCGATAATTTCCTCAAATCCTCGACTTGATTTCTGAAAAATCCGATGAGATCCAGGCCGACGATGGCGAGGGTTTCTTTTTTATTTGAAAGAACGAGAATTCGGGCGTAAAGAGGATCATGGACGCCGAGAGGATTGCGGCCCATGAACCCGTATCCGGCGAGATAGGTCTTTTCCGTTTTGAGGTTTGGAGTGATGTCCACTTTCCCCGCGGCGGCCAGCATCTCAGCTTTGAGAGAAGCGGCGCTTGACGATAAAACGCAAACAAGAGCGAGGATTTTTAAAGGCCGCATACCACGATTCTACATTAATATTGTAAAATGACAAAGTTGAGCCCGTAGCTCAGGGGTAGAGCATTCGCCTTTTAAGCGAGGGGTCGTGGGTTCGAATCCCACCGGGCTCACAGTGGGTTTTTGGGATTCGAAGCTGACGTCAAAAGGCCAAGGGTTTGGCTTTTTGACGCAGCGGGCTCCGAAGGAGGTTGAGCGAAAGCGAAACCGGGTGAGGAGGAATCCCACCGGGCTCACAGTGGGTTTGTGAAATTTAAGCCCCCGTCGTCTAACGGCTAGGACGCGGCCCTTTCAAGGCCGAAACACGAGTTCGATTCTCGTCGGGGGGCACCAATCTTTTTTCGGAAAATTCCTTTCTATTGACAGTCTTTGTCTTCTCCGTTACACTTACTTTCTAGGCGCGTCTATGGGACAATCCCGGGGAATCTCAATTATTGAAGTGATGGTCACCATCGCTTTAATTGCGGTTGGGGCCATGGCCTTTATCAGCGCTTTTCAAGGAATTAACCGAGCTTTACAGTCTTCAAGAATGCGGACCATCGCGACCAATTTGGCGCAGGAAGAAGTGGAATACCTTAAAAATTTTTCTTATTACACTCTTCTAGTGACGACCTCGACTTCCGTCAATAGCAACTTTAGCCCGAGCTTGACCTACGACAATGCTTCTTATCCGTCCCAGACTTTCAGTTATTGGGGAAATTCTCTGACGCGGGCGGTTTATATCCAGTATGCCGCACCTGTTAGCGGACAGATTCAGCCTTTGCCTTACACCTCCAATGACCCCGGGCTTAAAATGATTAGCGTTTATGTTTGGTGGAACGACGGTGTGGCTTGGCGCGAGGTTGAAATGCAAAATTTACTGGAGAATCCCAATGTCTCGACTCTTAATTCTCAAATTTCCGGTTTTGTTTATGATTCTTCCGCTGGAAACGCTCCATTGTCCGGGGCGACTCTCAGCGTTTTGGGAAGCCCACAATGGAACACTGAATCATTGTTGAATGGGAGTTATAGTTTAAGCGTTGCGGCGGGTTCCTATACCGTGGTTGCTTCATCCATTGGTTTTTTTTCTGCGTCGTCTTCGCTTTTATCGGCGCCTTCCGGCGGTTCGGTCAATCAGAATTTTTATTTGACCCAGATGGCCTCGGGAACCGTGATTTCTGACAGCGTTTATTTCTCAAGTCATGTTCTCATTAGTCAAATCGTCGCCGATACTAAAACCCTGGTCTCAGACGGCAGTAGCCAAGATATTCAGTATGTAGAGCTTTTTAATCCCACAACCGCGCCTGTTTCAGTGGCCAGCGATATCTCGGGTCCGGGATGCTCCAATTCTGTGACGCCACTCATCCAAGTAAATTATTATTGCGGCAACGGCTCTAGTTGTACTTCCAGCGATCAAACGCCTATTTCTATTTGTTACATTTCTTCTTCCGTTCCTTCCGGCGGATATTACTTAATAGCCAACACCAGTGAAACTTTCGAAGTGAACGGGGGCAGTATTTCTCCGGACGCTTATTTTAGAAATAACTATTATCCGGATGACATGTGGCCCACGACTGAAGTGATTCAGGAAGGACATGCGGGTGCGGTTCAAATTCAGGGGTCGGGGAGCGTGGGAACGGGTTTAATTGATGAAGTCGGTTGGTCTAATACCGCCAATGGTCACAACCCTGTCACGGCTTGGGGAAACCCTATTCCTCAAAAAGGCGGCATTCAAAGCGGAGATCAAATCGTGAGAATGTCGAGCCCTTGCGCGGTGATTCCCGGTCTGGGGAGGGCCTACGACACGCAGGATAACGCCGACAACTTCGGCTATGATATTTCCGGGGTCGTCGGGGGCTATTTTATCAATTCCGCCTATGACAGTTTGTCCTCAACTCAAACTCTGATTGCCGGAGATCCGGCCATCGGGGGATACGCTTCTTCCGATGACGGCCTTTCTGCTCCAACTGTAATTTTAGAATCTCTTTTGCCGAACCCTTTTGATTCAACGTCGCCTGCCGGCTATTGTCCTTATGCAAATTTCAATTTGACCAATGTCGCGACTGGAACCTGGACCGTGACGGTGGCGAGCGGAGCTTATGAACAGACGGTTTCAAGCATTACGATTACTGCTACCGGGCAAACCATTCCGATTCTTAATTTCTTGACGGTGCCCGTTTCTTCTTTTATTCCGGTTGGTTTCTTGCCTCTTTCTTCAGCGAGCGTTGGGGGCTATATCGCGGGAACAGTGACCAATATTTTAGGGACTCCTTTAAGCGGGATTACTATTTTGGGAGGCGCGGGCAGCGTCGTGACGAACTCATCAGGATTTTATTTCCTTCCCTCTTCAACAGGAACGGCGGCCTTGGGGACGGCGATTACGGTGACGGCTAATCCTAATCAGCAAAATCCTCTTTATGTCAGTGAGCAGGCCTCTGATGATGTTTACACCGGTCAAGTGACAAATCAAAATTTTGCCTTGTCTCAAGGAGGGGAAGTGACGGGATATGCGACCAGCGGTCTTTCAGTCTTGCCGGGAATTGTCTTTGTCGCGTCTAATACGGAGACTTCCCAGGCTGGGACGACTGACGACACCGGACATTTTTATATCTCAAACTTAACCACGGGAACCTATACGGTCACCCCACAACTCTCCACCGGCCAAACATCAAGCCCCGCGCAGGCTTCGGTCAATGTGACCAGCGGCAATTTAGCGGTTTTTTCGGCCAGTTTCACCATTTCTGGAATCATGGGAACTTTTACAGGCACGGTGTCTGCGGGCGGAAACCCAATTACGACGGGAGTGATTATCATGGCTTCAACGGGAACCCTGTCTTATCCGCCGCCTAATATTACGGGTTCAGGAGCCGGACAAATTTATTACGCGACGATGAGCCAACCAGACGGCAGTTATTCTTTGCTTGTGCGCGGAAGCAATTCCTCGACTTCTTATACTTATAATCTGTTGGCGATTTATCCCTCGGTGAACGAAGGAAACGGGGCTGTCAGCGTCACGTCTCAATCTCAGAGCGGTTCGGTTAATGCCGGTCAAAGTCAGACGGTTAATTTTTCAGGGTTATGAAAAATTTGAACGTGAAGGGGTATACGCTTGTTGAAATCATGATTGTGGTTGCGATTATGTCGGTCGTAACCGCTTTGGTTTCTCCTTTGTTAACCAATATGACCAGTTTTTGGCGTTTGACCCAAGCCCGGACCTTGATTCAGCGCGACGCTCGGGTTTCCATGGATTTGATGAACCGCGCCATTCGCCAGGCGCAAAGTTCAACGATTGTTCTCTCGAGTTATCCCAATCAACCTCCCTATTCCGAGATCAGCTTTACCGATATCAAGGGAAATTTGATTTCATTTTATCAACAGGGAAATTATCTCTACGAGAAATTTAATACGACAGTTTCCATGATGACCAAGAATTTGGAATTTGTCTCCTTTACTTTTCCGGACAGTTCGGATCCCAGCATTTTATCGGTCGCGATGACGACCCAAAAAAGCACCTACCTGGGCCGGAGTAAGGCTTTGGAACTCTCTATTGAAGAAGTGAGGGTGATGAATTAATGAGAAAAATTCTCAAGGCGCAGTCTCGCGGTCAGATTTCCATCGGGGCGATGGCGCTTTTGATTGGGCTTATGATTTTGGGCGCCGCCATGATTTCCTATATTTTTTATGAGTCCAAATGGACCGTCAAAGAACAAAAGACAACCGTCGCTTTTCAACTGGCTGAAGCCGCGACCGAAAGAGGTTATTGGGAAATTAGCGAGCTTAGTTCACCGACGGCCAATATTCCGATTCCGGGATATAATTTTGATCAGGAATATTCTGATCTTGCGGGTGGGACCTACGCCATTCAAATTACCAGCGATTCCTCGGCGGATATTATCATCACGGGCATTGGACGGGATAATTTAAAGAAAGAAACTCGTGAGATTCAGTCTCTTTATGAGAATGGAGCCGGAGGGAAAAACGCGATTGTCGGCGGAAGCGGAGTCGATGAGAGTGGAGTGAATATGCATGTGGAATGGGGGGCGATCATCAGCCAAAGTTCCATGACGGCAAATTCCTCAAGGCTTCACCCCTCTTTATGGAGTACCGGGGAAATCGCTCCGTTTGACACCACCAATTCCCCGCCTAATTGCGATTCTCCCAACTGTTGGTGGTGGCATGCCTATGACCCCAACTTGCCGCCGATGCCGTCCTTGAATTTCAGTTATTATCAGAATCTGGCCCAATCCCAGGGCGTAAGCCCGTGCGGAGGGAGCTACTACACCAACGGAAACCGTTCCGGAAGCTGCAGCGATTTGAGCGGGAACACCTACTATGTGACTGGAAACTGGAGTTCCTTTCAAGGCCCGATTTTGGGGAATGTCATTGTCTTGGGAGACATGACGACGCCTAATGGGACTTTGAGCGGCGCACCCATCAACGCGGCCATGCCCCAAAATGCCTGGGCGCAATATTGTAACGATTGGAATTTTTATCTGACGACTTATAACGATACGTATGCCCAGTCTCATTATCCAAGCTCTTGTCCGGGGTTGAGCAGCAGTTACTTGTCATCGCCTTCCATCACATACCCCATGAGCCCGGTTGTGCAGGGCCTTCTCTATGTAGGTGGGGATTTCACTGGTCCCAGCGGTGGTGGAAATAGCACGCTCGTTTATGGAGTGCTCATGGTCGCCGGTACTGTTCATCTTAATTCCAATTCCCATGTCGCGGTTTATTATGGCTCGAACGTCGGCAATAATCTGAAGGTGACAAAAACCGCCTATTCCCGCGTGTCGTGGGAAGAAATTCAGCCTTCCTGGCCGAGCGCCTTGCCCTGAAACTCAAGGCCAAGACTGCGGCTTAGTGTCCTGCCAATCAGTCTGAACTAAAACGACGTTCAAAGTCGGAACTTGGAGTTGATCATTGTAGAAGACTCCGCAAAAACTGCTGAGGCAATTAGGGTCTCCGGAAGGGCAACTGGCCGTTACCGAACCATTGACCCAAATGGCGCCATTAAAATCCATGAAATTTTTTATGATTAAGTTTCCGCCGACATAAGTAAATCCCCTGACTCCAACAGTGTTGACCCAGCCGCAGGTCATCGTATTGGGCGGGTGACTGGGGAAACAGAAGGAATCGGTTCCAAAAGCCCAGGTGGTCGCGCTTTGGTGGTAGCCGATATCGGCAGGATATTGACCACTGGCGGGAGTATCGTAACGGGTTTCGGTAAATTTTTGATGCTGTTGCCAGGCGTTGGTTGGAACATGCCCGGTGTAGTCGTAATCTCCACCGCTATCGATAGTCAGGTTCCCGCGAACGATAATGGTTCCTTGAAGTCCGGAGTCGAGTCCGGCTGATGGGGCGGCCCCTTGGCCGGCAAAAGTGACGTCTCCGTCCCAATACCAGACATAGTTAGTATTGGGTTGATGTTTGGGAGAGAAGGGGTGATTCCAATTATTTCCAAAGTGGCAGGAGGATCCGTAACAGGCTCCTCCAGTTCCGGAATAATGGGGAGAACCGGATTGACAGCTTCCCCGGTTATCCCATGGGGCGTGTCCGGACATATTCGCGCCCGTCGTTGGATCGGTGTAGCGAGAACTGTTCCTGCATCCATAAACGTTGAGTGTGTTAGTTGCGGCGGCAGAAGAGCGAAGAGCGGCAAAATCAAGGATGGGTAGTTCCGGCACCTTGGGATAATTGGCCCACCATTCGATACCATCGGTATTGGGGGGAAGTGGCCAGGTGGTGTCCCGCGGGTTAGCTGAAGTCCCAATGACGTCAGCTCTGGCGTATTTTTGCGGAAAATACCATTGAGAGGTGGTATTATCGAGCGTAATATTTCCCTGAGAGATGATCGGACCCCAGAATATGCTGATTCCTTTTTGGTAATTGACATTGCCTTGAGTTAAAAGCGGACTATAGACTGTTTGATTCTGAAAAACGGCTTCAATTTCCCGAAGTTCATTCGTGGAGCTATCTCGACCTTCTCCATAAATAGTAATTCCACCGTTAGCAGCGGAAGTAATGAGGATTCGGTATTGCCCGCCCGGAATATCGGTGTAGTTGGCATCGAATTGATACCCTGGAAATCCAACTCCCGCCGACATTTCGGCGAAAGTTCCTGTTGAACTTTTGGCTTTCCAATAACCACGGTTAACCGCCGCTTCGGCGAGATTTAAAGCGGTGGTGGATTTTTGGTTTTTAACGGAAGTCTTCGCTTCCGATTGCACCCATTGGACGACCGCGGGAACAATCGCAAGGAGAAGAAGCATCAATAGGAGAGTTCCAACCAAGATCTGACCCTGTGATGTCTTGGTGAAAATGTTTTTCTTCATATTAATATTAATTCATCACCTGAACTTCTTCAGACGCCATGTGAAGCGCTTTGACTCCTCCTTGATAAATTCCAGTTTGAAAGGTCATGGAAACAGAGATAATGTTCATGTCATCAGAGCGCGGAAAAGTAAAGGCCAGATAGATTATATCTGAAGATAAAACCTTGGTCATGTTTCCTACTTGCATCTCAAGCAAATTTCCGTTTTGAAAAAAGCTCATGCTCGTTCCTTGGGAAGTGGTGAAGGTAATTTGCGAATAATAAGGTTGGCTGGAAGAGTATCGGCTAAGCGTAATCGTTGAACTTTGAGCTTCTCTCAAATTACGAGTAATCACATAGAGAATGCTCCGGCCTTCTTCTTGGAGTTGAACCTTGGCGTTGGACAGCGTAAAATAGCGGTTCGCTTGAATGGTGAGCCCCGCGCCAACAGAGCCTATAATTCCAATGATGGCGACGACCATCATCATTTCAAGTAAGGTATATCCGTTTTTCACCATGATAGACTTTGTCCTGATACGGTTTGACCTTGAAGAACCGAGACATTTGACAGCGATTGCTGAACGATATTGATTCCTCCCGTGGGCGTTATTTCTGGATAATAACCGTAAACGTTGTAGGTAGGAGCTGTGCTTTGCCGAACCTGAACGCTGAAAGTTCCGTCTTCCTTGCTTGAAGTGGCGTAGTAAGAAATCCCCGTCAAAGAAGCGGAGCTGATATTGGGCGGCCCGCTTGGGAGGGTGTCGGTCGTGACGACGATAAGAACTCCGGTTGAAATAGGGTTTCCGCTTAAGGTGACATTTCCCGTGATCGTTCCCAAAGCGCCGGTAATGGTAAATGTCCCCACGAAAACAGTTTGACCGGAGAGAACGCTTGCGCTAATCACGGTGGGATTGGAGACTTCAGTTGAGTCCAAGGGAATGCGGACGGTGTAGGCTCCTGTGGCCAGGTTGATGGTTTGAAAGTGTCCGGTCGCATCGGTGACTTCCTGATCTTGGGTGTTTCCATCTGAGTCAATGGCAGACATTGATATTCCCTGGAGGCCGTTAATTCCATCTCGAGTGATCCATCCGCTGAGCTGCCCCCCTTGGGTCAGTGTAAAATTAATTCCGCTAACGATTTGGCCCGGGTAAACGGTGATGGCGTTGGAGGAGATGGAGACATAGTTCGAATTCAGAGACGAGGGGTTGGCCGTGACGTCGACGATTCCACTGGAAACGCGCAAAAGATATTCTCCAGTCATCGTATTGGCGAAAGCGTTTGAACCTCCGGCTGAAACTTCAATAGCGGTGGGAATAGAGATCGG
>JAJYOT010000089.1 GCA_021796015.1 bacterium
CCGATCTAGTCGAGTATTAAAAGGGAATTTAAATAGGAGAAAAATAATGAATGAAAAACTGCTGACAATAGACGAAGTATGCCAAAAATTGGGTGGTGTAAGGCCCTGGACGGTGCGTTCATGGGTGAGCCAAAGGAGAATCCCATACACAAAAGTAGGGCGCCTGACGCGATTCCCTGAATCAAAAATCAACGACTGGATTAACGAAAATACGCACGCCCCCGCCGGAGCCTGATAAGGGGAACAAAATAGACGCCTCAGCCGTAATATTTAATGGGAGGGAACAATGGCGCTATATAGAAGGGACGAGAATTGGTTCATAGACTACAGGGCGAACGGACGGCGCATACGAGAGAAAATCGGCCCGAATAAAAAACTCGCGGAATCGGTTTTAGCCAAGCGCAAATTAGAACTCGCCGAGAAGAAATTCCTTGATGTCCGAAAAGTCAGCCGTGAGACTTTTCGTAGCTTCGCTCAAAAGTATCTGGATTGGGTCCAAGGACGCATTCGCTCGATTTCCCAAGAGCGCACTTATCTTCGCCGACTCAATGAGACTTTCGGCGATATCGCCCTTTCCGATATTGACGTGGCTCGCGTCGAAAAATTTATGGCGCAGCGCCTCAAGGAATCAAAACACCATCCTTTTCGCGGCAACGCCGTCCGCAATTTGGACGGAGAAGTTCTCCAATCGAAGATTAAGGCGTGGCATCTCAAGAACTCAAAGACGATCTCGAAGTCCTATGTCAACAGAGAAACAGCCTGTCTCAGACGAATCTTGAACAAGGCGGCGGATTGGAAATTAATTCCAGCCAAGCCTTTAGGCGGCCTCAAGCTCTATGATGAACGGGAGTTTATACGAAAGCGCTATCTCAAACCGGAAGAAATTCGTTCTCTTTTAGCCGCATGCAGTCCGCACATTCGGGAGATTGTGACATTTGCCTTGTATACTGGCCGCCGCTTCGGCGAAATTGTGGGTATTCGATGGCAGGAAGTGGACATCGAAAATGGCTATGTCTATTTCCCCAAGACCAAGAAAAAGGAGCCGGATCAGGTCGCCCTGCCGCCGCGTGCGGTGAAACTTTTGGCCGCCATGAAAGAAAATACAAAGAGCGAATATGTTTTTCATCGTAGAAACGGCGGACGGATTAGCGATGTTCGGTGGGCGTTTAATCGGGCTCTTCGTTTGGCCGGTATAAGCAATTTCCGGTTTCACGATTTGCGGCATACCGCCGTTTCTTATATGATAATGAACGGCATTGATTTAAAGACCGTCGCGGAAATTGTGGGGCATACCACGGCAGAGATGACGGATAAGCGTTATGGGCACCTTTCCCCGGATCATAAACGCAGTGCGGCGGGGGTCTATGGTTCCGCAATGGATAAATTATGCGGTTATGCGCCCACTTCGCCGGATACAAACCATGCCGACAAAGCAGCGGATGGAGGTTCTAAAGTGGACACTTTTTGGACACTTCGCCAAAACAGCCGGAAAAGCGGGCAACACTGTTTATCTAATTTATCTATTGAAAATAATAATAATTTACATTTGCTAAGACAGGGTAAAAAAGCACAACCTAAAGCTTCGTAAGCGATAGGTTGTGGGTTCGAATCCCATCTCCGGCTTTCTTTATTGGATGGGATTTAACCCTCTTTCCTCTTAAACCTTGACCCGCCGAAAAATTTATTACACAATGAAAGGAGTAGGAGGTTCTGTCATGAAAAAGTCTATATCCGCTAAGTTGTCGGGGATTAATTCCTTATTCCCTGGAAAGGTTAAAAACTCTCGCGTGAGCAGCTCGGTCAATAATAAGGTTTCTCTGGCGCCGCGATGGGTCAATGTGGATTATCCCCGTCCCAGTGAAAAGGTTTTAAAAGGACACTACGCCGTCCGTGTCCATGCCCCGTGGGCCAATCAAGCGCAGATTTCTTTCAATGGGACTTCTTGGAGCGATTGTCGAAATGATGTCGGATTTTTTTGGTATGACTGGTATCCCGAGCGCCCCGGGCTTCAGAAAATCTATGCCCGAGCTCGAAATGGGGCTGGTGCTTGGACCAAAGCTGAAACAAGAGAATGTGAGGTTGAATAAAATGCACAAAAAATCATCGGAATCAAACAAAGTCAATCCATTAAAAGCTCTCGAAGCCTTTGGGCAAAGCCCATGGCTTGATTCCTTGAGCCGGAAACTCATCGACAGCGGAGAATTGGCGAAGCTGGTCAAAGAGGACGGTCTCAAGGGAATCACCTCGAACCCGGCGATATTCGACAAGGCCGTGACCCAGGGTTCCGATTATGACGCCGCAATTCTGAAAAGATGCGACCAAAAGATTAACGATACCGAAGTGCTCTTTGAGTCCATCGCTATTGAAGACATCAAAGACGCTGCGGAAGTTCTCTATCCGGTTTACAAAAACTCCGGAGGCAAGGACGGTTTTGTCAGCTTGGAAGTCTCTCCGCGTTTAGCGCGGGATTCGAAAAAAACCATCGAGGCGGCCCAGCGTCTCTTTAAAGAGTTGGCGCGCCCCAACGTCATGATTAAAATTCCCGGCACTTATGAGGGACTGTCGGCGATAGAAAAATCCCTGGCCGAGGGAATCAACATCAACATTACCCTTCTTTTTTCGGTCACTCGTTACAAAGAAGTCTCTGAAGCCTATATCAACGCTTTAGAATACCGAAAGAAAAAAGGCCTTTCAATTTCCGATATTTCTTCCGTCGCCAGCTTCTTTGTCAGCCGCATCGATACCGCGGTTGACTCCATCCTCAAAGACGGGGCTCTTAAGGGGAAAACCGCTATTGCCAACGCGAAAATGGCCTACAAGTATTTTCAGGAATTATCACAGTCTAGCAAGTTCCAGGAATTGCGTAAGGCCGGGGCCAAACCGCAGCGCCTTTTGTGGGCTTCCACTTCGACTAAAAACCCGGCCTATCGCGATGTTCTTTATATTGAAGAACTAATCGGAGAAGAAACAGTCAATACGATTCCGCTTGAAACCTGGAATGCCTTTAAAGATCACGGAAAATTGCGCGCGGCACTAAAAGAAAATGTATCGGAAGCTCAAGGGGTCATTAATCAATTGCCCAAGGCGGGCGTTGATTTAGACAAGGTCTGTAAAGATCTGGAAGAAGCCGGAATCAAAGCCTTTGCCGATTCTTACGCTCACCTCCTCAAGAATCTGGAAGACAAGATGAAGGCGCTGGACTTCAAATAATTTCCTGACACTAGGGAAGGAGACAATCAAAAGGTTATATTATGAGCGAAACATTGGTCACGCCCAAGGTCTTAAGCCAGCCGGAATTAACCTTGATGGAGGAGCGTCCAGAGCCTTGCGCCCTTGTTATCTTGGGCGGGATGGGGGACTTGGCCCATCGAAAACTCTATCCCACCTTGGCTTACCTTCATCAGCAAAATCTTTTGCCTTCCAGTTATGCGGTGGTCGTCGTCGCGAGAAGAGAAATGGATGATGAGGCTTTAAGAAAGAACGTCGGAGAATCCATCACCAAGGCCGGGGTCAAAGAAATTCCTGCGGGGTTTTTGGAAAGGCTTTTCTTTGTCAATGGAGACTTAAGCGACTCTGGGTTTTACGCCCGTCTTAAAACTCGTTTGGAGGAGCTTTCCAAAGATATGCAATTGGTTGGCCACATGTTTTATTTCGCGACCTCTCCCACCCTTTATTCCCCTGTTTTAAAAAAGATGGCGGAGGCGGGCCTCAATAAACAAGAGGGGCTCTCCACCTGGCCCCGGGTGATTATCGAAAAACCCTTCGGCACGGATTTAGAATCAGCCATTTCTCTCAACAAAGAAATTCACTCGATTCTTCCGGAAAATCAGGTTTACCGCATCGATCATTACCTGGGAAAAGAGACGGTGCAAAATATTCTGATTTTGCGCTTCGCCAACACTTTTTTCGAGCCGGCCTGGAACCGAGATCATGTCGACCATGTTCAAATTACTGTCGCTGAATCCATAGGGATTGAAGGCCGCGGCCCGTAT
>JAJYOT010000090.1 GCA_021796015.1 bacterium
TCCAGATATCTCAAAAGTTCCCGGACAATACCCGCGACAAAACCGCCGCCTTCGATTTTAACCGCCTGGGCTCCGCCCTCTTTGACCAAACGTCCGGCGTTCCGTAGGGCCTCTTTTAAATCAATCTCGTAGCTGAGATACGGCATATCCGCCACAAGCAAGGGTCCGGAAATTCCACGTTTGACCGCCAGAAGATGATGAAGCATCTCATCCATCGTCACGAAAACCGTACTAGAATATCCCAACTTCACCATCCCAAGAGAATCCCCAACCAAAAGAACATCTACCCCGCTTTCGCTTAGGATTTCGGCGGTCGGAAAATCATAAGCGGTTAAGGCCGCGATTTTCTCGCCTTTTTTCTTCATTTCAATAAGGGTTTGTGGAGTGATCATTAATACAATTTAACACTTCGCGAAACATCCTTCAACCGCGAAAGGGCTTGTTGAATCGTTCTGCCAGAAGATAATTTCGCTTGCGGCGCAACTTCGGACAAAGGAACCAATACAAAAACCCTCCGCACGGCTTCTGAATGCGGGACCGTCAACCAAGGAGTTTTTATTTTTTCGTTTCCGTAAGTGATTAAATCAATATCCAGAGGCCGCGGCCCCCATCTCAACCCTGGCTTTCGGCCAGCCAAGGCTTCAAGACGCTTAAATTCAATGAGAAGCCCCATCGCGCTTCGCGTCGTTTTTATTCTAAGGGCGCAATTGAGAAATTTTTTTCGACTGGGGCCCAATGGCTCTGTTTCATAAATCCGCGATTTTTTGAGAATTTTGACTCCCGTAATTTTTCCAATAGAAGAGACTGCTTTTCGCAAATGATGGGCCCGGTTTCCAACATTACTTCCCAGGGAAATCAAACATTCAATGGGTTTCACGCTTCTCTTCGTGTTTTTGAGCGGCATTCTGATAAAGACGGTACAAGGAAATAATAATCCCAATCAAAATAATCAAAGCTCCGAGATTTCCTACCCAACCTCGAAACACTCCCATTTGATAGGGAGAACCCTGATATCCATAATCGGCCAAGGTTTTAGTCCCTTTCCTCAATGAACTTAAGGTTGGGACAATGCCGACCTTATGATTATGGAGGAAAGGCATAGAACCTAGGAGGACATGAAAAAAAGGTCCCACTTTAGAAAAAAGTCCGCCGTCATAGACTAAAAGCGTCCACAAAAGCCAGTAAAGAAGTCCCAAGGCGGCCAAAGTTCCAACCAGAACCGCCGCCAAATGAATTGGATCATAAACGGGCTCATTGGGATCATCGTCTTCGCCAATCCAGCGCGTAAAAGCGGAAAAAAAAGAACTAATTTTTCCCATTGTGAACGAACAAATCTTCCATCCCATAAAATCCGGGTTTGTGAGAGGAAAGCCATTCGGCGGCTTCTAAAGCTCCTTTCGCAAATACGTCCCGGCTATGCGCCAGATGGGTTATTTCTAAACGCTCGAAAGGCCCGGCTAAAACCAAGGTATGCTCACCCACCACATCTCCTACCCGTGATGAGAGAACCTCAGCCTCGCGACCCAAGACGGAGACCAAAGCCTTCGCAGTGCCGGACGGCGCGTCTTTTTTGGTTTTATGGTGGGTCTCCAAAATAGACAAATCATAATTTGACAAAGCCTTGGCCGCGTCTTGAGCCAAACGTTTCATCCAAAAAATCCCCGGACTAAAATTAGGCGACCAAAAAATTGGGATTTTACGGGAAGCGGCCTTGATTTGAGATATCTGGGAATTTGAAAACCCGGTCACCCCAATCACAGCAGGGATTTTGTTTTTGACCGCTTTTTTCAAAACCGCCAAAGAACTCTCCGGCGTTGAAAAATCAATAAGAACATCTAAGTCAGACCACGGAGTCGTTTTAAAATTTCCACGCTCTATTTGAGCCGCAAGCTCAAAACGCGAATTTTCTTGGGCTAAAGCGCAAACGCGCCTTCCCATGCGACCTAAAGAACCAACGACCCCTAATTTGAACGCGTGTTTCATCAAGACCTTTATTTTATCAGTTCTTTTCGCGCTCTAAAGCCCCATTGACTTACTTATTTGACCTGTTATACTTCTAAGATGGGTTGGATGGACCCTCTGGAAATAAGTCCGCCTTCAAATCAACTCGGGGCAAGCCTCGTCGAAATGATGATCGCCCTGGGTATTCTTTCGGTCGCGACCTTGGGGCTGGTCGCATCTTTTCGGGACGTTCAGCGTTCCATTCAAATGTCTAGGGATAAAACTCTCGCCACCAATCTCGCTCAAGAACAGATACAGATCCTCGAAGAAGAATCCTACCCCAACGTCATTCCCACGCAGAGCCCTTCTTTTTTATCTAATGGAACGCCTTATGACACCGTCAATTTTCCTCCGGCCAACATTCTCGAAGGCGGAGTCAATTTTAACCGCTATACCTATATCCAAGTGATCTCGGATAAAAACGGCACGCTGACCCCTCTACCGCCGACCACCCCGGACACGGGAATGCGGCAGATCACCGTCACCGTCACCTGGACTCAAGATTCTCAGACACAATATCTTTCTCTTAACAGCGTTATGTCTAATCCTGACACCGTCGAAGCGAATTCTGGATTTACGGGAACCGTGACCGATGCCACGACCGGGAACCCCATTTCAGGAGTAAGCGTAAATGTCGCGGAAAACCTCGGCTGGAGCAGTTTGACCAACGCTTCCGGACTTTATTCCATCTCCTTGTCGCCGGGAAGCTTCAATTTAGTCGCTTCCGCCCCGGGATACTTTACCGGCTACGCTTATCAATCCGCTCCCGCCGACAATACTGTCACGGTTAATTTTTCCTTAACGCCAATGAGCTCCGGAACGGTTATGGGGCAAGTTTGGATCGAACCCAACCTAGTCATTAGTCAAATCGTCGTTTCTACTCCTCAAGCTAATGGTTATGACGTCGAATATGTCGAATTGTTTAACCCCACTACTAATACGATCTCAATTGAGGGAAATATAAGTCTTAATTTTGTGTCGGGCTACAATAATACTCAATGCACAAATATTCCCTTAAGTTATGTTCAAAACAGCGTCCCTTCCGGGCAATATTATCTCATCGCCAACACGATGACTTTTACTGTTAATGGCAGTTCTATTTCCGCCGACGCCTACTACACGAATACGGCAAATCTCAGTTGCAGTCCTTCCGCCTATGACTGGGGACCGCCCTCTGTCAGGGATATCATGGCGCGGGGACATAGCGGAGCCCTCTATTTGCAAGACGCTTCCGGGAATCTGATTGACGCAGTCGGATGGACCAATAACGGCTCAACCCACAATCCCAGCGATTGTAGTGGAACTTGTATTCCACAACCAAACGGAGGCCTTGCGGCCGGGCAGGAAATCGTGCGCGCTTCAAGTCCTTCTTTCATCAACAGCTCCTTCGGACCGGCTTATAACTCTGGAAATAACAGCGTTGATTTCGCCTATCCCGGAAACGCTAACGCTTCCTTGTCCATCTCAGGTATACCCATCTCCCCCAGCAATTCACAATTTCCCTCTGCCACAGTCATTGCCGGAGTTCCCGCCACCGGAGCTGTCATTACCTCCAATGACGGACTTTCTTCCTCAACGGAAGCTTTTCTCAGTGGGAGCCCGCCGGTGGCGGCCTTTAATCTCCTCAATGTCGCGACGGGAACTTGGAGCGTGGTCATCACCAGTTCCTCTTATGAGGCGGAGAATGATACCGTCACTGTTCCTGCCGCAAGCTCCGTCTATGTTTTCCCCAGCACGATGAGTATTCTAAACCAAACGACTAACTCCGGTTTTATTGCGGGTGTCATCACAGACGCCAATGGAAATCCGATCTCTATTCCCACCGCTATTGAAGTTTCAGCCGGAGGTTCAAACGCTTTCGCCAATACGATGACTGGAGAATATCTTTTGCGCGTTTCCAGTGGAATCGTCGACGTCACGGCCAACCCCTCGAGTGATCCATCCGG
>JAJYOT010000005.1 GCA_021796015.1 bacterium
TCCGCCGGCAATTCCTTTAACAGAGAGGTCTTGCCGGTCATGCGGGGGCCAAACAAAAAAGCGGAGCGCCGACTCGATCCCAAGCGAAGCGCGCGTTTAAAGAGCATAACATAATAATAACATATAGATGTTATTTAATCGTATTAAATAACATCTATATGTTATTTAAAATAACCGTGCGCGACCGCTACTGCTGGGAAGGCGCCGCCGTCTTAGCAGCCGTTTGAACGGGTTGAGGGCAAGTCGAAAGGCTTTTACTGAGATCGCCTGAAAGGCTCTTCACTCCTTCATGAAGTTTGCTCAAGTCTTTGATCTGACTTACCGCATCGCTTAGGGAAGATGATATATCCTTGCAAAAGACGCTGTCGTTATTGCCATCCGCGCTAGAACCAGTGTTAGAGCTAGAACCCGATTGCTGTTGTTGGAAGATTGACTGTATGTCAGATCTCAAGGATTTCAAATCCCCCGCGACCGGCTTTTCCTCTTTGTTTATCACGGATGTCACATTACCTTGAATTTTTCCCTGGCAACCCTCATATTCCCCGGCCTCGGTGTTAACTGTCGTCTGAATCGTTTGAATTTCACCTGCGTACTTCTGAAAGACAGGATTCCATCGTTGATCTCCCTCAAACTGGGTTACCGCTGCCGTAGCATCATTATCAGACTGATTTATCGCCCCGACATCCTTTGTTTTGACTGTCCCGCTCAAGGTTCCCTTGGCTTGTCCCGCCCATCCATTCGCCAAGCTATCATCACTTTGTGCTTTCTTCAACGCCTCAAATGAGGGTGAAAAAGCAGAATTACAATCAGTCTTTAATTGTTGCACCACTCCGGAGACTCCGCTAGGATTATTCCCACTGTGATTACATAAATTGTTCAATGACGTCACATCTCCCTCACAAGCCTTCTCATTCTTATTCTTCTTATTCCCCGTTGCCGTCTGGAGTTTTTTGATCGCGGCTTGAAGCTTCGCGGCCGACGTGCCCAAATCCTGGGCAACGGAAGATCCCGCCTGGGCTTGAGCGCGGGCGGAGGAAACAAGCCATCTCTCGGTAACCGCCCAAAGAGCGGACACCATCGGATTAAACGCGAAACCACGCACGGGCGACGTTTCATTTTTATAATTCGACGATTGCGGGGAAGAAGTCCTGCCCATCGCTTGATGTGCGTCTTGCCCCGCTTTTTGAGCTTTTTTTAAATCCGAGCAAACCTGATTCGCGGCATTTTTTTCGCTGCCAGAGAAAGAGCCGACCTGAGTTGGACCGCCCTGCCCTCCCGAAACACCATTAACAAAACTGCCACACTGCGCCGCGTCCTGCTTCGCGTTGCTTAGGATACCAGAGACCGCTTTCTGCGACGAGGCATCCGGCGAAGGATTTTTTTGGGTCCCGCCGGAGCCGCCGGGCATTTTTGAACATTGAAGTGACTGTTGCCCTATTTCTAATGTATAAAGACCACTACCAAGCGGATTAGCGCAACCTAGATTATTAACCTTCTTCTGATCTCCAGAAGCTGGGCATTGTGGAGCATGTTTAATGAAAACCCCTTGTCCAATGCAACCGTTTGATATGTCTGGCGCACTGCCCTGAGGATTACTACTGCAACAGTAATCATCCCCCAAATTACCACTCGTTAACTCTGCCAGAGAATCTCCCAATGAAGTCGCGATCGCATCCACTGGTTTTGTAATCATGCTTGTCAGCATTTTTTCCTCAATATTGGGCCACATCATGGCTTTTTTCTCGGCAAGCTTCCATTGAAGGTCAATGGCTTTTTGCATATTCATCTTGGCCGCCATGAAGGCGAGGGATTCCCCCAAATTCTTACTCATCTTAACGGAATTGTTTCCCATGCCTTTATCCGCGCCGACGCTGCCGAAATGATTGGGGTTTGCCGTCGGCATTTGAACCGCCGCCGCGTTTTGAAGACCCTTGGCCGCGCTGGGATTAGAAAAACTGCTGGCAGCGTTACCCCCCGCTGTTTTCAAAGCCTCGATGGAGCCGGTTCCATTTCCCCGTTCGCTCCAAGGTCCGACTCCCTTTAAATTCGGGTTAGCCTTGACCGCGCCCAGGGAATTGCTGACATTCGGGCTATTGGGCACATGTCCCCCGCCAATTGGCGGAAGGCTATAATGCTCGCTTCCGCCTTGAGGGCTTAAACCGCCGATTCCACTCAGCATATTTTTGCTTAAGGTGAGAGGCGGCATGGGAAGCCCGGCCCGGCCCAGGGCCGATTTCGCGGCATTTCCGCCCGCTTCGGCCAAGGCATTTTTCCAATTCGATCCGGAACCCGAACCAGAAGAGGGAGCCTCGCTGGTCGTGGCCGGGGGCTGGGCCTCGGCTTCAGGCCCTAAAATGAGACTTGCCGGATCGCGAAAATTAGCCGGGGTAATAATGTCTCCATTTTCCCCGACCTGGTTTCCGGTCGCAAAACCGTTTTCGCCGGTATCAAAAGGAGAGCCCCCCGCCCCCAGCCCGCCTTGGCCGGGCCGAAAACCCCAGCCTTCTTTAAAAACATCCGAAGAACCGTGGGTGGGAGACATCAAATATCGTTCGGCCATTGGCGCGGTAAAAAGAACGCCCAAACCCGCTAAAACAAAGGCTAAATCTTTTTTGCGGAACTGCTTAAAGCGGTCCACCAAGGTTCGCGCGCTTAAATCTTTGACCTTAAAAGCGGGGTTGCGCAAGGTTTGGGTCGTGTCCTTTAATGTCGGAATCGGCTCCCCGCTTCTTTTCTCTTCTTTTTTATTTTGAGTCGTGGGCTTGGGCGTTTCCATGGAATCAGCCATAAAAGTCTCCTAGAAAAGCGGCACTCCTAATTTATGAATCTCCGGCGAAGAGGAAGAACCATCTCCTCTCAGCATCACGAGACTCCGGTACACCCCGTCGGAACCGTCAAAAATAGACGAGAGTTGGGCGGCGTCGTATTCCACGGAAGAAGGACAGCCGTCGTTTTTACAAAGGAAAGAAGACTCCGCCTTGGCCCGGGCCAGCTGCATCATGGCGCAACTGGGGCCGTCCACGCATCCCTTGGAACGGCTGTCAAAGGTCCGAGTAAAATCAGACGTTTTGACCCGCCGGGGAACGCGGCCCGCACGGCGTACCATGGAGGAAGAAACCTTCCCCACTTGCGGACTACGGTTTAAAGCCCAGGTCAAAAGATCCCCCTCATCTGAAGACAAGTATGAATTTTGCGGAAAAGGATCTTTTTTGACATAGACGGAATCGGGATGAGCCTTTGCGTCCGAGAGATTGGTGAGGCCTGAAACGCTGGTGGGGCGACCCAATTTTTCATCCCAAGAAACTCTTTTTAAATTTTCAAGAGCGCCCGCCAAACGAAAGGAAGATTCCTCCTCGGAAATCGCAACAGGCCGAAGAAGGCGATGATGACCCGGTTCATCAAACGAGCCTTGATAATGAAACCCATGGGAAAACCACAGAGAGCCCCACCAACCCGGCGGCGTTAAAAAAAGAACCCCTAAGATCACCGCAAAAGCCCACAGAAAGAGGCCGGAACCTCGTTTTTTCTTTTTCTTCTCCCAAAATTGCGCCATGGTTTTTTTTTGAAACGGACTCTGGCCGTTCTCCAACAAATCTGGAAACGGCACTTCCTTGCCCATGCTCGGTCGGAACCAGCCATCTCCTGCTTTAGGCGCGGTCATACCCAAAGTGTAATAGGGCTTTCTTCTCTTGTCAATGGGGGGCGAATTTTTTTACCGATTTTTTACTATTGCCCTTCCCCAATAACCATAAGGACGGCACCCGGCGCAATATAATGCGCCGAGTGCCCGCGGAAAGGTTAGATTCACTGATGATTCCTCTTACCGCAGGCATTGTCCCAACCTCAAGGTTATCGAGGAAAGGGACTATTGCCCACGGGCGGCCGGGGTCTCGGCGGAATCAAAAGGCAAAGGCAAACTATAAGAGGAGCTGGAATCTCCGGAAACCTTCGCCTCGGGGTTTAGTTTTTCCCACGAGGCGATAAACCAAGCGTTTTTTTGATGAACCAAGACGTCTCTTTCATAGCCCAAGAAACTACCTCCGCCCTGAGCGGTAATCACCACATATCGAACGCGAACGACCGCGCGAACATAGGACATCTGGTCAATAAAAAGATTTTTAACCACAAAATGAGAACTGGGGTGCGTCTTGAAAAATTTTTTGGCCCAGGCGTGGATATGGTTCCAGTCCATGGGCTGGGTAATGGTCGGCAGATATAAATTAGAAAAAGCCTCGGCGTTTCCGGAAAAAAACGCGCTGTCGACTTCTTCGTAGTAAAAATTTTCTATCGTCTGCTGGAGGGCGAACTGGGTAGGCGTCATGGGCTTACTGAAACTGAAACTAAATTCATGGGTTAAATCAGTCACAAACGAACAGGAAAAAAGCGAAAGGGAAAGCGCGGACAGCAAAAAGCCGTAACCCAAAATTCTCAAGGACGGCTTTTTCTCTTCGATCTTCATTTTTGGGAACCGCGATTTATTCTATTATAAAATGACCGTGTTTAAATCGATTCTTTTACTTTTTACGATTCATTCTTGGGGCCTCGGCTTAACTTGCCCTGCGGCGCCCACGCCTTTTCATCTCTCGAAACCGGAAACCAAGGGCCTTCATTTTGAGACGCTGACTTTCCCCTCCCACATTCACAGCTTGTTTAAGGCCAATAACACGGTCTGGGCCCACTACGTTCTCCCCCAAGGTTCCAAACCTTTTCCGGTGATCTTAGTTTTGCCCGTCATGGCCGCGCCGAACACCTGGATTGAAAAACAATTCATCCGCAAATTCGTGGCGGCAGGGTTTGCGGTGTTATTTCTTGAAACGCCCTACCAATTTCACCGGCGGCCCAATCGCTCGGTTCCCAGCGGAGAGGTTTTTCTGGCGCGCGACCCGAAAATTTTAGCCCAAAATTTTCGTCAAGCGGTTTCAGACTCTTGCCAAGCCCTCGCTTGGTTACAAAAGCGACCGGAAATCAACCCTCAAAAAATCGGAATTTTTGGAATCAGCCTCGGCTCCCTCGTTGGAAGCGCGACCTATTCTATCAGCCCTATTCCACGCTACGGAGTTTTTCTCTTAGGCGGCGCCGATTTGCCCAATCTTCTTTTTCATAGCGCCATGACCGCTCCTTTCGTCAAAAAAATCGGCGTTACGGAAGATGAATTACGCGCGGCTTGGAAAGGAATGGACGCGCTGGACTACTCAAAAGCGAACGCGCATAAGCCCGCCCTTCTCATCAACGCCAGCTGGGACCAAATCATCCCTAGACGAAACGCGCTCGCGCTTAAAAAAGCGTTCCCGGACAGCCGCCAGATCTGGGTTCCCTTCGGCCATTACAGCGCGATGATTCATCTTTTTTGGATTCCCAACTACGTCGCGCGCGCGTTTCGCCGTCAGTTTTTCCCCGAAAATTGAGCCCGGGCGCAGGCCCGAACAGCCGCGGCGCTGGAATATTTCCCGCTTGCGGCTTCTTTGACGCAACGCTGATACGCGGAAACAATTTTCTTCTGCTCCGGAGCCGCCACTTCATTTTGATTGGTTTTGGATTCGTCAATATTTTTCCCGCGGCAATCGCGATCAAAGACTTGTTGCAAACCTCCTACGAACGGGAGAGTCTGCTGGGATAGTTGGGACTCGTATCTAAAACAAGTAAGGTCATTGGATTTTACCGGCTTATTCGCGGCTTTTCGGGCGCGCTCAAGTTTTTTTGTTCGCAAAGCAATCTTTTTTCGCAATTTTTTAGCTTGTCGATTATGTTTCGCGACATTTTTATTTAATTGAGAAGCCTCACTGTTAATATGCCTTGCAGCTTCACTCATGGTTTTTGGATCTAGGACCCAGTCTTTAGATCGAAGCCCCAGGCCCGCCGCTAAGCTTCGATCCAAATAGTCCCGTCCTTGGAGATTCATGGTTTGAGGCGCCGGTTTCACAACGGGCGCAGTCTTGGTTTTTGAGCTAGAGATAGACGTGGGAGAATATTGAATGTTTTGAAGAAGGGCCGCGCAAGTGGGGCTCACCTCTCCCGCGCCAATATTCTCGCAGCGGCTCACCGTCATTTGCTGCGCCGCGGGCTTAGACTGATTGGCTTTAAGCAAATCCGCGTCCGCCATTTTTTTGTATTTACCCGCGAAACGCTCATCTTCCGAAATTTGATTTTCTTGACTCTCGACGTACTGATTAAACGCCTCGGGGTTGGTCGCGGCCATTTGTTGGGCCTTAGGGCTCGATTCCCAACTCTCCAACTTTTTCTGTTTAGATGAGGCTGTCGTGTCAAATGTTTTTGCTAAATTTGCCCATCCTCCCGTTTGACTTTGAGAGAAAGACCCATTCTGGCTGGCGGAAGGCATTGTTAATGAGGAGTTTGATTTTGACGAATTTCTAACCCCTGGATTCAAACCTGCCGCATTTTTTTCTGCTCCCGGTCCCTGAATCAAAGCCCAAAAACGATTTCCTCGCCGCTGATTATCCTGGATGGTCAAGTATCCATTCCCTAGCCCTGCCCGAACATTACCCGCCAAATGACTCACAAACGATTTCATTCTCCTTTCTGCTCGCAAATCAGCATCCTGTGAAGCCAAAGACAAATCACTCGTCCTAGAGAAAGCGCAGGCATAGTAATGACCATTGTTCTTAACGACATGGGTTTTTGATTGAATACATTGCAGCATAATATCGCCTACTTTTGATGACGCCCAAGAACGAAGAGCGGATAGAAAGAGAGTCATCGCCGATAAGACCGCAATGTAAGAAAATTTTGTTTTATTCATGGTTTAATAACCTCCGCTTCTAATATATAACCCCACTTTCCAGATTTTTCAAGGACTTTTTGATTTTTTTACCGAAATTTTACCGTTGCTTTTAATAGAAGCCGCCGCGGAAAAGGATGACTCCGACATTTTCATCTATTTTGGAACAAGATAGGTCATCTCATCGTAGCCATAACGCCAAGCGCGCAGGAAATTCTCCGCTTTGACGAAACGCCCGCCCTCGCCGGTACCGGTATCGTTAATCCAATAACCCGCGACCCGGCCGGTCGTGGAGTTAACCTCCTCGGCGGTGACGTAAACATCGTGATCAGCCGTGTTGTATTTATGATCTCCCTTACCGGGCGGAATGGGTGGAAGGCTAGGGGATTGGCCATGCTTCCAAAGCAACTCGGCCCAGACGCTCACAACAGCTCCGTGATGATCGCGTATGGCCTCATCCAAGCGTTTCTGATCGACAAGTTGCTGATTAGAAGTCGGGCGATATCTTCTCTTCACTTGGGGAGAAACATTCAGGTAAGACACGGAATTAAAGCCGAACAAGCCTGCGAGTTTCTTTAAGTCCTTGGGCGTAGTTCCTCCCCAATCCTCCGGGTCTCCAGGGTTTATCTTTTGTAAATCAGGAATTTCGGCATGCGCCACTTGAGCGACCGTTTGAACTGAAACCTGTTTCCCGTTCGCCCGCAATAATTCCGAAAGCGAGGATAGCCCACAAGTGCCGTCTTTTTGCTGAAATGCGAGTTCGGCTTTTTGGTTAGGGCGTCCCACCGTGCGTGTCATGCCTATTTTGTGCCAAAGCTTCACGCTCATTTCCTGAAATTTACGCCACTCGCCGGGCAATTTCCCACGGGAGTCATAATTACGCTTGGTGACAATATCATTCGGAGGAGGGGGAGAAGGGAAATCCATTCTTATGGGAATTTGATACTGCCCCTCTTGCTGGGCATGAGCCAAGGACCCCTCTCTCGGCATCACGCCCGCATTCAATGAGCTTACATGATCTGATTGCGTTTCCTTTGTAAAAGCGCCCAACTGCCCCATAATTGACTGCACTCGTTTTCGATCCTTGGCATAATTTTTCGATTGAATGTCATTGTTGGCCGTTTGCAGCCGTTCCCGCAATTGGCGAATTGCGCCCAAATAGACGCCGGCATCCCAAGTGTTGTAATAGAGACCTTTCCCTTTGGGATTGAGGTAAGCGACCTGGGGAGTCCCATGAGACTGATCTTTCCACAAGAAACTTTGAGAACTATCCGCCGCCACCTCAACAGCTTTCCAAGCAGCGTTCAACCGCGATTGCGAACTTTTCCCAGCGGAATTAAGGGCGTCAATTAACGCTCTCGCTTTATGGAGCGCCGTTTGATAAATTTTAAAATCGTTCTTAGCCTCCTTAATATTTTCCGCTTGATCCCTTTCCGAAAAAGAATTCCACTCGGATAGTCGTTGGTCGTCGACGGATTTCTCCAATGAAGCAATGTAATCGCAAACATATTGCGGGAAGTCTTTCTTCACGGCGAACGCGGAAGGAATGCCGCTACAAACCGCAACGCCTTCAGTAACCGCAGAAGCCCTACAAGGATAAATTTTGGCGATATGGTAATGCCAGCACGTCGGCGCGGAAAAGCCCGGACTTGGCAGAACAAGAGACGCGAAAAGAGCCGCCCCACCAGCAAACATTCTCCGATCTATCACGCACAACCTCCGCTTCTAATATATAACCCCACTTTCCCGATTTTTCAAGGACTTTTTGATTTTTTTACCGAATTTTTTACTTTTCAGAGTCTTTGGTTTTAAAACCCTGGGCGA
Source organism: bacterium (assembly GCA_021796015.1). The sequence continues at coordinate 8,561 of JAJYOT010000005.1, forward strand.
GCTTTTGAAAAACCGCTTCGCCCGGAGAGGCGTTTTTTTCGGGCCCCAGGTAAACCAAGGCGTAAAACCCGCCTTGAAACGCGATCAAGTAATATTCCTCGCGAGTCGTTTGTTTCGGGCGCGCGATCCCCGGCGAGGCTTCCTTATCCGAGAAATAATAGGCCGCGCCCGACGCGATTTTTTTTTGAATCAGCGAGGAAGCGTTTTTCCCGGCGTTGCGAAGATAATACTCCTTGGGACTTGAAAAATCCGAATGGCCTTTCGGGTAGCGGTAGACGGCGATGGAAGAGGAATAGGGAGCGCTTCCGTTCGGAGGCCCATAAAACGCGGCCAGCGACCCGGGCTGATTTTCCGAAACCTTCCAATTCCCCGGAATAGGGCAAGAAAAACCGATTTGGGAATGATAGGTGACCGGGGAATCGGGAGACTTCGCGGAATTTTCGCTCTTAGAGGAACACCCCGCGATTTCCAGCGCCAAAATGAGGACAAACATTCGGTAAACCCATTTTTTCGTCACGCCGGCGAAAGCCGGCGTCCAGACTCCCGTGTAGGCGGAATATTGGCCGCTGAAGCGGGCAGGACGGAATCGTGCGGTCTGGATTGCGGCTTGCGCCGCAATGACCGGCAATGGTTTCACCGAATGTTTACAAATCAGGGCCGCCGCATACGCTCCAGAGCTACGCATCCCTGATCGCCTCCCGGACTTGTTCAAGCAAGGACTGATCGCCAATCTCCCGCGCGAGAGCTTCCGCCGACTTAAGATACCGCTTCGAGCGCAGGGACGCTTTGATGGAGTCAACCGCCGCCGCCCGGGCTTGATTCTCGATTTTCTGATTTTTTGACAGCGCGGCAAAAGCATAACTAATACGAAGGTAAAAATCCCGCGATGATCTTTTACCTCTCCGGGAAAACGCGAACGTCCTTAGCGCCTGAGCTGCGGATTTTTCCTGGAGACGCGCGATAAAAGAATTCTCCGCCGAAACCCCCAAATCGCGGGCGATGACGGCTAAATTCATCGCGTTTTGAATATTGTAATAATACCGGCCCCAATTCCGTTCTTGATGGGCCTTGACCAAGAATTTTTCGGCGATTTTGGGGAAATTTTTTCGCGCGTCCGCGCGCATTTTTAGGTAGTCTCCCGCGATGAACTTCTTGGTTTTTTCCTCATAGACCTTCCCAAATCGGTCCTCGGCTTCTTGGGTCTCCTGAAGCCCGAATATTTTGAGAAGGCTTTTCTTGATCTCATCCGGGGTCTCGCGGCCCAGACGCTTTTCCTTATCAAGCCGCTCCCGCTCAACCAGTTGAGCCGCGTCCTCAAAGTGCATGGCCGCCACGGAATTGCCATTAAGATAGCCATAATCAATGCCCTGCAAAAATTTTCCATAATTAACCAACATGGGGCGAATTCTCCAAGAGAGTTCTTCTTGGTAATTGGGATTGGCCAAGGACGATCGGGGGTGAAGCTCTATCTGGGCCAAGGCATAGCGCGTTTCCGCCGTAAAGGCTTCATGTTCGTCTTCCAAGACATCGGCGGGATTATAACCGCGGGGAATTTCGCGATCATTGGCCAAATGCGTCAACTCATGGGCGATGACAAAGTCATTATTTTTAACGAAAGATTTCATCGCCTGGGGATGACGCAAAAACCATCGGGCCAAGGAGATGGAATCCTGAGGAGGCGGGTCCGCGGATTTCTCAAAAGGCCGAAGAGTTGGATCTTTCAAAACGCTTTTAATGTTAAAAATGAGCAGATTTTTCCCCGGAACACTGACAGCCCAGTCAAAACCTTGCAAGTCCCCCACGGCGAAACCCGGCAACTTGATTTTTCCGGAATTATCCCTAAAACGGTTGAGAATTTCGACTCCCACCGGATTTTGGGAAAGAACCGCCTGAATTTGCTTTTGGGCTTCCCTGCCCAAGCGGCTCTCGCTCTTGTTGAAATAAAAATCAGAGACCTGACTTCTCCATTCCCCGGTGTGAATCTTTGGAAATTGATTCAGGTGATTGAGCTGGACTAAGGTCCGCGAAAGTTCCCGAGGAGACTCTTTTCCGTCAAACATCCGAGAAAAATCCGCCTGCGCCCGGGTTAATTCTCTCTCGATATCTCCCACGGAGTTTCCCGAGCGAAGTTGGATAAGCTCTTTGAGAGCGGGAGGAAGGGAACGGCTTCCCACGGTATTAAACGACATCTGCTCAATCTCTTTAAGCGCCTTTGGGCTCAGCGGCTTATGCGGATCTTGCTTGGCTAAAACTCCCTCGATTCTCCCCGCCAACCGTTGAGAGAGGCCCAACATTCTCTTGCGTTGAAAGACAAGAACGCTGAGATTGGAAAGCGTTCGGGGTTTCGCATGGTCCTTTCGATATAAAATGTGGTTCGACGAATCAAATCTGCAGCCGACCTCGTAGAGGTCCCCGCGCTCTTCATCGGTCAGCGGATTTTCCTTGACATTATAATCGCTCAAAAAGGCCTTCATCTGGCCCTCGGTCAAGAGCGTCTTTCGCGGACCCTCGACCAACCCCGTTTCTCCGTCAACTTTCCAACACAGAGATTCAAGCAACGATCCAACGCCCTTGGACAGGGGAGGTTTGAGGGCGTTGAAAGGCTTTTTCGAGGAGCCCGGCGCCAAGGCATTGACGGGCGGACCAATGGGTTCTGGGCAAAAATTAGACGGCGCGGCGAAAACGGGCGGATTCAACAAAAACGCGAGAGCCAGCGCGATAAACATTCGGTGAACCCATCTTTTCGTCACACCGGCGAAAGCCGGTGTCCAGACTCCCGTGCAGGCGGAATATTGCCCGCGGAAGCGGGTAGGACGGAATCGTGCGGTCTGGATTGCGGCTTGCGCCGCAATGACCGACAATGGTTTCACCGAATGCTTACAAATCAAGGCCGCCGCGAGCGCGGGGTTCATGGAATCAGGATAGCCCCGCAACTTAAATTTGTCAAGGGGAACCCGGCGTTTTTTACCGAATTTTTACTTTTCCGGGCCCGGGCCGCCTTCGATGGCCTCGATATCGGCCAAATCCTTATGACGGCCGATGGCGCGCTTATTTTTCAGAAAGGAATTCTTGCCCATGTAATTGACGACATGATCGCCCAGCGGTCCTTCTTGGCGGCCGGCCCAAATTTCATCGGCCGTGACGCCGTCGAGCGCCGTCAAGAGATCGATGCGGACCGGCGGATATCCCAATTGAATCACTTTGCCGGAAAGGATGTCTTCTTCCTTAAGGGAAAGGGAATCCAGGCCAAATTCTTTCAAGGCGTTCAGAGTCGCGCGCGCGTTTAAGGCCGTGGGTCTAATCCAAATATCCAAGTCTCCGGTGTAGCGGGGGCTTCCCAAGAACGCCAAATCGAACGCGCCCACGATCACGAATTCAACGCGGCAGCGCAAAAGGGCCGCGACGAAATCGGAAAAATCGGGATGGAGCTTCATTTTTATCCTCACCCCTGCCCTTTCCTTTTTAAGGAGAGGGAAACCACGCGAGCCAGCCGCGGAAGGGTTTTATATCCGGAAAGCGCGTAGTATTGCTCGCGCAAAAATTCCACCGCGGCAAGCCTCTCTTCCGGGGATTTGCCGCGCCAATAGGCAAACGAGTCGTCCTGGGCGCCGCGCTCGACAATTCTAATACAAGCTCTGGGAACCATCTCTATTAGTGTAACAGGAGCGCGGAATTAATTCAACCGTTCGCCGATTTTTTACCGAATTTTTACTTTTCAATGCGAACAAAGAACTGAAGGCTTTTCGCTAAAGAAATTGGTGTTTTTTCCAAGACCGGGATGAGTGCAAAGGGAATAGACAACCGCGAGAGGGTCATTGCCGTAAATGAAATAATAGTAGCGGCGGTTCTTGCCTTTTTTAACCGATACGACGCTTAAGGTAAAGTTACAAACCATATCCTGTTGCGAACATTTGGTTTTTTGCCGAAGACAAGGCATATAGTCTGACGATAGGCGGGAGAAATGCCCTAGGCGCATGAGCCGAACAATTTCGGGAAAACTATGCCCCTTCATCAGATGTTTGGAAAAAACCGAACTATACATCCGTATTCCTTTCTTGACATGAAATTCCCGGCAAGAAGGCGCGGAATCATCCGGAGTGCGGACAAAACCCTGTTTATTACCTTCAGCCACATTTCTCAGCGCATACAGCTCCATGACCTTGGAAACATATCCCTGACGCAGTTTGGAGGGCACGTTTTTTTCGCCGACCGCCAAAAAGTCCGGCACCAAATCAGGATTGAGATTTTTAGTCGGGGTTTTTAAAAAATATTTCACCAACTTAATCTGATCGGAACTGGCCTGTGCATGAAGAAAAGCCGGAAATAAGAGAAAGAAGGCGGTCAAAATAATTTTTTTATTCATGGTTTTGTCCGTGCGAAATCTGGCATCAACCATTTCCTCGCTTAGGCTCGGTCATGGCCTTGGGTGAAAACGCTGATGGGATTTTTTAAGCCCCGAACGATCGATCGAGGTATAGATTTCAGTCGTAGACAAGCTCGCATGGCCCAAAAGCTCCTGCACCGATCTCAAATCCGCCCCGTTTTGGAGCAGATGCGTCGCGAAGGAATGGCGAAACAAATGCGGGTGAAGGTTGGAAATTCCGGCTTTCCGCCCCAAAGCTTTCATCTCCCGCCAAAATTGGACGCGACTCAGTTTCTTTCCTCTTCGGCTTAGAAAAAATTCCGCCGCATCCTGCCGGGGAAAGCGAGCTTCTCTTAACTCCGCGTATTTTTCCAACCACGCGATCGCCGTCGAATGAATGGGAATAAGCCTTTCTTTCGAGCCCTTGCCGAACACCCGCACCCAGCCGTCTTGAAAGTTAATGGCGTCTGACTTCAAAGCCAAAATCTCGGAAGCCCGCATTCCGGTAGCATAAATAAGCTCAAGCATCGTTTTCCGTCTCAGCTTCTCGAAAGTGTTGAAGTCCTCCGTCCGAAGCAAGGCTTCTATTTCCGAAACCGACAGGGTTTTAGGCAAACGCTGGGGCATTTTCGGAGAGCGAAACGAGGCCGCCGGGCTTTTCTCTATTTTTTTATCGGAGACGAGAAAAACGTAGAAGGACTTAATCGCCTCCATTTTTCTAAACAAGGACGCGGCGGAGAGGTTTTTTTCGGTTTTAAGCTTCCAAAAATAATTTTCAAGGGAGCGGGAATCAACGGATTCAAACGCGATTTGGGCTTTCTTTAAATAAGCCGCGAGCTGCCTCAAATCCGAAAGATACGCCAAGGCGGTATTGGAAGACAGACCGCGCTCGAGACGGATATAGCGCGAATAGTCCTCCAGCCACGGCAGGGACCCGGAGGCCTTCTCCTTTTCCGACACCGCGCAGACTAGCGGCTGCTTGCGGCAGCCGCTTTTCCGGCGGACGCGGGAACTTTCGCGTCCTTAGCGTCCTTGCCGTCTTTGGAAGCCGGGACCGCATTTTCCGCGGAAGAAGCTCCCGCCAAGAATTTGGCCTTCAGAGCCTTCTCGATATTAGCCGCCATTTCTTGATTGTCCTTAAGCGTCGCTTTCGCGTTTTCGCGGCCTTGGCCCAGGCGCTCATTTCCATACAAAAACCACGAGCCTGATTTTTCGATAATTTGGGCCTCAACCGCCATGTCCAAGAGTCCGCCTTCCTTGGAAACCCCGTGACCGTGGATCATGTCGAATTCCGCCGTTCGATAGGGCGGAGCGACCTTATTTTTCACCACTTTAACTCTGGTTCGAGCTCCGATGACGACGTCTCCGTCTTTAATCGTCTCCGCCTTGCGGATTTCAAGGCGCATGCTCGCGTAGAATTTCAAGGCCAAGCCGCCGGTGGTCGTCTCCGGATTCATATAAGAAGGAACGCCGATTTTGTTGCGGATTTGGTTGATGAAAATAAGGCAGGTCCGGCTCTGTGAAACGGCGGCGGTCAATTTTCGGAGGGCTTGGCTCATCAGCCGCGCTTGAAGGCCGACATGGCTGTCTCCCATTTCGCCGTCGATTTCGGCTTTGGGAACCAAGGCCGCGACGGAGTCGACGACAATAACGTCGACCGCGCTCGATCTCGTCAACTTTTCGGTGATTTCAAGGGCTTCTTCCCCGGAATCGGGCTGGGAGATAAGAAGGCTGTCGACATCGACCCCTAACTGTCGGGAATACGCCGGGTCCATCGCGTGCTCGGCGTCGATATAGGCGGCCGTCCCGCCCAGTTTCTGGGCCTGCGCCACGGCCTCAAGGGCCAAGGTCGTTTTTCCGGAAGACTCCGGCCCGTAAATCTCGATGATGCGCCCTCGGGGGAAACCGCCGACCCCCAAGGCGAGATCGAGGGGCAAAATTCCCGTCGGAATGGCCTCGACTCTAATTTTCGCCGCGCGCTCTCCCATGCGCATGATGGATTCCTTGCCGTAGGATTTCTCGATCTGAGACAACGCCAATTCCAAAGCCTTACCCTTCTCGCTCGTTGTTTGCATGGTTTATTCCCCCTTTCCGACGTAACGCTAAGTTTATTCTACATTAATTATACGGTTTAACATCCTAAAAGTTCCCTATTTTTTTCTTCTTTTTGAAATCCCCAGGCCAAACACGCGGCCCCAACCGTAATGCAGGAATCGGCGACGTTAAAGACCGGCCAGTAGTGAATATAAAGGAAATCGACGACATAGCCGTAGGCGATTCGGTCATGGAGATTCCCCAAGGCTCCGGCGGTCACCAGTAAAAGCCCCGCTTGAATCCAAAAATTTTTATTTCTCCAACTCCACTGAAGAAAAAAAAGAACCGGCAAAAGAAGAAAGGTAACCGCCATGAAAAAAATATTTTTATGATGGCCGAGGCCGAAGGCCATGCCGGTATTTTCGACGTAGGTCAAGGAAAAGAAAGGAAAAACGGGGATAAAGCCGACCGCCCTTAAATCCGTCATCGCCCAAATCTTAGTCCAACGGTCAAGCCCTACAAGCCCCGCCAGGGAAAAAAGCTTGATCGTCCAAACGCCGAGGGATTTTATTTTATTCAAGGGTTTTAAACCGCTTCCGAAATTATATCACTTGCCCGCGCGCTCTCGCGGTTTGGACTCGCGAAGAGGACGAATGCCCTTGACAAACGCAAAAAGGGCGGTTACCCTAAACGAGGAATGTGTTTTGTCGGAGAGGGATATCGTGAAAAATAAAGAACGGCGGGTTTATGTTTCGATTTTGGCCGTCTCTTTTCTCCTTTTCTCCTCTCGAACCTGGGCGAGGCCTTGGTATCCGGATGAGAAGCCGGGAGACGAGGTCGCGGGGCAAGGGAAAACGGCGAATCCGGCCTCCGCCGCCAAGCCGACCGGGAAATCGGCCTGTCCCCCTTTACCCCGCGCGAATATGAAGCGAAGACTCAAGGGATTAGTTTTAGACAGCGCGGCCCCGTTTCATCTAGCTCTTTCAGGAATCGGGACTTGGCTCAACATGGGCGCTGGGAAATCCCCTTCAGGAAAAGTTTTTAACTGCATCTTTACCGCGCCCGGATCAAGCCGGCAGAAAAGCCCGGCGGAACTTTCGCTGACTAGGGATATGCGCCTTTGGGTTGCCGCGAACCCGCCGACTCCTTCGACAAAACAAATTTCCCCCCAATGGGTTGGCCGTTTTTTAAACGCGGCCCAATCGGATTCCTATAAAATTGTCGGGAAATCCGTCTTCAAAAATAAAAAGGAAAAGAAAGGGCGGAAAATGAAGCGGTCGAGAAGCGCGTTCGCGAATTCAGGCCTCCAACGGGCCGCCCACAAGGTCCAGGAGGCTCAAGCGCAGACGAACGCTCAAAATAAAGTTTTGGGGCTCGCCCTAGGGCGGGCCTTGCCGCCGCCTTCGCCAACTCGAGCGCGCTATTTTAAAATTTTAAGCGCACGGTTGCATACGAACGGGGCCAGCCTAGGAGCCACAAATTATGCCAGAAAAATACAAATGGGAATGCTTGCTCACGCTCCCCAAAGCGTTTTACGGAATTTAGCTGCTTCCACCTCCTTAAACATTATTCCATGGGGAAAGAAGTTGACGCAAATCCCCCCGTTTACCGCGCTCGCTGGAAAAAAGACTTTTGATGGTCGCCTGTGGGATAATGTTGAGGGCATCGCCTATACGCCGGCACATAAAAATAGCCCCCGAAAAACGTATGTCGCGGCGTCGGAGAGCGACCTGATTGGGAACGGCCCTTTAGACTTAAATAATAGGTATCGCAAAGGATTTCTGATTCTCCATGAATACGGCCACGCGGTGCGTTTTGCTTTAACTCGTGACAGTGATTGGAGGCGAGAAGGAGATGGAAAGGCCGCGACACTCACCTGGCATGGCATGGCTTCAAGATTGCGCGAAAGTCTTTCCGCAATCCCCGCCGCATTTAAAAATCGGAAAGATGTTCCGACCTTGGATGATTCCACAGCCGTTTATCAGAGCGCGATGAGAAAATACGGCACGATTGGCCTGGGCCATTATGCCGATTCAAACCCCGATGAAGCTTTTGCCCAAGCGACCGCGGCCTACTTAGGGGTAGGAGATAATGGAGAAACCGCGAACACGCTTCGGCGCAGGGACCCGCAAATGTATCATTTAATGAGGGAAGTGTATGGCCGCGCATCGGCCAACCGCTTCTATAAAAAAGGAGAAAGGTCCGCCGTCGCGAGGTTGCGCTTCAAAAACTGGACTTTATCGCCTCGGTCTAAATTCGGCTCCATGTCTTTAAAAAGCGGCTCTATTTTCGCCAGACGCTCTCATGACAACGGCTTGATCAAGGAAATATGCGGCAAGATCGGCCCCGCGCGGTGTAAGAAATATTTCCAGGGGCCTCTTCCGCAAGGGTTTTAGGAAATGAAAAATTATCTTGCCGTTTTCTTGGCTTTGACCATGATTTGCGGCTGCGGGCGGAGTTCGGGCCAAGGCAAAAGCGTCCCGACTTGGTCGGTTTATAATAAAAAGGGAACGGAGGTCCTGCGGGTCAAGGACGTTCCCGGTCCCTTGATCAGTTCGGCTATTTTGCCCCCCGATACGCCGCCGGTATTAAGCCCATTTCTCAGCGCGACGGCTCTCGACCCCTTCGAGGAAAACGCATTGCGGGATATCCTTAAAAAGTCGCGGAGCTTCAATGAATTCATCGAGAATCTAAAAAAAAGCGGATATTCCGTGATCCGGAGAAAAGCGGGGCCTGAATAAAAGTCCATGGCGCTTTTAGGAATTTTTATCGCGCTCCTTCTCGGTCCCGCCGCGCCGAAAATTCAGGCTCAGACCACGGCTTCCCTTCCGGGCGGCGACACGCAAGTCCCCACGCCCCAGGAAGTCCAGCAAAATCGAAAGAATTGGGGCATGGACCTGGGATTCGGGGGGAGTTTTGTCCAAGGGCAAACCACGGACAATTCCCTAAACGGAAACTTCGATGTTTTCAAGACCTTGTCTCCCGACCGCTCGGAGGCTTATCTCAGCGGAGAGTTCATCAACAACACCGTCAATTCCAACAGCATCGTCAATCAAGGGTCCTTGACCGCTCTCTATAACAACCGGCTTTTTCTTCCCAAGGCTTTCAAATTTTTCGTCTATGACACCGAGGCCTACAACAATCTTTTCCGGCTTAATTACCGAACGACCAACATGGCCGGCGTCTGCCTTGATGATTTGCGTCTCGGCTCCTCTCTCCAAACACTCAGCCTCGCCCTGGGCCAGGAACACGAGGATTTTAACACGGGGAAAAGCGACACGACCGGGCGCGCGGTCTTTCACGACGAGTTCAAAATGGATATTTCAAAAACGGCGCGCGTTCACGCCGATTTTTTCTATATGCCCGCTCTCGCCGCGGCGAGCAATTACCGGCTTTCGGGAGAAATCAGCCTCGAAACGTTGATCTGGGCTAAATTTCTGGGGCTTAAAGTCGACTGGGAAGACGAATACGACAGCTATCTGCGCCAATACGCTCCCGTCGCAAGCCTTAACTATTCCGTTTGGACTACCGCGCTGACTTACCACTTCGGCGCTTAGGCGCGTCTCTTAGCCCAGGGCTTGGGCGCATCTTCCGCAGAGATCGGGATGTTTGGAAGAAGAACCGATGTCGGTTTGATATCTCCAGCACCGAGGGCATTTCTTTCCATCGGCGCGGGAAACCACGATTTCAATTTCCGGGCCGCCCGGCGCGAACTCGCATTGAGAGACAATCAGGATTTCCGCCCAATTGACGTTCAAGTTCGGCAATGTTCCCTTCAAAAAGATTTTGGCCTCAAGAGAACTGCCGATCAACCCGGCGGAGCGGGCTTCTTCAAGTTTTTTCTGCGCGGCCTCGCGAATTTTGCGAAGAGCGCTAAATTGGGCGCTGAGCGCCTCATCAGTTTTAAAATCGGGTTCCGGGGCCACGGTATGCAAAAGAACGCTTTCGCCCTTATTCCATTTTTTAGCCGGACCCTCGGCCCACGCCTCTTCCATCGTAAACGGAAGAATGGGGGAAGCCAAGGCGCAGACATGAATCAAAGCCTCGGCCAAGACCGCTTGAGCGGCCACGCGATCCGGATGATCGGGCTTAAAGGTGTAGAGGCGGTCCTTAAGAATATCGCAGTAAAACGCCGAAAGGTCAAAGGCGCAAAAATCAATGATTCGCCGAGCCGCCGAGCGAAATTTAAATTCCGAATAATCGGAAAGAACGTTTTTCTGAAGTTCTCCCATGAGACCCAACATGTATTTTTCAAGCGGAGGGAAAGAAATTTTGTTTTTATCCCAGGATTTCAGATCAAAGGTGTTTCCTAAAAGATATCTCAAGGTGTTCCGAATTTTCCGATAGCCCTCGATGGGACCTTCGAGAATCTTATCCGAGATGCGGACGTCATCGGAGTAGTCGGAGAAAGCGACCCACAACCTCAAGATGTCGGCCCCGTATTTCTTGATGATGTCCTGGGGACTGACGACGTTCCCCGCGGATTTGTGCATCGCGCGGCCCTTTTCATCCAAGACAAAGCCGTGCGTCAAAACGCTTTTGTAGGGCGCCTTTCCATTAATCCCTGTCGAAAGAACCAAGGAACTTTGAAACCAGCCGCGATGCTGATCGGAGCCTTCCAAATAAAGATCGGCCGGGCATTCGTCTTGTTTGAGGACCGCGGTCCAGGACATTCCCGAATCCATCCAGACATCCAAAATGTCTTTTTCCCGGTGAAATTTCTCGGATCCGCAGTCGCATTTGAGGTTTTCGGGCAGAAATGGCCAAAGTTTATGGTCGACCTCCGATTCCCAATCCTTAAACCAAAAATCATCCCCGCTCGAACGAATCTCCGCTTCGATAGATTCAATCGTCTTATCATCCTTAATTGGCTTTTTGCAGGCGGCGCAATAGAGAACGGGAATCGGAGTTCCCCAAAGTCTCTGCCTTGACAAACACCAGTCAGGGCGGTTTTGAACCATCGCCGAGATGCGGCTTTTGCCCGCCTCCGGCACCCAACGCACGGAATCATCTATTTCTTTAAGAATCCGTCCTCGCAGATTCGAGTGGTCCATCGTCATGAACCACTGTTCGGTCGCTCGGAAGATGATGGGGTTTTTGCACCGCCAGCAATGCGGATAGCTGTGGGTGATATTTTCTTGATGGAGAAGCATTCCGCGTTTTTTTAAATCCTCAATAATGAGCGCGTTTCCCTCGGGAAAAACTTTTTGACTGCGCAAGAATTCCGGGGCTTCAGCGGTGAAGCGTCCTGAAGCGTCCACGGGACAGAAAGTTTCCAAGCCATTGGCTTGTCCCGTTTGGAAATCATCCGCGCCGTGGCCCGGCGCGGTGTGAACGATGCCGGTTCCGTCTTCCATGGTCACGTAATCCGCATGCAATAAAGGTCCTTGCAAGTTCTGACCGTAAGGCACTTGATATTTGAAGTATTCGTTTGGGCGACCGAAAATATTAGTTAATTCCGCGCCTGACAAAGAAAAGCCGGGAATCTTTGTTCCTCCGATCTTCTCCTTGACCGCTTCAGCCCTATTTTCAGCGACTAGGACTTTGCGATCTCCAACGGCCAATGAAACATACCTTAAATCGGGATTGACCGCGACTGCTCTGTTGGCCGGAAGAGTCCACGGCGTCGTCGTCCAGATGAGAACGTCCTTCCCGATCAATTCCTTAGGACCTTCGGTGATCCGCAACGCGACATAAACTGACGGCGAGGTCTTGTCTTTATACTCGATTTCGGCTTCCGCCAAGGCGGTCTCGCAGCTGATGCACCAATAAACGGGTTTAAGCCCCCGGTAAATCAAGCCTTTCTTAAGAAGTTTTCTAAAAGCCCCGACGACTTCGGCCTCGTATTCCTTTTCCATCGTCTTATAGGGTTTTTCCCAATCGGCGAGAACGCCCAAACGCCTAAAATCTTCTTTTTGAAGGCCGATAAAGCGGTCGGCGAAGTCCGCGGCGTCTTTTCGGAATCCGGGAACATCCTTAATGCCGCGCTGGGACATTTTTTTCTCTTTGAGAAGCGCGGATTCAATCGGAAGCCCGTGGCAATCCCATCCCGGCACGTAAGGCACGGCAAACCCCGCGAGAGCCCGGGATTTAAGAACGATGTCTTTTAAGATTTTATTGAGCGCGTGGCCGATATGAATATGCCCGTTGGCATAAGGCGGCCCGTCATGGAGGACGAATTTCTTTTCGCGGTTTTGGAGCTTGGAATAAATGCCTTCCTTTTCCCACCCATCAATGCGAGCGGGTTCTTTATTCGGAAGATCCCCCCGCATGGGGAAATCAGTTTTTGGAAGATTGAGAGTCTTGGAATATTTCGCGGTTTCGACTTCAGCTTCAGCCATGATTGGCTATTTTACAATTTTCAGCAATTCGGGAAACCAAAACGCTGACTTCTAAGGCGTCTTGATTGGGTCTTTTTTGCGCTTGAGCAAGGATTGGAAAATCGACGGGCGAGGCGGACGATTAATTCCCGAAGCCTCAATCGCCTTAAGCTCGGAAGCGTCCTGCATTTTTTCCATCAACTCTCCGATTAAAACATCGGCGACCTTGGGATTTTTGATGAAGTCCTTCGCCGCCTCGACATTTTTCGGGTCCGTGCCCAAAAGCTCTTTCGCCTTTTCCGGCGAGACCATGCGGGAAAGCTTCTTTAAGGTCCGGTAGCGGCCCAACAAATCCCGAGCCGCGACGATATCGGGGTTTTCCAGGGCCTTGGGATCCAAGGTCAAACGCTTGACGCTCTTATAAGTCACCGGCGCCTCGGGGTTTTCCGCGTTGTCTTTCACCAAGTCGGCAATCTGACTCCAAATCTCGTTTTCCTTTTCCCGCGGGTTTTCCGATATTTGCTTTAAATTATCCCAGGCGACTTTCAAATAAGAGGGCGAATCCTCCAATATTTTTCCGTCCACGACCCCGGTCACGCTGACCTTGACCCCTTTCGGAATGCGGCCGCTGTCGATGCGGCCCATCAGCTGTTTAAAATTGACCGTGGCCAGGGTTTCGGGAGCGCTGACATACATCCGGAATTTCCCGTTTTGATAGGACTTTCCGAACGGCAAATCAAGGCCTCTAAATCCCGCTTGGCCGACCAAAATCAAGAACTTCGCCTTCCCTGATTCAAGAGCGGCCAGGTTCTTGTATTCATCGACCCCCGTCTGGCGGCGGTTCTCCTTTTGGAAATTGGTGTCGGGAGTGATGCCGACGGTAATCTCATCATTGGGGACTTCATTCATCCGCAAGGATTTTCTAAGCGCCTCGTATTCGGCCTTGGTGTCGGCGTAAATAATCGAGAGATTGGGATTTTTTTCTTGAATATCCTTTAAAATAAATTCCCGCGCGGCGTTTTGCGAGGCCCCCGGGGAGCTTTCGGGGTTTAGAATTTCATAATTCACGCCGTATCCCGCGCTCTCATCTCCAATCACCTTAAAGCCCATCTTCCCTTTCATGAATGGAACGATGGAATGGGCCAAGGTTCCGGAAAGCCCCAGCATCACGGTTCCGGCGGCTTTGGCTTTGTTGTTGAATTTGGCGAAATCGACCACCGCCAAGGAATCGAAATCCAGAGTCAAGGGCTTTCCGTAAAAAGCTTCCAAGTACGAGCGGTATTCGGTGTCGAGATTGTCCAAGGGAACGCCGTTGAAATATTGGATGACCTCCTGCTTGTTTCTATCGACGTCGGTCGCGAAAAGGTCTTGCAGGTTTTTCTTGGACATCGCCTGATATCCCCCGCCGTAGATTTTTTCAATCCAAGTCTTCGGCGTTCCATATTGGCGTCCAATCACTCCGCCCCAACCGAGGCCCATTTTTTTAGCCACCGCGTCAAACGCTCCGCCGCCAAAGGCGTGCTGATGGCTTTTGAGCATATCGAAATAAACCTGTTCCGGGCTCATTTTATAGCGAGCCTTGAAATCAGCGAGGCTTTTAAGCCCCAGTTTTTCATAGAGCGGCGAATGGGGGTCTAAGAGTTGGGCGCGGTAAGCTTTTGAATTCGTGTAATCGACCGCCTTTCTAAAATCCCGGGTTTGATTGGCGACTAAGTCCTCAAAATCCTCCTTGAATTCCGGATTATCCTTCAAAAGTTCTTTAAAGGAAGCGGGATCAAGTTCCTTTCCATTGGAACCGTATTTCTTGAAAAGCTCCTGAAGCTTCTCGGCCCCTTGGCGAATAGAAGTTTGAACCGGATCGAGTTCGGGATAGCGGCCGACGATGCCGTTAAAGGAACCCAAGGACAGAGCCGTCGTCATCGCCATCATGTCGTATTCGTCCAAGACCATGTCATAAAGCTCCAGAGGATTCGAGCCCCCGAATTTGTCGGCCTGGGCGAGTTCGGCCCAAAAATCGGAATAGGTCTTGATTTTAAAGCGCGGCTTCCGGCCGCCAAAAAGAGAAAGATACTGATCCATCGTTTGGGAAGCGAGATCGGGGTTGGTGGTCAAATACATCGCCCCAAGTTTCCCGCGCGAACGGGCATAATGATCCAGAAAATCCAGCATGACAAAACTTAACAGGGTTTTTCCGCCCGAGGTTTTAAGCAAGTTGAAGATGCGATTTTCCCCTTCCGAAAGTCCTTTCAAAGTGGCCAAAATTTGACGCGCTTGAAGTTCGCGGAAACTCTTGATCGGGTTTCCACGAGCGTCCCGCAATTGACGATCCGCGGGAACTTGAAGTTCCCGGGTCCCGTCCGGCAACGTCTTCCATTCTCCGAAATGCTGGCCAAAAACGCCCCTTTCCCAAACGGATTTGACCAGGTTGGCGGAAAAATCCATCTCCGATCGCGAAATCTTTCCCTTCCGGTACGCCTTGAAATTTTCCGCCAGCTGCCGGTCCACCGCCTGGGTATAGGCATCGGACTCCAAGGTCTTTCTCATGACTCGGAGAGCCTCCGCGGTCTTGGCGTGTCCCCCGGAGGAAAGAGAGGCAATTTTTTCATCCATCGCCCGGTGAACGGAATCGATTAAGACGTCCGCCGCCGCGTCCGAGGCGGTTTGAATGAGCCGGTCTTTGGCGGTTTCCAAGGATTGGGCGCGCGTATTCTCGCCGTCTTTCTCAAGAGACGCGATTTTTTCGTTCATCCGATCGACTAAATCGGACAAGGAACCGTTTAGGCCGATCCCATTTGTTTTCATTGCCCTCTCAACCACGGCCGCCCGCGCTTCATCGCCGGAAGCCTTAATCTTCTCCAAGGCATCCGGAGCTTTCTCTTGCCCGGTCGTCTTCCACCAATTTTCAAGACTGACGTTTTCTTTATCGGCTGATTGCGCGATATCCTCAATCAGAATATCCTGCGGGGTCTGGAGGTCTTTGCCAAGATGGAAAACGGCGTTCCCAAAATTTTTTCTCACAAATTTCAAGGTTCCGGAGGAATTAATCTGGGCTATCGCGGCCATGCTTTTCAGCTTCTCAAGCTCAGGGCCCGAAATAACCTCGGACGGCCCCTTCTTGTCCTTGGGTTGCAAGGTCAGGGAATGGTCCGCGTCTAAAATTTGGGCCCGCAAGGACGAACTTTTCACCAAGCGCCGGCTTAAAATCTTTCGCGCGGCGTCAACGATGGAATCCGACAGGCGCAAATCCGAATTTTTGGCGAGAGTTTCTATTTCTTCCTGAGACAAGGTTTTGGGCCCCGCATCGCTGGTCCGCTCGGCGCCGTTTCCAAGAACCGCGCTCTCATCGATTTTTTCCAAATTCAGAGAACCGTCGGGGGTCCGGGTAAATTTAAAAAATTGGTTGTTGTCTTTCTTGTCGGCGTTGAGAAGAAGCGCGAGTTCCGCGTCGGAAAAGCCGTTAAGCCGCCTTTCGGCCGCCTCTTCCCTCCATTGAGACGTGATTTTAAAGATTCCCGTCGGCGGACTTTTCTTAATCCAGGAATCCCACAAAAATTGGGCTCTTTCCTTCCAGGCCTTGGGAGATAAAATTCCCACGGAATCCGAAAATGATTTTTTATAGGTCAGCGTGTAATCATCCGGCAAGGCTTCGATTTCCTTGCCCTTGTCTTGACTCATCAAATTCGCGAATCCCGCCTCTTCTTCCTGTCGATTGGACAACTCATCATTATTTCTCATCGCCGTCGTCGGCAAGAAAAGCCAGGAAACCTGATTGGCGGCAAGACCCGCCTGAAAAGAATTGGCTATATTTTGATCCTTGGCCGTCTTTCCGGTTTCGAGATTGTCTTTATAATCGTGCGGGATCAAATAGTAATCCGCGTGCTCGACCGCCAATTGCGATAACCAGCCCGTGGATAGATATTTCGCCATGCCGTCGGCCATGCCGCCGGTCCAAATAGCGACCCGGTATAGGGGCCTAAGGATGGGAGCGGCGTCCATAGCGCTCATTTGAAGCGCGCCCAAGGGGCCTGATTCGGCCACCGCTGATTTCGAATAACGGGGAATGAGTTTCGCCCCCGATTTGACGACCCAACTGAACGGCCCCGGAGTTTCCGCAATACTCTTAACGAATGAACTAATATCGTTTCCAAAAACACCGAAAGCCGGAGCCTGAATGGGACTGGCCATCATAAGCGGCGTCGCGCGCGCGCCGAAAGCCGCGCCATAAATCGCGCCTTCTTTAAAAGCCTCACCCGCGCTCTCATATTGCGAAGTTTGAGGATTCCACCAATGAGAGACCGCGCTCATGGCCCCGGAAGCTCCTCCCATAACGAGAGCGTTTTTCCCTTGAAGTTCGAGGGAGTTGACGACGCTTTTTCGGGCAATCTGAAACGCCATCTGCTGAAACGGCAGCGCCTGCCCCTTAGATCCAATTTCGGCAAGCCCCAAGGCGTTTTTGGTCCCGGTCGCAATGCCATGCCCGGTTCTGCCAAAAAATTCCACCGTTCCACCCAAAACTTTTTTTGTCCAAGTCCCGACGCGCCCGAAAGAATCCAGGGTTTGAGACAACCTTCCTACAGCCGAGACATCATCGGCCGCTTCGGCCGCGCGCAAGGCCTGACCAGCGTCAATAGCGGCTTGGGTCAATCTCTCAGCTCCAATGGCGGCGCCGCCGATAAAAGTCGAATAAGCGCTAAAAGCGGCCGCGTCCACGGCGGCAGAAGCCAATTGATAATCGAGAAGCAACGGCCTTACATAGGAAAAAAGGTCTCCGATCACCCCTTGAGACTCCGTCCCAGCCTTGTCTTCTGGAATATCGGTCATGAAGCCCTCGAAGCTTAAGTTAGCCGCAGGATCTTTGAGCAGTTGATCCGCCGTATAGTTTTTAAGGGTCGTTACGACCATTTCCGGGTCCAAAGATCCGATTTCCTTGAACGCCTCGGTATAATTGCCGTGATTCATCAAGTCTAAAACATGATCACGTAAAGGCTCATTGGCCATCAATTTCTGATAAGCCTCTTTCGTCAGCCAATTATGAGAAAGAAGAATCCCAATCAAGCGGTCTCTTTGACCAAGTTCGGCCTTATTCATCCCTGTATTGAGAAATCTTAAAGTGGACCAGTGCTGAAGCTTCTGCCAAAAGCCTTTGGGATGAGCTAAAGAGGGTTTCGAACTGGCATTTTCCCTTAGAATCTCATCAAGCTCATTAAGTTCGGTGAAAGCCTGGATGCGTCCCGTAAAATTCTGAAACCCCGCCAGGATTTGACTGTTAAAAATACTGAGTCTAAGACTTTTTTCTTTGATTTCTTTTTTATCCAAAACTTTTTGAAGGCCGAGTTCCGAAAGAATTCCTGGGAAACGGTCTCTCAAAAGCCCGGCCGCTTGGGCTCTCATGGCGCTGTCCTCCGACAAATCTCCCGCTTCCTTAAGCTCGGTCGAAAACGCAATAAGGTCATCAGAAACTTTTTTAACCTTGGGCGGAAGATTGGCAAGGAAGGTCTGATAGCTGATTCCCTGCATTTCGGAGAGAGAGTTTCCGGTTTTATACCTTGACTGCCGATTCCCGAATTCCCGCGCGAGATAAAGGGCCCTTAAGTCTTCCACCTCGGCCTTAGATTTCCCAAGTTTTTTTCTCAACTCGGACCCGTAAAGTTCGGACAGGGAAGCATTCGCTAAATCAAAATAAAGGTTTGAGGCGTCTTTTTGAAGGGCCGCGACTTCTTCTTTATCGGAAAGTTTTTTCATCTCATCTTCATACTGCAAAGCGACTTTCTCAAGTCTTTTCGCCTCTCGTTTGGCCGCGTCGCTGGTGAGTCCTAGATAGGTTTGGTATTCCCCGTTTTTGAGTTGCCCCACCTGCTGGGATAAATTCTCAAGCTGAAGAATGCGAATGTTATTTTGGGCGATTTGAAGCCAATGATCGCTTGCGGCCAAGGCCTCGTCTTTTTCCTCTTTCGATATCCCAGGCTTATCAGCTCTTTGGCGAGCCGCCTTGGCATAGGCCATGGCCAGCATCGCGTTGGAGGAAGCCGCCAAAACGGCAGGCGGTACTATTTTTCCCGAGCGTTCATCAACCTTGGACACAACTTTATGCTGAGCAAGTTTTCCCTCGTTAAATTCGGTCAAGGTTTTTTGAAGTTCCTCGGGAGTTTGGGAGCCTAAACCCAGAGCCCCGGATTGTTTGTTGGATAATTGCGTTCCGGTGAGTTGGCTGACTTCCTGGATTAAAACCCCCAAAATAGCCTTTTGGGTTTGCCGGGTTTTTTTCTTGAGATCGAATTCCGTGACGGCTCTGCGAGCGGCGTCCAAGGTTTTCCAATTGAGGGTTTTAACAATATCTTGATTATCCAAGGCGCCGTTTTGAGACAGGGTTTCCAAATCATTAAGATATGCGAGAAAAGATATTTTTTGCCCATGCGCGTCCGTAAAAAAAGCCGCGGCAAACTCCGCTTGATTTTTTTGGTATTTCTTGTAGAGTTTCTGAATGTCGGCGCGGCTCAAGCCCTCTCTTTTACTTCCCAATGGATTCGCGCAATCGGTATTGGCAATGCGAGGCGGTTTTTGCCCGTTGTTAATAAGGCGGACCACCGCGCATTGGTCGTAATAGATTTTCTTGAGATTCTCGAGCATCCGCTGGAAGGCCCGGCTATAGAGAAGTTTCTTATCATGCACCGCGCCTTTTTTAATATCAACAAAGATCGTATCCACATAACGCTTTCCGGGATTTTGGGGATCGTCTTTTTCCATCGTCACCAAAGAATTCTGGTATCCCAAATCAGTCACTTTCTGATAGCCGAGAGTTTCTCCCAAGGTCATCTGTTCAATGCGGAAAGTGCGGGTATTGCCGTTTGATGAAATTTGTTGAGTGTTGACGTCTTTGTCATAGGCCCACTTTGCGGCCGGAGCCATACCGTCAAATAAATGGGCCATTTGGATTCCCACATCCTGGGTTTGGACTGAGGATGAATCCTGACCCTTGGGAGAAGCGCCCACGGTCGTCTGAACCATGTTTTTAAGGGTCTTCGTCACCGAGGGAGGCAAGGAGACCTGGGCGCAAGACGGATCATGACTTTGCGGATTGCATCCAACAGACTTTCCGTAACGCTCGAGAAAATCCATCGCGTGCTGACGCATTTCTTCCGACATTCCGGCGACAATGGACTGATTTTGGAGTTGCGTAAAGACGGAACTAAGACTCACCTCATTTGTATCAGCGCTATGAGAAGCCGTCTCTTGCGCCAAAACCGGGGAAGCGGCCTCAAAAAAAGGCAAAACAGCCAGCAGCCCGGATAACCCCGCACCGATGATTTTTTTTTCCATGGTCAGCCACGGCTCTAGGACGCTGTTTTTTTAATTCAATAAATCCCGGACAGTCAACTTATTTTTCCCGCACGTCACCACGGATTTATCGGCCTGGGCGCTTTTAATTTCTGAGTTGAGCAAAGGCCTGATTTCGATGGATTTTCCAGCCGTTGAACCCTGCGCGCATTGGTCGCTTTTTAAGAAAGCGCTTATTTTCCCATAGTAGGAATATTTATTTTTATACTCGCTCCAAGCGGATTGAGCATTCGCGGGATTAGAAGCCGAAATCTGAACCAGTAAGTTATGGAGTTTTCCATCTTTTCCGGCCCCCAGATCATGAACCTCGGAGGTGTCGGCAAGATTTTCCACGCTTGGGACAAAACCGGTTTTTGGCATATTCTTCAAAGTTTGGGAAGAAAGGGTGTAGGTTTCCACCTGCTTTACCGGGATGTCATAAACCGTGGGAAAATTCGAAGTCAAATTCGCTCCGCGATCCTCCTGTTTGACAATGGGCTCCGCCTGAAGGGCTTGCCCGTAGATATTCTGGTAATCCGGGGTTGACTCTGAACCTTCTGGAATATCCGGAGTAGCGACTTGCAAGGTCAAACCGCCCCCCTCCTTTTGAAGCGACATAAGAAGCCCGCTTGCCTCAATCTCTTGCCCATCCGCGCAAATAAGAGAAGCAGGGTCTTTTTGCGGAACAAAAGCCACCCCATTTTGAGTCACGGGATTTTTGAAATTTGTATATTCGCTGCAATCGCCCGCTTTGCTCACCGTCCCGGAATTACCCGAACCGCCGGAAGATCCGCCGCCGGTTTTATCGTTGCCCGCCTGTTTGCCGCTTTTTTTGTCTTTTTCCGCGGGATCCCAACCGCATTTTTCGCCGACTTTCTCGGCCTCGCTTTCTTGACAAACCACGGGCTTAAAATAAGACATATCGCCATTTCCGACTCGCTTCATATACCAAAATCTGGCTCCGCCGTTTTTTCCCGTGTCGAAATCCCCCAAACCCGTCTTGTAAGGCTTGGCGGACAAATCCTGGACCCCCGCAT
This sequence comes from bacterium, assembly GCA_021796015.1. The sequence continues at coordinate 29,629 of JAJYOT010000005.1, forward strand.
CCGTCATTTTGTTGACATCGGCCATCGCGACCGGATCCGCATCGGAGACTTGTCCCTTGGCGTCTTCCTTAAAGAAGAGAAGCGCGCCCCTGGCCCCGCCCTGGCCGATCACTTTAAAGGTCTGATTTCCAATTTTTTCCTCGTAGCCTTCCTTATTAACTTGGGCCAGGCGCAATTGTTGGAGCGCTTGGATATTGGTTTTAATCGCGGGCTGGGAACTCCCGGCGGCGAAAACCGTCACTTCTCCGTTTTTGATGGTCACATGAAATTTCGCGCGGTTGGGAACCAAATCAAGATTATCAGCATCCATATCCCCGACAGGATATCTTCTCCCATAAATCTGGGAGGGGTTTTCCGTATAGTCAAAAATGCCGACTTGTTGGATGATTGTGCTGGTCCCATCCTCGCGCTTGCTAAAATACTTGACCGAAATCCAGCGCCCGGCCCCGGTTTGGGGGTTAGTCACAACCCAGGCCGTCACGGCCCCGTCTTGATAGAGCTGTTCGACCCCAAAAGAGCGGGAAACGCCGCCGCCAGGGTTTTTCCCCGCTCCCGTTCCAAAAGCGGAAGGGGCCTCCGAGCCTTTTTGAATTGATTTGAGGGTTTTATTTTTACTCGCCTTGCCGACCTTAACCCGGTAAAAATAATGCGCGTTCGCCGCCGCCGCGCCGATAAAACCGGAGACCCAGCCCGCGATGTCGCGGCCGTCCCATTTCTGACAGGGTTTAGCCTTAAAACCTTGAACGCTCCCGCCGGAACAGGCCTCGGCCAATTTCGCCGCGGTGTTTTTATCCTCGAGGACCACCAAGAGTTCCGCGAGATTTCCCCGCCCTTTTTGAATCTTAAGCAAAGGGCTCTTCGACCGCAAGGTCCAAATGGCGGCCGCGACTTGAAGACGTAATTTGTCGGAAGGCTTGGAGCATGGGAAAAACTGGTTTCGGCAGATAAATCGGGAAATTTCTCGCGGCGCCTTTTCTTTCGCGCAAGAGAGAACCCCCGCGCGATAGTCCGTTTTAAGGGCTGTTTGGCACGCATTGACTTCTTTTTGAATTTCCAAAAATTGTGGGTTTCGCGCGTCGTCAGAAGCCCCAACGGAAACGGGTTTTACAGGTGGTGTTGCGGATTCCGCCCCCGCGAATAAAAAAGCCGCGCCTCCGACAAGAATATTGGTTCCCAAAACAAGTGACTTCCATTGATTTTGGCTCATGGAAAAAGGATAAACGCTTTTCATCTTTTCGTCAAGGCCCAAAGGTCCTAGTCCGTCTGGGCCCTCAAACTCTTATGGTGCTTACTGCTTGGCAATACGAAATGATTCCTTCCGCGAGATCGCTCCAAAGAAAAGGAAACAAATAATTAGTTCCGCAACAGAAAACGCTGGGAACAGGCCGGAGAATGTTCTGTCCTCGGATATTTTACGGCTCCAGCGCTTGGATTGCCTGGCGGGGCGAACGGGCTTTGCGCGCGTTTTCATCGGCGAGAGAAGTTTTGGCCCAAAGCCCGGCTTTGAGTCCGGCTTGCCGGCAACCAAAGGGCAATTGGTCGAGATTTTTCCTGAGACAAGCGGAAACGCCTTTTTCAGTCGTCTCTTGATAGCAAAGGCTTAAAATCTGGGGCTTACAGGAATTCCAAACCAGCGTCCGATAGGCGTAATGCTCGATTTCGGCCATTTGAGAGCGGCAAGGCACGGAAAGATTTTTGCGATGGTCTAAAAGACATTGAGACGCGGGACCGTATCCGCTCATTCGATCGGCGCAATATTTCGACAAATCGCGACTGCATCCATGAAGCAATTTCGCCGCCTCGTTATGAGCCGCGGCCACTTTACTCCGGCAATCAGCGGAGAGGCGGCTTTTGTGTTTTTCAAGGCAGCGCAGTCTTTCCGGCATCGTCTGGGCGTTGCGGCAAAAATCGTAAATTTCTTTCCCGCACCAGCCGTAGATGACCTTGTTTGACTTCGGCGGCGTTTGGATGTTTGCCGCCCATAATCGCCCTGTTCCCACCATTAAAAAAACTGCCAATATCCTCATATCATTTTTCATTAATCTCTCTCTATCACTGGCAACAAATCGCATATGAGTATGCCCATGGGCTAGGGGCCCCGGCATAATTCAAGCCCGTGCACCAACAATTCCAGCTATTGCTAGATGCGGGATAAGAAGTCAAGATTGTCCCATAATTACAAGAACACCCGCCTCCTGTCATTTGAGTGTTTGACGGGCAGTAAGCATAGGTTGGATTGCTGTGCCCATAGGTGGCATACTGATTGCAGTTTAACGAAGCATTATTCTGCCATGCTCCGTCTCCGTAACTATTCTGAGCCGTCCAAACGCTTCCGGGCGTGACGCTGTTTTGCGGATAATTGATTCTCAATGGATTGGCGCAAGGGTGGCAGCCATAGGAATTGCAACAGGTCGCCGCCGCGGGTTCGATGTCCAAACTTGCCTGCGGGCTATTGGTCCCGATGCCGACATTTCCGGAAGGGGCGACGACTAAGTCCATATAGTTGCCGCCCCGCGCTTTGAACCGAAGCGGAAGCCCGCCGACCTCGGATGAAATGGTAGACACTCCGTTCCCACTATCATTGCCGCTGACGGAAAGAAATCCGTCTACGTCTAAAATAGGAAAAGAGCCCGAGCTTATTTTCCCTTGTCCCGGATTGGTCGTCCCGATTCCGACATTGCCGCCCATAACCGCCATTTTAGTATTACTTCCAATCCCCGAGTTGCTCCCAATTTCCACGAAACTAGGGGCTCCTCCGGGCTGCGGATCTCGCGCAAGCCAGGTGTTTCCAATGGTCACCATATTATTATAAGCCCCGGCGGGAGCGGGATAATAGGTTGACATCGTGATATCTTCGGTAGCAATCGGCTCAATGAGAAGCGCGACAAAAACCGCCGACAAAAGAACTGCCGTTTGCCCGCGCGTCAATTGAAGGCGAAATTCATGAAGGTGAACTTGCTTTTCCATCGGTCTTATAAGTATTGAGCGAGCATCGACTTTTGTCAAGGGAAAGACATGAAATCCAAAAGTCCTTGACAAAGTTAAATTCAGGGTCTATCCTTGGGTTATGAAGACTCAGAACGTCGGAGTTCTAATCGCAAGCGCTTTTCTTTTTCCGGCAATTTCCTTGCAAGCCTCCCTTGTCCCAGGAAATAGCCCCTGTTCGTTTCCGAAAACGTTTTTTCTGTCCAACATGGTACGAGAACTTGAGAACTCTCCCTCAACCCTAAAAGCCCCCGGCTTATGCGCCCAAGAAGTTCAAAGTTTCATCAAGAAAGATCCGCTTTACCGCCGACGCTGGAAAGAAGCCTCGGGAAACCCGATTAAAGAAGAGCGCCTATTAAAAGAAGTTAATTCTCTCTTTTATCATACCGGAAAAAACCTTCAAAAAACGCTTAAGGCCGCAAAGAAGTTTGGCCGCCTCAGCGCCAAAGGACGCGTTTCTCCTAAAAGCATGTCCTTGACTCCTTGGCTCATCGGACATGAAGCGCAGGTGGTCAAAAAAAATCTTAAAGCCCTCAATCTTACGGTCAAAAAAGCCGGGCCCCATGCGAAACTCTCCTGGTTTTCCCCGCAGTGGCAAGAAAGCTTAGACCTGTCTTTAGGGCAAGCCCAACGTCAATACGCCCTTTTCATCGCTCAGGAACAAAAACAAGCAAAAGCCCGCCAGGAAAAACTAGCCCTCGCAAAAAGACATTTAAATAAGCTCAGCCTTTCCGGAAAAAATTTCGACGACCCCGCGCTTAATTCCACCCTTGACTCCAACACTTCCCCGTCCCCGCATCCAGCGGGTTCAAGCGAAGCCGGAGCGGTCATGGCGGTATTTCTCGGACAAAAAGTCCTCAATACAAACGGACAAGCTACGGGAAAATGAGTCCCGAGAGTTTGTTATGATTGAGGGAATGGCTCCGAAAAAATTCTTGTGGCTTTTTCTGGCAGTCGCCACTCTACTCTCAAGGCCCGCTTTCGCCGTTCTCGCCCCGGGCCCAGGAGCGCCCTTAGTCGGGCAAATTGTTGCTCGATTCCTAGAGGAAGATCAATACGATCATCACCCCATTGACCCCTCGGTCTCCCAAAATTTTCTCCAAAATTATCTTGAAGCCTTCGATTACAACCACATGTTTTTTCTTCAGTCCGACGTTGATTCTTTTAAGAAACGTTACGGAGACGTCTTGGGCGAGAAAGTCAAGGAAGGCGATTTAAGCCCCGCCTATGAGATTTTTGACGTTTTTTTAAAGAGACTTCAAAACCGGGAAGAATACGTCATTTCTTTATCCTCGACTTCCTTCAATTTTAAGAAAAATGAAAAAATAACTCTCGACCGCCACAAGCTTCCCTGGCCTAAAAATTGGAAAGAATCAGACTCTCTCTGGAGAAAACAAGTCAAATACGAGATGCTTGAAGAAATTCTCAACAAAACCAAAACCCAGAAACAGGGAAAAGAAATCCGCCACCGCTACCGCCGGCTTTTGAAGAGCTACCGGGAATTTGACGCCATTGATATTCTCCAAGAGTATCTCTCGGCCTTGACCCATGCCTATGACCCTCATTCCGACTATATGGCCCAGGAACAAAAGGAGAATTTCGATATCAGCATGCAGCTGTCCTTGGTTGGAATCGGGGCGGTGCTCAAAGAATCATCGGATGGTTTCGCTCAAATTGTCTCCCTGGTTCCCGGGGGCCCCGCCGATAAGGATAAGAGACTGAAGCCAAAAGACAAAATCGAAGCGGTCGCCGAAGGCATAGACGGCCCCTGGATTGACGTCACGGGAATGCGCCTAGACCATGTCGTTGAGAAAATTCGCGGTAAAAAAGGAACAACGGTGCGCCTTCGCGTCATACCGGCCGATTCCATCGGCCGTTCAACCAGAACCGTCATTTCGATTGTCCGGGATGAAATCAAATTGACTGACCAAGAGGCTAAAGCGGAAATTTTAACTGGACAAGACCTTCAAGGCAACCCCGTTAAAATAGGCGTTATCGATCTCCCGTCCTTTTATGAGGACATGAAATCCGGCGGCGAGAAAAAAAGCACGACCAAGGACGTCAAAAAGCTCCTCCTCGCCTTGGAGGCAAAAGGAATCCAAGGGCTGATTTTAGATCTTCGCCGAAACGGCGGCGGGGCCTTATCTGAAGCGATTAATCTTACCGGGCTCTTCATTCCACAAGGCCCTGTGGTCCAGGTGCGAGATTCTCGTGGAGTCATTCGCTCCCTTGAACATTCAGATTCCATGATTTATTCCGGACCCATGATCGTCTTGACCAGCCACGCGTCCGCTTCCGCTTCCGAAATTTTCGCGGCGGCCCTTCAAGATTATGGACGTGCTCTGATTGTGGGAAATAAAAAGACTTTCGGCAAGGGAACGGTTCAAACTCTTATCGATCTCTCGCAATATGTCCCCCGCATTGATTCAAAAACCGGCCCGGGCGCGCTCAAACTTACGATTCAGAAATTTTACCGCGTCTCCGGCGGTTCCACTCAAAACAAAGGCGTCATCCCCGATATTCAACTTCCCTCAATTGAAAACTATATGGATATCGCAGAATCGGCTCTTGAGAACGCGCTTCCTTATGATGAAATCGACCCGGCCTCCTACCAAAAGGTGGGGGATGTGGCTCCTCCCTTGATTGAGCAACTAAGAAAAGCCTCGGAAGATCGCGTCAAGGCTTCCCGAGAGTTCGGCTATGTTCGAGAAGATATCGCACTTTTCAAACAGGAAGACGAGGGAAAAGTCGAATCCCTTAACGAAGCAGATCGTCTCAAAGAGCAACAGGACGCGGAAAATTTAGACAAAGAGAGAAAAAAAGAGCGCCTGGATGCGGGGCCTGACGAATTTACCAAGACCGCGATCACTCTTGAATCCATCGCCGGAAGCACAGCCCCGGCGATATCGGAAAAAGCCTTAGACCAGGCCTCAAGTAAAAAAGACGATCAAACTAAAAATTCCGCCAAGAAAAAAGAAAAGGAGCCGAATATCCCCGATATCGAGCTTGAGGAAAGCGCCCGCATCCTCAATGATATGCTTCACCCCAATGGAATTCCCCAAGAATTGACCAAGATCGCGGCTAAGACAAAAGCCGCCTTATCAGCCCTGGCCAAGGCCGAAAACAAGCAAAAATCAAACGAGCTAGACGAAATCCTGCCTTAAGTGGTTTTTTAGTAAAATAAGATTATGACGCCACGGGAAAGCGCAACCACAAATTCTCCGTCAACTCCCAAGACTGCATTGGAGTTTTTTGGGCAAGATCTGACCGCAGCCGCAAAAAAAGGGAAACTCGATCCAGTCATCGGCCGCGACAGCGAAATTCGCCGCGTCATTCAGGTCTTAAGTCGGCGCACGAAAAATAATCCCGTTCTCATCGGGGAGCCCGGGGTTGGGAAAACCGCAATCGTCGAAGGCCTCGCCCAACGGGTTTCTTCGGGAGATGTTCCCGAAACCATGAAAGACAAACGCATAATTTCTCTTGATATGGGAAGCCTGGTCGCCGGCGCAAAATACAAAGGCGAATTTGAAGAGAGACTTAAGGCCGTCCTTAAAGAAGTCACCGACGCGGCGGGCCAAATCATCCTTTTTATTGACGAAATTCACACCCTAGTTGGCGCCGGCGGCGGAGAAGGCGGAATGGACGCGGCGAATATGCTTAAGCCCCTGTTGGCGCGTGGAGAGCTTCGCTGTGTTGGGGCAACAACGCTGGATGAATATAAAAAATACATTGAAAAAGATGCGGCTCTAGAGCGCCGATTTGCCCCTGTTTTTGTGGGCCCGCCGAGCGTTGAAGACACGATCGCCATTTTACGCGGCCTCAAGGAACGATACGAAATTCACCATGGAGTCCGCATTTTAGACTCCGCCTTGGTGGCCGCCGCCGTCATGTCGGACCGATACATCTCCGACCGTTTTTTGCCGGACAAAGCCATTGATTTGGTTGATGAGGCTTCCAGCCGCCTTCGCATGGAAATTGATTCCATGCCGACCGAGCTTGACGAGATGGACAGAAAGCTCCGTCAGCTGGGAATCGAAGAAGCGGCGCTCAAAAAAGAAAAGGACGAGGCCAGCCGCGAAAGAATCCGCATTATTCAATCTGAAATTTCCGCTCTTAAATCTGATTTTGAAAAGTTGCGCGCCCAATGGGAAAAAGAGAAATTTCTAATTAAAAATCTTCGTGAGCTTAAGGTGAAAATGGAATCTCTCAAAGCCGACGGACAAAGGGCCGAGAAAACGGGAGATCTCAACCGGGCGGCTGAGATTCGCTATGGCCTCATTCCCGAACTCTCCAAGAAAATCGAGGCCTTGGAAAAAGACTTGGCCGCGCTTCAATCGGGGAAACGACTTTTGAAAGAAGAAGTGGACGCTCAAGACATCGCACGCGTGATTTCCCGCTGGACCGGAATTCCAGTTGAGAAAATCGGCCAAACCCAGGCGCAAAAACTTTTAAAACTCGAAGATATTCTCCATGAACGAATCATCGGACAAGATGAGGCCGTTCAAGCCGTCGCTGCTGCGGTTCGTAGAGCCCAAAGCGGCATTGCCGACCCCGAAAGGCCCTTGGGAGTTTTTTTAATGCTGGGCCCGACCGGAGTCGGGAAGACCGAGTTCGCTCGCGCCCTGGCCGATTTTCTGTTTGATTCCGAAAAAAATCTCGTGCGCCTAGACATGTCCGAATACATGGAAAAGCATTCCGTCTCCCGTCTTATCGGCGCGCCTCCGGGATACGTCGGCTACGAAGAAGGTGGACAACTGACCGAAGCTGTACGCCGAAAACCTTATTCCGTCGTTTTGCTGGATGAAATTGAGAAAGCTCACCCCGATGTTTTCAACGTTCTTCTTCAAGTCACCGATGACGGTCGCTTAACCGACGGCCAAGGTCGGACAGTTAATTTTAAAAATACAATTATTCTGATGACTTCAAATCTCCAGGAAAAAGACTTAGAGGTTCGCTTTAGACCCGAATTTTTAAATCGCTTGGATGAAATTTTAATTTTTCATCCTTTGGACGCAGAAAATTTGCGCCGAATTATTGATATCCAAATTCCCCGCGCCTTGTCTAGGCTCAAAGACAAGCGCATCGCCTTTACTCTTAATGAAAAAGCCAAGAACTTTCTTTCCCAAAAAGGATACGACCCCACGTTCGGCGCCAGACCCCTTAAGCGCGCTATTCAAAAATATCTTCTGGACCCTATTTCCAAACTTCTCATTTCCGGCGAGATCAAGGAAGGAGATATTGTTTCCGTTAGCGCGGATTTAGCGAAAGAAGTTCTCTCTTTTGAGACGCAAGTAAAAAAGCCTAAGAAAAACTCGCAACCGGCGCAATAAAGCGAGAAATTAATGAATGCGAGGAAAATAGCGTGACTAAAAGAGCCTTGATTACCGGAATTACTGGTCAAGATGGGTCTTACATGGCCGAGCTTTTGCTGGAAAAGGGATATAAAGTTTACGGCCTCATTCGCCGCACTAGTCATGAACCGACCGACCGCATCAATCATATTCTTAAAGACATGACCCTCCTCAACGGCGACTTGACCGATCAGTCTTCTCTTGATGAAGCTATTCGCGCTTCTAAGCCCGATGAAGTTTATAATCTCGCGGCCCAGTCTTTTGTCGGAGTGTCCTGGAATCAGCCAATTTTGACGGGAGACGTGACAGGGCTTGGGCTCACCCGTATTCTTGAAGCCATTCGGCATGTCAAACCCGACGCCCGTTTTTATCAGGCCTCTTCTTCCGAAATGTTTGGCAAAGTTCAAGAGGTTCCGCAAACGGAAACGACTCCCTTTTACCCTCGCAGTCCTTATGGAATCGCCAAGGTCTATGGGCATTACATGACCATCAATTACCGGGAATCCTATAACCTTTTTGCCTGTTCGGGAATTTGTTTTAATCATGAGTCTCCCCGGCGCGGGCTTGAATTTGTCACGCGTAAAATCACCTATCACGCAGCCAAAATCAAACTGGGTCTTGAGAAAGAATTGCCGCTGGGGAACCTGGACGCTCAAAGAGACTGGGGCTTTGCCGGAGATTATGTAGAAGCGATGTGGAAAATGCTTCAAGCGGATAAGCCCGAGGATTTTGTGATTGCTAGCGGCGAAACCCATAGCGTTCGGGAATTTGTCCAAATCGCTTTTGAAGCCTTAGACCTCGATTATAAAAAATACGTGCGGGTGGACCCGCAATTCTTAAGGCCCGCCGAAGTGGACCAGCTCTTAGGAAACCCGGCTAAAATCAAAAAGACCCTTCACTGGGAACCCAAGGTTTCTTTTAAAGAGCTTGTCAAAATGATGGCAGAATCTGACCTTAAGCTGCTCCAAAGCGGAAAAGACCCGGCCCTGGCCCATCCATGAAACAAAGCCCGCTGATTCCCGTCATTCTTTGCGGCGGGGTCGGTTCAAGACTGTGGCCGGTCTCCCGCTCAGAACGCCCCAAGCCCTTTATTAGGCTAGCGGATGGGCAAAGCCTTCTTCAAAAAGCCTGGCTTCGGGCCGCAGGCCTTACGGGAGTCAAAGAAATTTTCACCGTCTCAAATAAAGAACTTTTTTTTCAAATCAAAGAAGATTATCATGAGATCTCCTCACGCGTTAAAAAAAAGATTGAGAACAAATACCTTTTAGAACCCTTTGGGAAAAATACTGCTCCCGCCGTCGCCTTAGCGGGGCTAACCTTAGCTAAGCGCTATGGGGAAGATACGATTCTTCTCGTTCTTGCCGCCGATCATCTCATTTCCCGCTCCAAGCCTTTTCAGGAAGCGGTCTTGAAAGCCGCGACACTTGCCCGCGAAGGACGTCTCGTTGTGTTTGGAATAAAGCCTGAATCTCCTGAAACTGGTTATGGCTATATCGAGGCTAAAGGCCATTCCGTCTTACGCTTTATCGAAAAGCCGCCATTTAAAGACGCCCAAAAATATTTTTCATCCGGAAAATTCCTGTGGAATTCAGGCATGTTTTGCTTTACGGCCAAAACCCTCCTTAACGAAATCAAAGAATATCGCCCTGATATCGCTTCGGCTTGCCTTAAAACCTTTGCCTCTTTTCCGGAGGATTCAAAAAGTGGTTTTTCCCGGATTGATATCAATCCCAAACTTTTTTCCCAAGTTCCGGAAGAGTCTTTAGATTACGCGGTCATGGAAAAATCTAAAAACGCCTCCGTCGTTTCTTCCGATATCGGCTGGTCCGACATCGGCTCCTGGAACGCGATGGAAAGTTTAATCGCGGCAGATAAGAATGGAAATCGCGTCAAGGGAAAAACGGTTCTCCTGGACACAAAGAATTGCCATATCCAAACCGATGGGCGCGTGATTGCCGCCATTGGAATCAAAGACACCCTCGTTATTGATACTTCTGACGCCCTACTGGTCGCCGCCAAAAACCGCGCCCAGGACGTCAAGGAGGTTTATTCACGCCTTAAATCGCAAGGAGAGGAAATTCACCGCCTTCACCGCACCGTTTATCGCCCCTGGGGCTTCTACACTATTATCGAGGAAGGCCCGGATTTTAAAATCAAAAAAATTCAGGTTTTGCCGCACAGGCGTCTCAGCCTGCAACTCCACAAACAAAGAAGCGAGCATTGGGTGGTTCTCCATGGGCGCGCCACCATTCAAAGAGGAGAAAAAATCTTTACGCTCAAAGCCAATGAATCAACCTTCATTCCGCCCCGAACCAAGCACCGGCTGGGGAATGAGGGAAAAACTCCGCTCGTTATGATCGAGGTGCAATGCGGAAATTATCTCGGCGAAGACGATATCGTTCGGTTTCAAGATGAATACGGGCGGTCTTAAGGCCCAAGTCCTTGAACGCCTCAATTGGGGCGCAAACACCCGTCTTTTCTTGCGCGGAATTTTTGCCCTGGCGCCTTTTATGGTCTTGTCTAGGCTCGTCGCGATGACTACGCACGTTTTGGCCGGACGCTGGCTGGGCCCCAATCAATACGGAATGGCGAGTTTAACTCTCGCCACCGGTAAATTATGGCTTTTATTTATTTCTCTTGGTTTTTTTACCGCCGTCTCTCGCGTCGCGGCAGTCCCCGAAGAAAAACGAACGCTCGCAGTCTCAAGCCTCACCTGGAGTATTCTTACCTGGATTGGGTTTTGCCTACTCCTTCTCTTTATTTTCCATTCCCCGCTGGCGCGAAAATTCAAAATTTCTCCGGAGGTTTATTTTTGGAGCGTTCTTTACGCCGGAGCGCAATTCCTATACGCTACTTCTTCAGGTCTTTTGGCCGGACTTCAAAAATTCAAATCCCGCGGGATTTTTGAATTAACCTACAGCGCTATCGTCTTAGTTGTTTTCTCCGCCTCTTTTATTTTTAATCCCCAAATCAATTTTTCTTTACTCTTGAGAGCCATGAGCTTGGGTTGCGCGTTGGGGAGTTTATTATGTTTCTATGAGATACGAGAGTTTATTCGTCCAGTTTTCTCGTTTTCGGCTATTCGAGACGTCTGGGATTATGCAGGGCCTTATCTGATGGCCTGGGGATGTATGGTCGGAGCTGAATCCTTGGTGACTCTCATGGTCTCTTGGAATTTAACCTCTAAGGAACTGGGTTCTTATAGCGCTTATCAAACCGCGATTTTTAGGCCGGTCTTAGTCGCCTCCGCCCTTATCGGAATCGTTCTAGGCCCTATTTCCAGCGTTCGGGAAAAGCAAAAAAAAATATGGAAAAAATTTCTTGGTCTTTCGCCCTTGATTTTCCTTATCGCCTGGTTCGTCTTTTCTTTTGCCGGTTCCGTAGTCATTAAATTCATGGGAAAGCGCTACCCGTTATCCTTCCCATGGATACTGACTTTCGGCGGGGCGGCCGCCTTCTTTTTTATGTCGGCTTTTCCTGGAACCATTTTGAGTTTTCGGGACTCAAAAAGCGCCTGGCTTTCTAGTTTCTCCTCCGTTTGGGGGGCGTTCCTCGGCGCCGCCATTGGCTTTTGGGCCATCCCGCGATTTAAGATTGCGGGCGCGGCCCTGGCCTTAATGGGGCTTTATGCCGGAAGCTTTCTTTGGAATTCTATTTCCAGCCACCAAGTCATCAGTTCAGACGACTCCTAATTATACTTTTCAACCACCATCGCCCCGCCCATGCCGCCTCCGGCGCAAGCCGCAATCATCCCGTAGCGGCCCTTGGGGTTTTTCTTAAGCGCGTGCATTAAGTTGAGCATCAGACGAGTTCCGGTCGCGCCCAAGGGATGCCCTAAGGCGATGGAGCCCCCGTTGGGGTTTAAGGCGCCAGAGTCAAATTTTGATTTCCAATCATGCCCGAACCTCTCGCGCCCGATTTTAAAAATGGACAACACCGTCGCCGCGAAAGGCTCGTGAAGCTCAATTTGATCGAGATCGTTAAAGGAAATTCCCGCCCGCTGTAAGGCGACCGGCGCCGCCAAAGCCGGAGACACCCCCATATGGGCGGGATTATTTCCGTAAAATCCCCAGCCTTTAATCTTAGCCAAAATCTCAAGCCCCAATTCCTTGGCTTTTTTTTCGGTTGAGACAATCGTCGCCGCCGCCCCGTCGGAACGCCCACAGGAATTAAACAAAGTCACCGTTCCCTTGTCGCCTTCTTGATAGGTTTTGCCTTCGACATACTTTCCGTAATCGGCATAAAAATTTTTAAGGGAATAAGACGGTCCATCAAAAAGAAGCGGCGCCTTGGCAAACATTTGCGGTTTTTCCACCAGGTCTTCCCTGAGAAAAGGATATTCATCCTTATCCAAGACGACATTGTCTTGGACCTGGGCCTTGTCCACGTGGGAATCATAAAAGCCCGCCTTCCAACCGGAAATCGCGCGGCGAAAACTCTCGCGGGCGTAATCGTCCTCTTCCTGCCGGGTAATGCCGTACATTTGCGCGCAAACTTCCGCGGTAGCGGCCATGTTGATTTTCTTAACCGGATCGGTCAGTCCTTCTTCCAGGGAATCCGTCACTCGCACTTCTGAGCTTTCCAAAAGCCCCGCCCACTTGGCCTTAACGGTGTCAAAACTCCTGAGTTCTTTTAAGCCGCGAGAGCCTTCGATGGAATAAGGCATCCGGGACATACATTCAGTCCCGCCGGCGATGTAAAGTTCGCCTTCCCCACAGCGAATAAAACGCGCGGCCGCGGCGATAGATTCAATGGATGAGATGCAATTATTTTGCACCGTCACCGCCTGGGTTTTTTCGGGAAGACCGCAGTTAAGCGCGGTGACGCGAGCGATATTAGGGGCGGAAAAACTTTGAGCGACCCAACCAACCAAAACTCCGTCCACCGCTTCCTTAGGAAGCCGCGATTTTTTAAGAAGAGAATTGACCGCCAGCGCCATCAAATTTTCAGCTTTAAGACCGGATAAAGATCTCGCCATGTGCCCGATAGGCGTGCGAACTCCGGAACTAATCACGATTGTTTCTTTGGATTCCATACTAGTTTTCTCCTTTATTTCTCGCAGAGGGAATTTCCCTCCTGATTTTGTTCTTCGGCCATCGCTGCACGGCTCAGCGAAGGTTCTGAAATTTTAAGTCCCCAAAAAACAAATATGCTGACAAGACCGGGAAGAGCCTGGTAAGCCAAACGATAAAGAAGGGCGGCCACCAAGGCCTTGTCCCAATCCACTCCGAAACCGGAAAAGACCGCCGCTAAAGAACCCTCCATGATGCCCAAGCCCGCCGGCAATATCGGCACCAGCATCGCCGCCATCGCCATCGTAAACCCCGCGGTCAAATAGCCGACCGACAAACTGACCCCGACCGCGCGAAAAGCGAAATAAAGAGAACTCATAAGAAAAACCCAATCCGCACCGGTAAAAATAATCATCCGGGTTAATTGCGCGCGCCCCCGGCGAACCCGGGACAGACCCTCTTCAAGTTGCCTCTCAAAAGCCTCAAAACTTTCTTTCGGAATACCCGTCTTAAGAAAGAAAAAAATCCCGCGCTCAACCCGTCGTGACAAACGTTTCATGATTTTTCCGCGAATGCCTCGGTTAAACAAAAAGACCAGTATCGGGACGCTGACAGCCAACAAAATCAAAAGCCCGGCCGCGCTCTCCATAACCAAAATGGTCGTTCCATGAAGACGCAAAATCAAATAAAGCAGCCCTTGGGCCAAAATCAAGGCCAAGACTAAATAAAGAATGACAGAACTTAAAACGGAAACCAAAACCGTCGTTCCATAGGGAACCCCACGCTTTCTGAGCAAATGCGCCTTCAACGCAAAACCGCTGGCTCCGGCGGTTGAGATAAAATAATTAATCGTGGTTGAAACCAAAGCGATTCCCAAAGACTCCATCAAAAGAAGTTTATGTTCAAAAATTAAAAGCGCCTCTTCAAGAGCGAACCCCGCCATTGAGTAACTTCCAAAAGCGCAGAAGGCGGAAACCCACACCCATGCCCATTCGATTTTATCTCCAATGGCCTCAACATCCGCGAAATGTTTGGAAAAAAGATAGAACAAGATGGCGCCCGATAATAAAAGGCCCAAGGTCAGGGGAATTTTTTTCTTGAGCGCGCTCATGGTCCCAGCATCCCCTGGTAGCTTGATAAAAACGCCTGCGCTTGGCCCCTGAAACGCTGGTGAAGCAAGGGCCATAAGGCCGCCAGGCGAAAAGCGAAAAGAACGGGAATAAGAAGCCCGGCCAAAGAAACAAGAATCAATTTTTGACCGTAGGAAGCCTCGGGCGGCCCTGCGGTTTCTTTTAGATGAAGATAAAGAAGAGCCGTAAAAATAAGCGCGAAGGGAAATGTGAAAAATCCGGAAAAAAGACCCAACACCGGAATCTTCGACAGAATCCACGCCGAAAGACTGATGAAAATCAGCCTTCCGGCCACCGCCATCCAGCGATTTCTCACGTAGAACAAACTTCTTTGGAGGGACTCAAATCCTCCTATATTTTCCGAAACAAACACAAAAGGAACAAAGCTGAGCGAAAAAGCCAAGAAAACACCCGGTAAAATGAAAAGATAAATTCCGCCGATGGCCGAGAGAAAAGCTAAAAGACACGCCCAGGAGAAAGGCGTCAATTTATTCCAGGATTCTCGGTAAATGGAAAGAGCGTCCTTAGAATTTCCAAGCGCGACTTCCATCAAGGCTACCTGGGTCCAGCTCACTCCCCATAAACCCAGAAAAACCGAAAAGCCGCCCGCCGCCGCCCACAACCACCAATGAGAATATCCAGTTCCGAACCAAATGAGAAGGGCCAGGCCAAAGGGGATCATTCCAGCGACGATGGTCAAAATTCCGCCAAGCCCCCCGGCCGCCATCAAGGCCCAAAAACGCGCCTTAAAAAGAGGCCAGGTTTCCTTTAATAAATCGCCGAGCGAAGGCAACGAAGAAGCCGAAGCGCTTCCATCCATGGTTTCCTTTTGAGACTGACCTTGGAACCAACCATTTTCTCGCTTAGACTCGGTCATAACGCGATTATATATTTAAATCAGGGCCAGCAAAAACTTATCCGCATCATTTTGACATTTTTCCATTGAAGAAGTCGCAGGGGTCTGTTATAATGAAAGGACGGGGGTGAATTAGGTTCGACAGGAGTGGACGGACCCTCGGTCGCAGGCCCTGGAAGGTCTGAGCCAGGATAAAATCAGGCCAAAAAAAATAAAAGCCAACACACAGCTGGCTTGGGCCACCGCCTAATCCGCGGTTGACCTACGTCGGTCCCTGACGCCCGCTAGGGGAGTTCCGACGTCATGAGCGGGATGCAGGTCTTTCTTGCTTTTTCCGTCGAGAGGGCCTAAAGACACAACGGAGATAGTTTGGGGATACTCGTTCGGCTGTTTTCCCCGAATGAAACTAAAGCCGGACTAAGCCTGTAGTGACCTGGGTCGGCCTCTTTTGGACGCGGGTGCGATTCCCGCCACCTCCACGGTTTTTTTGTTTTTTTAGATAAACTCAATGCCCTCTCGCACGCTAACCTTGACGCTCTCAGGCTTGGCTTTTGTCATCCTCGCCGCTGCTTCCGTTTCCGACTCGCACCTAGCCCCTATTTTATTTCCCCTTTATGGATTTATTTTTTTATGGATGGGGCTTCGACAAGAGAGAGAGTTGCCGTTCGTATTTCTTTTTTTAGTTTCGGTCTCAGCGCTTCTTTCGGCCTCACGTCTTAAATCGCCCTGGAACCGCGAAATTTTCCTTGAGCTGGGGGCTTTGTGGCTTTTTCAGTTTTCCTGGGGCGTCTATCAAAACACGATTCTGGGTTCTCGCCGGGAACGCGAGATCAGAGTCAACGCCCTTCGTCTTAAAATCTCAGAAGAAGAAAAAGACGTCGAATATTACAAGGCTTATCGAACGAAGGCCTTATCTCAAATTCAAAGTTCCCAAAACCTCACCGCCAGCGCCAAAAGTCTCGCCAATACTCTTTCGGCCTCCGAGGTTCACGATCGTTTGATTTCTATTCTCTCTTCTCGCTTTCCCTCGGCTCAAGTTGAAATTGTCGCTTCTCCCGGACAAGACCCGCTTCTCAATTTCGCCCAAACCAGAAACGCCCCGACTCTGATCCGGGACGCTTGGGCAGACAAACGCTTTCACGAACTCTTGTCTCCTTACCGGTCCGGGATCTGTATTCCGCTTAAGGTCATGCGCCAGCCCGCGGGTTTTCTTAAAATTACCTCCAAAGAATCCGACGCTTTTGGGGCCGAAGAAGTAAAAGCCGCCGAGCTTTTCGTGGCGATGGCTTCCATGAGCCTTGAAAATATTCGCTTCTATGAACAGGTTCAAGCTCAATCGGTCAGGGATCCCCTGACTCAACTCTACAGCCACCGGGCTTTTCAAACCCAACTCCAAGAAGAGCTTCTGCGCGCCGGACGCAGCCAAACGCCCCTTTCTTTAATCATGATGGATATTGACCATTTTAAGTCTTATAACGACCGCTACGGCCACCCGGCCGGGGATTCCCTTCTTAAAACCGTTTCCGCTATTCTCAATTCTTTCGCTCGGCCCGTAGATTTCGCGGCCCGCTACGGGGGCGAGGAATTCTGCCTCATTTTGCCTAATTTTGTGCGCACGGAAGCCGTCGAAATCGCCAATCGCTTGAGGGTTCGGGTCGCCGCCCAACCCTTTTTCTTTAACGGCGAAAAAACTTCCGTGACCATAAGCCTCGGGGTCGCGAGCTTTCCGCAAGACGCGACCACCGCCAGCCAAATTATCCGCGTTGCCGATGAAAGACTCTATCAAGCCAAACACGGCGGGCGCAACCAGGTGGTGGGATGAATTGGGTTTTTCCGTTTCTTTGCGCTTCCCCGGCTTTAATTTTCTGGAGCGCAAGGTTTTCCCAAAAACGTTTTCTCTGGGGCATTTTGGGATTTATTTTTTTCCTGGGCGCCCTCACCGCACTGACCTCTCCGCTTAATCTCAAAGAGACGGCCTTGACCTGCGGGTTCTGGTCAAGCGTGGCTTCTTTTTGGGCTTATACGGAATACGCCAAGGATCAGAAAAAAGACGCCGGCTCCAAGGCTTCCTTGCAAGAATTGATAGCAAAATCCGATGAAATTTCCAATCATCTTTCGGAACTTAAACTCGAAAGCGTCAAAATTGAACGCGAGCAAAAAAAGACCTTGGCCCTTTACGGGGCGGTCAAAAGCCTCGCCCAAGCCTTGGGATGGGAAGACACCAAGCCCATTCTTGAGTCGGCGGTCGATCAATATCTGGGGGCGACGGCCTATTCATTTTACGTGAGTTCTTCAAGCGGAAACGCCCATTTCGACTCTCTCTTATATCGCGGCCTTCACGATTCTCCCGGCTCTTCCGCCGCATCTCTCATGAAATGCCTCGAACAAAACTCTCTCTCCTATCGCCAAGCGTGCTTAATCCATTCTCCGGAAGAGGCGATAGTGACCCCCTTTGAAGACAACGGCGAAGTTTTAGGTCTTTTTTACGCCAAAGTTCCTCATGGCTCCAATTCAGATGAGTTCTTAAAAAACTCAAAAATTTTCGCCGGAGAAATTGCCTTCGCTTTTAGAAGACTCAAGCTCTTTCAAGACGTGGAGAACCTCTCCCGCATTGACGGCCTGACCGGAGCGCATCGCCGGGGAGAATTCGAAGAAAGGCTCCGCCATGAAATCGTCCGCGCGCGGACCTTTAAAACCACGCTTGGAATTCTTATGCTCGATATCGACCACTTTAAAAAACTTAACGATCGCTACGGCCACCCTTTCGGAGACCAGGTCTTGAAAAAAGTCGGCGAAATTTTAAACGCCTCAGTCTATGAAACCGACTTCGTCGCCCGCTACGGCGGAGAAGAATTCGTCGTCATCTTGCCGCGCGCGGAACCCGCTGGAGCCCTTAGAAAGGCCGAAGCGATACGCGCCGCGATAGAGGCCGAAAAATTTTCCATCGCTTTTGAAACAATTTCAATTTCGGTTTCTATTGGAATGTCTCATTTTCCAAGAGACGCCTCCGCTCCAGAAACCCTGGTTCAGGAAGCTGATCGCGCCCTTTACGCGGCAAAAGACCAAGGGAGAAACCAAGTCGTAGACGCAAGCCAGGTCAAAAAATCGTAAAAAAACATCATCTTCGTTAAATGAAAAGGAAAAACAATGGATCATCTTAATCCCGAACCAGCCTCCGCTCCGGAAACGCCCTCTCCTCAGCTCCTCAAAAAAAAGCTGATCAAGTCTCTCATCATGGTTTACGCCTTGACGATTTTGTTGGGGTTAGTCTTTCTCCTCAAAAAACGCCCATCAAACCCCGATTTCAATATCGGAAAGCAAGCGGAAAGTTTTCTAGCTTTATCCAAGGAAGATAAAATTGGCGTCGTCGCCATTCACGGGCCGATTTCTTTGTCCGATGACGGACGCCCCTGGGATAACTCCGGCGCCGAGGGTTGGGAAAAACGAATCATAAAACTCGCCAATACCCGCGGGGTCAAGGCCATTATTCTTGACATCAATTCCCCCGGCGGCTCGGTCGGAGCGGTTCAGGAACTCTACAGCGAAATTCTTCGCATCCGCAGAACCAAGCACATTCCCTTCGTCGCGTCTTTCGGAGACGTCGCCGCTTCCGGCGGTTACTATATCGCTTCCGCTTGCGACAAAATCGTCGCCCATCCTGGAACCTTGACGGGTTCTATCGGGGTTATTTTTGACGCGACCGATCTTCAAGGTCTTTTTCATAAAATTGGGGTCAAAATGTCGCCGATAAAATCTGGAAAATTTAAGGATATCGGTTCTCCCGCCCGCGCGATGACCCCGGAAGAAAAGCGTCTTCTTCAAAGAATTATTGATGATACTTATGAGCAGTTTTTATCCGCGGTCAGCCTCGGGCGAGATATTCCAAAAGAAAAACTTCGCCCCATCGCGGACGGCCGCATTTTTTCAGGAAACCAGGCGCTCAAAGATCATCTCGTCGATCAATTGGGAGATTTTCATGACGCGGTGGCCCTGGCGGCCAAACTCGGCGGCATATCAGGAAAGCCTAAAATTATTCGCGGACATGGAAATTTAGATGAGCTTTTGAACATGCTTAATTCCAAATTCCTGGGCGGGCCGCTTTCCAGCGCGTCTTTAATCGGCCAAATTTCAATGCCCCGCGCGGGGCTGGAATATTTGTGGACAGGATATTAATTCATGAGCCTTTCTGAAATTTTTTACGATTATCTGGAAGAACCGGACAAAGCCAGGGAAGAGATAACCGTTCGTCCGCCCATGGCCTTGGCCCTTGGCGGCTTTTTAACGGCGGCCCTTTCTTTGTCTCTCTGGAATAGCCTTAAAACCGGGGGGCTTGTTTTTTTCACCCTTAAGGCGGGAGCTATTTTCCTTTGGAATCTCTTTTCGGCCTTTTTATGGGCCGCCTTGATTCATTGGTATGCCTCCATCAAAAGCCCCGAGCCGTTAGCTCCAAAAACGGCAAAATCTATCCTCGTCTATTTCGGGCTTTCTGATTTCGCCTGGAGTTTGACGGCGGTGGCGGCCTTCGCTTCTCTCCTTGAACGTCCTTGGCGCTATTTTTCTCTTTTGATCTTCGCTCTCTCCGCCTTTTTAAATTTCGCGCTCAAAGCGCGAGGAGTTAAAAGCGTTTACCGGTTTTCCGGGCCCAAATCCTGGCTCTTGATTTTAGCCCCCTATGCCGCGTTTTTCATTTTTGGAATGAGCTTTCTCATTTTCAGTCTTCTAGGATTATTCTTGCGTTAGCATTCATGGGACAAGAAATTATTTCGGAAACCTTTGACGGTCTTCCGGCGGCGACAAGCGCCGAGATGCGACTTTTGGATCTGCGGGCCCAAGAGCGTCATGGTCTTTCCTCCGAGCAACTCATGGAAAACGCGGGAAAAGCCGCGACTCAAGAAATAACTGACTTTCCAGGTCTTTCGCCCCAAGCTCAAATAACCATCGCCTGCGGCCGGGGATTTAACGGCGGAGACGGACTCGTCATCGCCCGCCTCTTAGCGGAGAAAAATTTTTTAGTTCAGGTCTTTATTTGTCCACCCAAAAAAGATGCAGTTTATCCGCCCCTGGTTTCTACCCAGATGGAACGCGCCCAAAAAGCCGGGGTTCTCGTCATCCCTTTTGAGGAAAACGAGATCTTTTCAAAAGAGCTTGAAAAATCCGTTCTCATCGTAGACGCCCTTTTGGGAACCGGCTCCAGTGGAAAGCCCACCGGGTGCGCCCATTTCATGATTCAAGAAATTGCGCGTTCCAAAAAACTAGTGATTGCCATAGACATCCCTTCCGGAATTAACCCCGACACGGGGCATCACAGCGGCGCTTTTATAACAGCCACAGAAACGCTGACCTTTGGGCTTCCCAAGCGCGGTCTTCTTTTCCCCCATTCCCAAAAAAACGTCGGCCGTCTCAAAGTGCTTGACATCGGATACCCGCCGGATTTAATCAAGTCAGTCGTTTCCCGCACAAGATGAGCCTCCCCCTCTCACGTCCCAAGGCTCTTTCAGTCTCGGAACTCTGTGTTCGCGTTCATGACCTTCTCGAACAAACCTACCCCCAGGTTTGGGTGGAAGGCGAAATTTCCAATTGTCGGTTATATCCCTCCGGCCACACTTACTTGACGCTCAAAGACGCTGAGGCCCAAATCCCGGCGGTTCTATTTCGTGGAATGGCTACGGGAATTAAATTTAAACCGGAAGATGGGCTCAAGGTTCTAGTCAACGGCCGCGTTTCAGTTTACACAAAAAGAGGAGACTTACAGCTGATTCTTTCTTCCATCGAACCCCTGGAAAAAGGCGGATTGCAACTGGCCTTTGAACAACTCAAAGCCAAACTGGAAAAAGAAGGCCTTTTTGACGCCGCGAGAAAAAAACCTCTCCCAGAGTATCCCCAGACTATAGGCGTTATTACGTCCCTTCAAGGGGCCGCCGTTCGAGACATCATCCACGTTTTAACCCGCCGGTGGCCGGAAACTCAGGTTCTCATTTTGCCGGTCCAGGTTCAGGGAGACGCGGCGGCCCCTGAAATCGCCCAGGCCATTCAGGATTTTAACCGGCATTTCCCCAAGACCGATGTTTTGCTGGTCGGCCGCGGCGGTGGAAGTCTGGAAGACCTGTGGGCGTTTAATGAAGAAATAGTCGCCCGCGCCATTGCCGAATCTCAAATTCCCATTATCTCCTGCGTGGGACACGAAACTGATTTTACCATCGCCGACTTTGTGGCGGATCTCCGCGCGCCAACGCCCTCGGCCGCAGCCGAGATGGCGGTTCCAGACGCGCAAAATGTCCAACAAAATCTTAAGTCCCTCAAACGATCTCTCGCTCAAAATATGGGAAACCTGATTCAAGTTTTTGAACAGCGACTGAAGACTTTTTCCCAACACCCATTTCTCAAAAGCCCGCGCCGAATGTATGAAGAATTTAGCCGAAGGCTGGATGAAACCGCCTCTGATCTTGAACGCGCGCTCACAACTAAACTTGAGATTTTAGAAAATCGTTTGGCCCTTCAAAGCGGACGCCTGGACGCCCTCAGTCCTCTCAAAGTTCTCGCACGCGGGTATTCCGTCGCCCGCAAATGGCCCGGTCTTCAAGTCCTTCGTTCCGAAAAAGACGTTCAAAATAAAGACGTCCTCTTACTTCGCCTCAATGACGGCGAAATTTTCTGCGAGGTCAAGGAAAAAAAACATGAGCAAAGAAACTAAAGAACCCAAAAAAGAATCGTTTGAGGCTTCTCTCAAAAAGTTGGAAAATTATGTTCAAACGCTGGAAGCGGGAGA
>JAJYOT010000043.1 GCA_021796015.1 bacterium
ATTGAACTATCCCGCAGTCTCTACCTATCATACGGGCCAAGAGCCGAGAAAGTTCCATCCAGGAGCCGCTTCATGATTTCTAAAATTATCGAATTCTCCGCGCGCAATAAATTTCTCGTTATTTTGCTGACTCTCGCCGCGAGTTTAGGCGCCTTTTACGCCGTTCAAAAAATGCCGTTGGACGCCCTTCCGGATTTGTCCGACACACAGGTTATTGTCGTCTCGAAATGGGACCAAGCGCCGGAAGTCTTGGAGGACCAGGTCACCTACCCCATCGTCTCCGCTCTTTTGGGCGCGCCCCAGGTCAAGGCCATTCGCGCGACCAATGAATTCGGAATTTCCTTAGTCTACGTGATTTTCAAGGACGGCACCAATCTCTATTGGGCGAGAAGCCGGGTTTTAGAATATTTATCAAAAATCACGGCGGAACTTCCCAAGGGAGTCAAGACTGAAATCGGCCCCGACGCGACCAGTCTAGGATGGGTCTATCAATACGCCTTGGTGGACGATTCCCACACGCTTGATTTGCCGCGGCTGCGGGCGCTTGAAGATTGGCAAATTCGCTACCAGCTTCAAAGCGTTCCCGGGGTCGCGGAAGTAGCCTCCATCGGCGGATATCAAAAGGAGTACCAAATTAAAATAAATCCTCGCGCCCTTTGGAGTTACGGAATTCCCATTACCCGCGTTCTCAAGGCCGTGGCGGAATCCAACAGCGAACGAAGCGGCGGGACCGTTGAGTTTTCGGGGCGAGAATTCATGATTTTAGGAAAAGGCTATTTAAGAGGCCTTAAGGATATCGCCCAAATTCCCTTGGGACGCGACCCAAAAACCGGAACTCCGGTTTTGCTCAAGGACGTCGCTATTCTCAGCCTCGGCCCCTCAAGAAGAAGAGGCGTCGCGGATTTAAACGGACTTGGAGACGCCGTCGGCGGCATCGTTATTATGAGAAGCGGGGAAAACGCCCTCAACGTCATCGCCCGCGTCAAGGCAAAAATCAAGGAAATCGCGCCATCCTTGCCGCCGGGAGTTCGCCTTGTCCCGGTTTATGACCGATCAAATCTGATTCACCAGTCCATCCGCACGCTGACGGAGACCCTCGCGGAAGAAATGCTGGTCGTCAGTTTGGTCATCCTCTTTTTTCTGTGGCATTTTCCATCGGCCATCGTGCCGATCTTGACCATCCCCATCTCTATTTTTCTCGCCTTTATCCCGATGTCGGCCCTGGGAATTACGACCAACATTATGTCTTTGTCCGGCATCGCTATTTCAATCGGTATTTTAGTAGACGGCGCCATTGTCGAAGTAGAGAACGCCTACAAACGCCTGGAAGAATGGCAAGCCTCGGGCCGCAAGGGAGATTTTCACGAAGTTCGATTAAAGGCCTTGAGCGAGGTGGGTCCTTCGGTCTTTTTCTCGCTCTTGGTGATCGCCGCGGCCTTTTTGCCGATTTTTGCCTTGACCGGAGAAGAGGGCCGATTATTTAAACCCCTCGCGTACTCCAAAACCTTCGCGATGGCCTTGGCCGCGATTTTAGCCGTAACCCTGGACCCCGCCGTCCGAATGCTTTTCACGCGAATGGAGGGATTTAACTTCAAAATCCCCTGGATCAAAAAAATCGCCGACGCCCTATTGGTAGGACGCTATTATCCGGAGGAAAAACACCCCGTCAGCCAAAGGCTTTTCAAAATTTATTCTCCCGTCGTTCGCTGGGTTTTGGAAAAGCCCAAAGCCGTTATTTTATCGGCGATTGCCCTATTAATTTTGAGCTTGCCTATTTTCCGAAGTCTCGGATCCGAATTCATGCCCCCTTTGAACGAGGGGACCATCCTTTATATGCCGACCACTTTGCCGGGAATCTCGATTACCGAAGCCGGCCGAGTTCTTCAAATTCAAGATGAAATTCTAAAATCGTTCCCGGAAGTCAAAACGGTTTATGGAAAAGCCGGACGCGCCGACACTTCGACCGACCCTGCGCCCCTTTCGATGATGGAGACGACCGTCGTATTAAAACCAAGGAAAGACTGGCCGAACGTTTCCTGTTTCGGCGGTTTTTGGAAATGCAAAAGTACCTACAAACAAATAATCTCTCAAATGGATCAAAAACTCAAGATTCCCGGATTTCCCAATATTTGGACGCAGCCCATTCGAAACCGCATCGATATGCTCTCGACCGGCATGAGAACCCCGGTGGGAATCAAAATTTTTGGGCCTCATTTGTCGGGCATTCAAGACCTCGGCGTTCAAATTGAAAAAACATTAAGCACGGTCGCCGGAACCCGCGAAGCGGTCGCGGAAAGAAGCGCCCAAGGCTATTACGTCAATATTCATCTTAACCGCCGGGCCCTGGCCCGCTACAATCTTTCGGTGGATGAAGCCAATTCGGTCGTCGCCGCAGCCTTGGGAGGAGCAAATCTCACGACCGTCATCAAAGGCCGAGAGCGTTTCCCCGTCAACGTCCGCTACGCCCCGGATTTTAGGGATAATATCGAAAAAATCAAGGAGACGCTAATTCCCATTTCCGGCGGGGCTCAAATTCCCTTGGCTGAAATCGCCGACATCCGCAAAAGTCTCGGCCCGGACATGATTCGAGATGAAAACGGGGAGCTGACCGGATACGTCTATGTCGATTTAAACACTTCAAATATCGGAGATTACGTCCAAAAAGCGAAAGCCGCTCTTCAAAAATCAGTTTCCCCACCCCCGGGATATCGATACGAATTCACCGGTCAATACCGGCAAATGAAAAAAGCGGATCAACGGCTTGAACTGATCATTCCGCTGGCGCTTTTCTTGGTCATTCTTCTTCTTTACTTTAACACGGGCTCTTGGATGGAAGCGGGAATTGTTCTCTTAGCGGTGCCTTTTTCAGCCATCGGGGCGATCTGGCTCTTGTGGATTTTGGACTATCACCTGTCTGTCGCGGTTGGAGTCGGGTTTATCGCGCTTTTAGGTCTGGACGCCGAGACCGGAATTTTCATGCTTTTGTATCTGAACCTGGAAAGAAAGGCCCGGGCCTCGACCGGACGACTCAATACCTTAAACGATCTCAAGGACGCGATTCACGACGGCGCGGCGAAAAGACTGCGGCCCAAGTTGATGACGGTTTCTTGCGCCTTCTTGGGACTTTTGCCCGCGATGTTTGCTCACGGCGCTGGAGCCTCCATGATGAAAAGGATCGCCGCCCCCATGGTCGGCGGATTATTCACGTCCTTTCTGCTTGAACTTCTCATCTACCCTGCGGTTTATCTTTTGTGGCGGAAAAATGAGATACAGGAATAATTTTTTATCGATAAGGCATTACTTAAAGCCGCCTCAATGTCCTTCCGCCAAAAGAAGCTCTCCCGCGTAAAGTCTTTTATTGTCGGAATTAAACTCATGCTTGACGTCAACCAAAAGCTTCTCCAGAGACAATATCTTCCAGCCCTGGCAATAATAGACGCCGGGACTCTTTTGGTTCATCTCCAAGGATAAAACAAAGTGATGGACGTCCTGGGTAATCTTAAAATCTTCCGAGGGGGAAAGATAAAATGAACGCTGGGTTGTTTCCACATTTTTCCGATTAAACGTCTTGCATTCGAGATAATTACGGCGCTCGTTTTGGTCCACGAATTCCAAATCGGGATAACCCGCCGACTTTGTTTTTCCATTTACTTGCGGCTTTCCCGCCTTCCTCGCCCCAGATTCGATGAGCGCCTTCTCCACAAAAGCTTCAATGGCATTGCCCACTTCATTGGGACGCCGACTTCTGATGCCCTCTTTATTGATATACCTTTTAAAGCTGTTTGAGCCGTCTTTTTCATCAGACGGCTTAAATGGAACCACGCGATGGCCCGATAGAGATTCAATGACGAGCCGAAAGGGAACGTCCTTGAGAGGCTCAATCATATGTTTGACGATGGATTCGAGTCGCTGGACATAAACCGCGTCCGAGACGAGGCTTTCCCTATCCTTGGTCTTGGGATAATTCACGGCGCCTCCTTGCGGAAAATAACAATGCGATTCGTATTCGTGCCCAGAGAATTATTGCCGATGCCCCAGATATTCGACGTTTTCGTGAACCGCTGCTCGTTGACCATGACGCAAAGGCATTTAAAACCCGCGGATATTCCAACCGGAATGACATAATCCTCGAGCTTAAGAGTTCCCTTGCGGATTTCGCCGACCTCGAAAGCGACATAGCCTCCAGGCATGGTCACTCGGAGCAAATCGCGAAAAACATCCTTCATCACGGACGCCCATTCCTTGACCGCCCGAGATATCGTTATTTTTGGAGAAATACTGGCGAAGTCAATTCCATTAAACCACAAGCGAAGCCAGTTATCCTTGGAGTATTCCACGATGTCAAGAAAAGGTGGAGAAGTCACCGTCAACTTCACTGATTCGGGTTCCACCTCCAAAACTTTTGCGGCATTGCGGCAGGCAAACAAGGCCTTCCGGGAAGCAAAATTCAACCGTTCGATATCCCTCAATGTCAAATCTTTCATTAGGGCTTTCGTTTTTTTGAGGATAATTTTTCGAATATCCCTATATTCGGGAGTTTGATTTCTCTTCTCGTTGATTCGTTTTTGATCCTCTTGGGATGCCGCCTGATTGGGAGGAAGCGTATAGACGGAAAAAAATCCGCTCGAATGACCCGTCAGACGATTGGTCGCCGTCATCCGAATCCAACGATCAATATCATCTTCTTTTCCCTCGGTTTCTCTTTGATTGAGATAGGTTCTCAGGGAAACTATCTCGCTTTCCGTTATCGGGTGATAAAACATGCTTAAATCGATTTCCGCCCGTGACTTCCTATCCATTGGAATGGAATCCAAGCGCCTTAAAATTTGTTCCATGTCGGGGACGCGCAACCTTGGACGAGCCAATATTTTGCTCAGCGGATTTATGTCGTTTCCAACGGGAATGCGCCCCAAAAGCGCCGCCTCAATCGCGGTCGTCCCGCGTCCAAGAAACGGATCATAAACCCTGTCTCCCGGAAGAGTCAGGCGTTCAATAAAAAAACGCGGCAGTTGAGGCTTAAAGCAGGCGCGGTAGGACACTTCATGAACGGAATTGCCTTGCCTTTGGCGCGAAGTCCAAAATTCGCCTGTAAATACGGGGATATCAGCGCCTGATTTATTCCAAACGCCCAAGCGCGGGAGTTTAGACTCCAAAGGCGATTTATCGTCCAACCCCATCGCGGGTGAATTTAGAAATTCAAAAAACCAGCGGATTTCAGGGCTGACTTGCCCCTCTTTTTGAAGACTTAATTCCTGGCTAACTATCGGCGATCCAAAACTCATATTCATTTTAGTATACCACACCTCTTATACGGCTCAAAGCCCTATTTTGTTCCCTTGGATGCCCCCGTTTATCTTTGGCGCAACCCCAAAGACCCAGGCGGCGTCTAGGTCTTTAGACCCTGACTGAACCTCGAAAATTGGTTTATCCTAACCTTATGAATATTCAACGCCAATCTAAGAAAAATTGGTTCGCCCTTTTTCTGGTCTTGTGCCTTTCTTTTCAAAACGCATTTTCGATTGCCGCTGATTTTGGGGAAATCAGGGAAAACATTCCCCAAAACTCAAGAATCGGTCATTCTTTATCGGGGCCCGACCTCTCGTTTTTCCTCACTCCCCAGGAAATGTTGGCGCAATATCAGGAAGCTGAAGACCGCTATCAAATAGAAATTAAGAAAGTTCTCTCGGTTCCCCAAGATCAAATTAATTTTGAGAATACCGCGAAAGCCCTTGAAGCGGCCGCAGCGAATTACTCGGATAAAATCCAACCTCTCACCTTCCTCAGCCAAGTTTCCCCCAACCCTCAAATCCGAGAGGCGGCGGAGAGAATTGAAGAAAAAGCCCAAAACTTTGGAAATAATATCGATCACGAGGCCCTTTACAAGATTTTGCGCCAGTGCGCCAATAAAAGAGAGAATCTCGATGAAAAAGACTCCGAATTACTTAAAAGTAGCCTCCAAAGTTTTCAATCCGGCGGAATTGGGCTTAAACCCGAAGCGAGAGAGCGGCTGAAAGTCATTGACGAACGCCTGGGTCAAATCGCGATGGAGTTTCAAAAAAACATTAATGAAAACGACGATTTTATCGCCGCCAACCGAGAAGAGCTTAACGGCCTGCCGGATGATTATATCAATGGACTTCAAAAAAATGAAAGCGGGAAGTATCTCGTGACCCTCAAATACCCGGACTATGTCCCTTTCATGCAACAAGCGGAAAACGCTTCCCTAAGAAAAAAAATTGAATTTAAATTCAATAATCGCGCGTCCCAAAAAAACATTCCTCTTCTTCAAGAAGCTCTGAAGCTCAAGGACGAATCGGCAAAAATCCAAGGGTATCCCTCCTATCCGGATATGGCTTTGGAAGACCGAATGGCCGAAAAACCGGAAAACGTCTGGCAGTTTTTAAACGGACTTTTGCCCCTTTTGAGATCCAAGGGAGACAAAGAACTTGAAGAACTTCTCAAAATCAAGCAGAAAGATTTCCCCGAGGCCCAAAAAGTTCATTCTTGGGAAAAAAGCTATTACCTGGACAAGTGGCACAAATCTCAAAACAAAACCGATGAGGGTCTGATTAAGGAATATTTTCCGGTCAATCAAGTAGTCGAAGGAACCCTAAAAACTTATCAAAAAATTTTGGGAGTTCAATTTTCCGAGATTCAAAATCCGGATGTTTGGCACAAAGACGTCCGGGCTTTTGAAATTAGGGACGCAAAAACCAACCAACGCATCGGCCATTTCTATCTTGATCTCTATCCTAGGCCGGGAAAATTCGGGCATGCCGCGGTTTTTCCCTTGGTCAACGGCCGCGAGACTAAAAATGCCTATCAAGAGCCCTCGGCGGCGATGGTCGCAAACCTCAGCCCGCCCCGCGCCGATCGCCCGGCCCTTCTTAACTTTGACGAAGTGGAAACCTTCTTTCATGAGTTCGGGCATTTGATGCATCATACGCTCACCAAGGCCCGATACGCGAGTTTTTCTGGAATGAATGTCGCCTTGGATTTTGTCGAAGCGCCTTCTCAAATGATGGAAAATTTTATTTGGGAGCCCGAGGTTCTAAATGAAATTTCCGGACATTATCAAGACTCTCAAAGAAAACTCCCCAAAGAGATTCTCAATGAGATGAAACAATCGAAGAAACTGGGAGAATCCTTGGCTTATCTAAGACAACTGGCCTTGGCCCTTGCCGACATGACCCTTCACGCGACGATTCCCAATGACGCGAACACGCTTTTCAATCAAATCATGGGTTGGATTAGTCTCTTCCCACCCCAGGAGAACACTCATTTTGCCGCGAGTTTCGGCCATCTTCTCGGCGGCTACGGCGCCGGATATTACGCGTACTTGTGGTCTGAAGTCTTCGCCGACGATCTCTTCTCGCGCTTTAAAAAAGAAGGAATTTTAAACCCGCAGGTCGGAATGGAGTATCGCAAGAAAATCCTTGAGCAGGGAAGCGAACGACCCGAAATGGAATCCATGAAGGATTTCTTGGGTCGCGAGCCTAACAACGAGGCTTTCTTAAATAAAATCCTAAACTAAGGCGTCAGTTTCGCGCCAGACTGTTGATACCAATACTTAGGCGCGTTGGAATCAAAAGGATAGCGCAGAGGCGCGATCGCGTCCACAAAAGCGATTACCTGGCTCCCATTCACCACATAGCCCCAGCCGCCCGTATTTTTAATTTTGGATCCGTCAACTTGTCCGTTTTTTAAAATCGTGGACGAATAAACCGTCACCAAGCGAGTGCTTCGGTAGCTGGGAATTCCCAACTCAACAATGGGGATCTCAAACAAGTATTTAGGAACCAGAGACTTAAGGTCCGGGGGAATTGTCCCATGGTCATGATAATAGGCCGCGATGGCATCATCAATATTTCCCAAAAATGAAAGAGTCTGAGACTCATCCGCCTGAACCTGCACCTTTGAAGCCGCCTTATCCATCGCGCGAGATGACGAATCGGTAAAAAGTTGCGTCGAAGACGCGCAAGCCGTAAATGAAAATACAGCCGCTAAGAAAAATATTTTTTTCACCGTAAGACCTCCCTAATTGTTCCTCCGCCGATAACCTCCGTTCCATGATACAAAACCGCCGATTGTCCCGGGGTAATGGCTCTTTGTGGAGAATCGAAATGAATGCGCACCCGCCCGCTTTCCGTCAATAAAAACTTCGAAGACGCGGGCATGTGACGATGACGAATGCGAACTTCGGCCCGACCCTCCAAAATTGGCCGACCACCGCTCCAACTCATGTCGGACACCTCGCAAAGAGACGCCAGCGTCTCTTCTTTTTCTCCCACAATCACTGTTTGATTCTCGGGATCCAAACGCACAACGTATTTCGGATCCGGCGTCCCTGACACCAAACCCTTTCTTTGCCCAATCGTATAACCCACGGTTCCCTGATGACGACCAAGTTCGCGGCCAGAAATATCTTTGATTGGGCCGGATTTAAGGGCGGATTGAATTTTTGAACTCAAGGGATGAGATTTCACAAACCCACGATAATCGCGGTTGGGGATAAAACAAATTTCTTGACTCTCCGGCTTATCTGCCGTCTTAAGCCCCAAGCGCCTTGCATAATCTCTAACCTCCGGCTTTGAAAGTTCCCCCACGGGAAAAATAAGCCGAGATAATTCGCTAGGGCCCAAATTGTAAAGAAAATAAGTCTGATCTTTGTTTTCATCGCAAGCGCGGTAAAGTTTTCCGTCCTGAACCCGCGCGTAATGGCCCGTAGCCAAAAATTTTGCGTTCCACGCTTCCGCAAGCCCCAACAAATGCCCAAATTTGACAAAGCGGTTACAGAGAGCGCAAGGATTGGGAGTGTCCCCACGAAGATAAGACTCAACAAAAGGACGAATGACCTTATCTTCGAAAAGCTCATCCATGGTAATCACATAATGGGAAATATTAAGTCGAGACGCCACTGCTTTCGCATCCGCGATATCGGCCGGCGACCCGCAACAACCAAAGCCCGTGGGCGCGCCGGGCAAAAGCTGAAGGGTCACTCCAATCGTCTCAAAACCTTGCTCAACAAGCAAAGCGGCGGCGACCGAACTGTCCACCCCTCCCGACATCGCGACAACCGCTCGTTCTTGAGTCATGCAGAAACCAAAGAGGCCGAGCGCATTTTTTGGACCGCGCTCGGGAAAGTTCGAATAAACCAACTGACTTCTTCTTGTTTTGTATTCCAACCGGTGGAAATGCGCAAAGCGCCCTTAATTAAATTTTTGGAAAGACCCATGGCCCGTAGAACATGGGAAGGACTTGAAAGTCCCGCAGCGCAAGCCGAGCCGGAAGAAACGCAAATTCTCTCCAAATCAAGGGCAATCGACAAGGAATGCCCATCCACGCCTTCAATTGAGAAATTAGAAGTGTTCGGTAATCTTTTGGCCCCGGCGCCATTTAAAGTTACGCCTTCAACCGAAAGACATGCCGTCTCAATTTGTTTTTGCCAAGCCAAATATTTGGATGAGTAGGATAAATCTGCAAAAGCTAATTTCGCCGCTTCTCCAAGGCTCACAATTCCCACGACGTTTTCTGTTCCGCCTCGGCGTCTTTTTTCTTGAAGCCCCGAAATCAGCGGGAAAAGTTTGACTCCCTCTCGAACATAGAGCGCCCCCACGCCTTTAAGCGCTCCTAATTTATGTCCTGAGATGGACAATAAATCCACCCTCCAGGCCGCGGCTTTTATTTCAATTTTGCCAGCGGATTGAACCGCGTCGGAATGAAACAAAACGCCTTTTTCTCGGCAATAAGCCGCGATATTTTCAATGGGCTCAATCACCCCGGTCTCATTGTTGGCGTGCATGACCGAAACCAAAGCCGTCTCTTCGTCAATGGCATTAAAGAGAGAATCACAATCAATCAGCCCGTTTGAGTCTACCTGGGTTTCGTAAATTTTAAATCCTTGGCTGGACAAGACGGGGAGCATCTCCCGAATACTGTCATGTTCAACGGAACTGACGATAATCTTTTTCCGACCGCTGATCTGGAGAGAATGCCAAGCCGCCCCATAAAGAGCGGCGGAATTAGCCTCTGATCCTGAGGAAGTAAAAACAATTTCTTGCGGGTTATTGGCCCCGACTAAACGCGCAACATCTTCTCGCGCCCACTCCACAGCCCGGCGCACTTCTTGCCCTAAACGATAAGGACTATTGGGATTGGCAAAATTTTCTCTTAAATAAGGTTCAACGGCTCGTGACACCTCCGAGCGAATAGGGGCCGTCGCGTTATAATCCAGGTAAGCCACATCCATGGCAATCAAGGGCCGAAACCAAACCCCTTAAAAAGACTATCTTCCGATTGCGCGGCGGGAGCGGGAGTTTCTTTTTTCTTCTTCGGAGAAGCGGGAGAAGCCGCGGGCGGCAAGGTTCCCGGCAAGGGAGAAGCGGCAGAACCTCCGGACAAGCTTCGAACCGGCGCCACGATCACTTTCCTGATTCCCTCGGCAAAAACAATCATCCCGGTTTTTTCCTCGTAATAAAGCCTGAAGGGACTTTGTTTCATCTGCGGCTCATAAGCTTTTCCGAGATTGGATTTTTCTTCCTCCCACCCTGGGTTATAGACCAATTTTCCCCTGACGTCTACAATGCCATCAACGATGGGCAGAGAAAAACGAATCCGATAAAATCCGTTTGAATCGCTGACCCCCGGATCAAAAGAACTAACCGCCAAAGCTTTTTCGCCCGTGTCAAATTGATCTTGATTTTCCTGTCCCTCAGCCGAAGCCACCGCGCGAACAACCACTCCCTGAATCGGGTTATCCGCGTAATCGGTGATCACTCCCTGAATATAGCCATCCAAGAACTCACTTTTTTTCGGGAGAGAGAAGAAAACATAATCATTGACTCCCGTTAATTTCTCAGTAATGGAGAGATCCACCACACGTCCTTCGGCGAAATCTAAAACGACAATTTTGCGCGGAGCTCCTCCGCAACCCCAAAAGACAAGTCCAACCGCCAAGAAAAATAGCGCTAAATGGGCGCAGGTTTTTATTTTTTTCATAAGAAAGAACGCCGGAAAACAATAGCCGCGATTAGAATCGGCAAGAGACTAAGGGAAAGCCACCACCAAGCCAAATTTTCAGAGTCGGAAAGAGGCGGCAATTGCTTAAACGCAAGCGCGTTTAATTTAGTCCTTGAAACGCTCGAGTTGAGAACGGGAGAAAAAGAAACAAAGAAATTCCACTTCGGATTTAAATCGGAAGGAGTCTGAGAGCGCAAACTTTGATAGACGCCCTTAACCTGGTCAAACAATGAAAAATCTAAAATCCGCCGGGAAACGGTCATCACAATTAAAACTGGAAATCGGCCGATTAAGGAAATATCCGAAAGGAGATGAGCCCCCAAGCCGTTTCCGACCTTATAAGATTGAGGCAAAGTTTCCCACGAACGCAAAAAAAACTTATTATTGACGTCTTCAGGGGAAGGAATTTTTCCAACCGGAGAAACAGCCGGGTCTCGCCCCTGAGAAACCGACGACGCATAGTTAGGGACAGTCCCTAATTCTTCTGTTGTTGGCTCCTGGTTTGTCTGAGATGGAAAAGCTAAATTCAGTAAACCGGTGGAATTGGGGACTGTCCCTAACTCTCCCCCGGACAAATGTCGTTTCGAGCGCTCCTGAGATTTTCCCTGCGACAAAAGCCGCCACAAATCATCGCTGATTTGGCGACCTTTTTCCAGCGATTTTTTTGCGCCGTTTTCCCAAGCCTTCAAGTTTTGGAGCGGTTTCTTAAGCTCGAGTTCTCGGCGCCGAATATTTTTTGATAAAGGAGCATTTTGACTCCGGGGCGAAAGAACGGAAGAACCGGGCGTCAAAACAGGCTCGACGTTGTTGGCCAACGGATGAGTTTCAGGCGATTTCAAGGTTAAATTGGGAGAAACCGGCAACGCGAAAAAAACTCCCGAGGGAATTGTTTGAGGAAGAGCGGATGGAGAAAACCCCGGAGTTAAAGTCGGTGATATTCCAATATCCGAAGGTAAACCCGCATTTTGAGGCAAGGTCCCTAAATTATCGGCTCCCAAAAAAGCCATCGGCATAACGCCATTAGAGCCTACGATGTTCCGCGAAAAAGCTCCGGCATGGAGGTTTCCTTTAAAAAAACAAAGGGCCAAGACTATCAGCGCCGACGTTTTTATGTTCATTCCTTAGAATTATAGAACATTCTTTCTCCGCTTTTTCTTCTTAAAAAGCGTTCCGAGAACTCCCGCCGCGGAGCCAAGGAAAAGCATGATTTTAGCGGCATAGGATAAAATCTTATCTTTAAGCGAAATCGCCGCATGCGGAATAAAAGAAACCTGAAGGGCGGGTTCTAGTTTTTCCAAGCGGCGAATGTAACGCCGCCACCAAGAAACCTGGCGCGTCAAGGCCGCATCTCGCGCCCGGTCGGATTTGAGGCGAGATTCGACTTCCTGTTGTGAAAGGACCCGAATTTCCCGTCCATAAACGTCTTCATGAAGCCGATCCGCCGCGGCTTTGACGCTTGAGTCCTGGGCCGCAGTTTCCTTTCTCATGCGCTCAATTTCAAGTTGTTTTTTCTTAAGACTCGCCAGGTCCTTTTTTCTCAACGGGAGTTCTTTCTCTGTTTGATTGACGTATCCATGAACCTCTTTGGAATCGGATTGATACTCTTGCGCCCCGGCTTCAATATGAACCGTTTTCTGCGCGCGGTTGACCCAAATATCCTCGGGATTTCCCGACAAAACGATTTTCCCCGATCCATCAGCCCGCGGAGACAAGCCCACCTCCTTATCGCTTAAAGCTTTCGCCAAGGCTTCCTCGCCCACAGACCCTTCTTTTTTAGATTCCTCATAGGTTTTTCTCCGGCCCTGCATCTCGTTAATGACAAACTCAGACACTCCTCCGTTAAAATGAGCGAGGGTCCTCAAGCGCGCGGCATTAATGTCTTCCTGGTAATAGCGAAGGAGTCGCTCTAAAAACAGAGCGCCAAAATGAACATTCGCATCTTTATAACGTCCGCTTAAAGACGCTTCGCTGTCTCCGGGCATGAGAGTCGAACGCCCGACGCGCAAATCAGACGGGAATTGGCTTAAATCGTAGTAAGGAGTGACCGGGTCCGGAAGAAAGTTAAGCACATCCAAGGCCCCCGCGATATTGCGGAAAAACCCGTGGTGTTCCGTCTCTCCGCCTTCAGTCTTATACATCGCGACGCGCCCAAGATAATGCTGAAATCTTGGATCTCGCCCCGCCCACTCCACGGGGAAACCCACGATTTCGCGCGGGACCTCCATGATCAAACTTCCCCAACGCCAAGGCATCACGCCCCAGTATTTTTTGAACGGAAGATGGGAGGAAACGTTTTGAGCGCTCTTTTCCAAATAGCGCTGATTCAAAAGAACGGGTAATTCATCGATTCCTTCCTTCGACAAACGAGCCTTAATTTCGAGGGCAATGCGCTTCGCATAATCTTCCGGGCTTTCACCCTGTTTGCTTGGCATATCTTTCTTAACCGCGGCGGAAACCTTGGTTATTTCCTCTTGGATTTGACCTTGAGTCTGCCCCTCCCGTCCCACCCAAACTTCATAATGACTGACGCGCAAACCAGGGTTGAGCGTTTTTGCCTTCGCGTTAAATATGTTTTTCTTGCCGTCGATCGTCTTTGACTTCAATGTCCAGGACTTGGCGGCCTGATCCATTCCCGAAGAACTGGTATAGTATTGTCTTAAGCGCCCTTCTGAATCCATGACGGCGGCATAAATCGGCCCGCGCACATAGACGTCGGCTCTTTGAGGCGACAAGCGATCGTTCAAGACGGAACGGCCGTAAACCGGGGAAGCTTGGGCATGAAGAACCGTTCCACGGGAATCCAACCCCAAAATCAAATCGCGGCTGCGGTAAAGACTCCAAGTTTTCGAGCGCTCTTTAATGGTATTGGCCTCTTTCACTTGTTTCTTGGCGTCCGTAAACACCGCTTTCTGGAGTTTCAAATTATCGCGAGCCGTATCCAATTTTTTGGATAAGA
This sequence comes from bacterium, assembly GCA_021796015.1. The sequence continues at coordinate 13,976 of JAJYOT010000043.1, forward strand.
AGCTGACGCGTTTTTGAGCGTCTTTATACTGGCCGTTAGAAGATAACTCCTTCTTGGTTTCTTCGCCTATCCGTTGAGCGTAGTTCGCCGCCAATTCCTTGTTTTTCCGCGGATACCTCTCGAGAACTTTCTCTTTGATGCTTCTCTCCACCTCGTTTTCGGCCCGCACGGCTTCCAGCATTATTTTCTGAGCTTCTTTTTCCTTTTTATCCGACTCTCCCAGATCTTTCGCGGCCTTAATGAGGCGAATCTGCGCTTCCTTAATCCCCCCATCCGCATCCGAGAACGCTTTTTTAGCCGCGTCGAAATCATCCCGGCTGAGATAAACGTCCGAAACTTCTCCTTTTTCATTTCTCGCGAAACCATATCCCGCTAATTTTAGCTCCGCGTATCCGGCCCGAAGTTCCGCTTGGCGCCTGGTCTCGAAGAAATCCATCAAATCTCCGGCTCCTTTTTTGGAAAGATAGACTCGACTGAAATCTCCCTTTACAGAAGAAGCCTTGAGAGATTCGAGAGTCTGGAACTTATCCGAGGGCAAAGCCGTTTTTCCGGTATAGACATAAATTTCGTATTGATCCGGCGACCTCGCCCAAGCCGCCAAGGCCGGCAACCGGTAATGCAAAAGCCCTGGGTTCTTAGAATTGAAAGCCTCGAAGAAAAGAACCTTTCCGTTGCTTAAAAGGCCTTGGGCCCCGAAAAGTTCTTGAACGGAATAACCCTTTTGGCCGTCCTCCGAGGCAAAATCATATTGACTCAGGCGTTCCGCCAAATTGATGACGCGAGAATCGTCCTTGACGCCGCTATTTGCTTCTAGTTTTTGCCGCTCGAAAGCGTCCGCTCCCCTGACGAACTCAACTTTCATATTCGATTTAAGGAAATAGCGCCCACCCACATCGACGATTTGATCGTCCCCCTTATACGCGGGAGAGGCGCGTTTGGCGAGTTCCTCTTGAGTCAACCAACCCTCCACCGCCCACAAACGGCGGCCGTCCTTATCCACGCGGGTTTGGGCGTAGAGCGGATACAGTTTGGAACCGTGCTTAAGCCAATCGGCCCTCTTATTTTCCAATTCGGAGATTTTGAGGGCGACGGCGTTGATGGACTGCTCCGAGCGCCCTTCCCATCGTTCGGCAAAAAGACGGGATTTTTCAAGCATAATCAAGGCGTCCAAGGCGAGAATTCCGCGCCCGGATTCTTTGGAATCAATCTGGCGATCAAGGCTCTTGTGAACGTCATAGAGAGCGTCGAGCGTGCGAATGAGTTCGGCATTTCCTTGAACCTCTTTTAGGTCCAAGGTTCGGATTAAATCCTCGTCAAAAATCTGCTGGGCCTTGAGATAATCGTCCAAAAGCCCGTCTTTCAAGATAAAATCGTCGTTTTTCAAGGGCGAGGCGAAATAAGAATCAATCAACGCGGCCTTGGACAAATCTAATTGTTGATGATCCGCTTCAAGAGACTTAAACGCGGCTTCGGCTCTTGGAGAAACGGCGACCGCATTCCAATACGCATTGCGAAGTTCCAAGGCGGCCTGGGAATATTCAGTCCGTTTTTGCTCGCTTGAACCTAGCTCCCGCTCCAAATCTCGGCGCAAAAACCCAAGCTGCGGATCTTTATTTTCAATCTCGGTTTTTAACGCCGCAAGGCTGAAAATCAAAAGATTTCTCTTTCCGCGAGCGTCATTTTGGGCCAAAAGGCGAAGTCTTTCTTCCGATGAAAAATCTTCCGCCGTAACATCCTTGGAATCTCGAATGGCGGTGCGGTAAAGGCGTGCCACCGAATCGAC